>CAZVCO010000009.1:1795-15323 GCA_964625795.1 uncultured Verrucomicrobiota bacterium | reverse complement strand
CGAGCGAGACCTAGCCCGAGCGCTGCAACTCGCCGAGCGCAACGTGGCCTCCGCCGTCAACGCCGAAACGGCCGAGATCAAACTTCACGTGAAGAAGAAAGAGCTGAAAGAGCGTCAGGCAAAATTTAAGCTGCCCAAACCCCGGGAAAAACGCGGAGTACTGGCCAAGTATGCCGCCACCGTGACCACGGCAAGCGAGGGCGCGCTCACCGACAAGGTCCTGCCCCAACGGGGATAAGGACAGGACCTGCGGTTCGCGGCCTCTACAGGAGCCGGGTCAGGCCAGCCGTCCCTCGATCAGCCCCAGCGGAAGCGGATCCGGCTGCTGCGGGGCTGACTCGATTTTCACCTGCTCTCCGCTGGTGGAGGAGGCCTCAAATGCGTGCATCACCTCAAGGACGTGATAGCCCAGCTCACCGCTGGTGCGCTGCGGGGTTCCATGCCGAATGGCCATGGCCATATCCGCCGCACCAATCCCGCGCATGTTGTCTGCATAGGGATGGCTGAGGGCCTGTTCACGCCACTCCCCATCTTTGCGGGTCAACAGATGGACCGGACCGGAAAACGTATTGGGATCCGGCATCTGCAGGGACCCCTCGGTGCCGTACAACTCGAGGGGCGAATGACGGTGGGCACAGACATCAAAGGAGATGGTCAGGGTAATCACCGCACCGGAGTGAAATTCCAGTACTCCGGCATTATGGGTGGGCACTTCCACCGGCAGCTCTTTTCCAAACTGTTCCTTACAGGTAGCCGTGCGGGACTCAAACGCCTTGGTGGTCATGGCGATGACCCGTTTCACCGGTCCGAGCATATGGACCAGGGCCGTGATGTAGTAAGGTCCCATATCAAACAGCGGACCCGCGCCCGTCTGATAGAAGAATCCCGGATCGGGATGCCAGGATTCAGGTCCGCGGCTCATCATAAAGGCCGTGCCGGAAACCGGCCGGCCGATCCAGCCGTCATCCAGCAGTTTCCGGCAGGTCTGCAGTCCGGCACCCATAAAGGTATCCGGTGCACAGCCGGTCAAAAGCCCTTTGTCTTTTGCCATCTCCAGCACCCGTTTTCCCTCCTCGAGAGTAACGGCCAGAGGCTTCTCGCAATGGACATGCTTTCCCGCCTCCAGCGCCTGCAGGCTCAACTCAGCATGCGCGGCCGGATGGGTCAGGTTGATCACCAGTTCCACCTCCGGATTGGCCAGCAGTTCCTCCACGCTCTGGGCGGTGCATCCGTGTTCTTCGGCTTTGGACAGCGCCCGTTCGTGAAAGCGGTCCGCACAGGAGACCACCTTGAGAAGCTCAAACGCGGAGGCACCCTTGAAATAAGCGTTCGAGATGTTTCCGCAACCGACGATACCAAGGCCGACAGGATTCACGTCCGCACTCATTGTCCTGCCTCCCGGGAAACACCGGTGGCAATTCCTTTGGACGTCAGGTAGTCGAAACTCTCTTTCACCGCCTGCATCATATCTCCTTCATAACTGTCCAGTTCAACCGCAACATAACGGGTATGAACCGCCGCTTCCGACGCCGCTATCAGATCCACCTGTCCCTGTCCGGCCGGCAGAAAAGGTTTGGCGTCGCTCAGCATGACCTTACCGTCCTCCGTCTCGGCCTCCTGGAAGGTGCCCTCCATCGAGACCCGTCCGTCTTTAAAATGGAGAAAGGCGCCACGGGGGCCCAATTCCTGAATGAAGGCCACGGGGTCAAGTCCGGCCCGCGCGACCCAGAAGAGGTCCGCCTCCCACAGCACCGTTTCCGGCGTCCGCTCGAGAAACACTTTATAACCCCGGGTTCCCTCCACCTCCACCAGATCCCAGTCATGATTGTGATACCCGACCTGGATACCAAAGGGGGCCGCGTTCTCCGCCGCCTCACAGTAGAGATCCGACATGGCTTTCACCTTATCGATCGAGGTGTAGTGCTCTTTAAATTCGGGAGGGCATCCGGTGATCACGGCCTCGTGCCCCATCATCTGCGCCTCTTCGATCACCCGGTTCTTCTCCTCTCCCAGAGGCAGAGCGCCATGACAGGAGGGGGCTTTCAACCCAAGTGACTCGAAAAGCCGGTGTGCCGCTTCCGGGGTGGTGCCGGGATATCCCGCCGGCTCGACGCAGCCAAAGCCCATGGCGGCGATGGCACGCAGGGTGCCTTCGTAATCTTTTGCGGCCTCTTCCCGCACGCTGTATAGTTGAATGGTCATTTCGGGCATTGTCTGAACTCCTTACAGGTTGTATTGATGATAACTTCATTAAAAACACATTTTATCGCCACGTAAAGTCGAACTTATTGATGAAAACTACGAATAATTGTCAACGACTCTACCCTGAGCTCATGAAGATGAGTTATTTCATCTCCCCCAAAGGAGTTCCTCCGAAACCCTACCGTATTCCATCCGGCCGGCTGGTGATGGAATGGCTGACAGTGGGCCCGGTGCGGCACCCCGAAACAGACCGCCTCTGTTCTCCCGGAACCATTTTCCTACACCGGGAGTATCAGGAAACCGTTCACCGGAGTCTTCCGGATGGCCATTACGAATGCGTGGCCCTCACGTTTGATCTCACGGCCCTTCCCGGGTCTCCCGATTGGCCGCGGACATTCTACTGGGCGGAGGAACAGGGGAGTCTCGCGTTTATCCGCGAGATGCTGCATAGCCATCATCACCGAAGTCTGCCTCTAGACTGCGTTGGCCCCCTGATCTGGGCCCAGGTACAGTACCGACTGGCAGGACCTTCGCGGGAACCTGCTCCTGTCCCTCCCCGCATTGCCGAAAGTCTGCGTCTGATGAAGCAGGAGCTTGCCCGGCCTCTTCCGGTGGATGTTCTTGCCGGAAAAGTCGGGATGAGCCCCTCCCATTTCCATACGCGTTTCCGTGAGGCGATGCAGCAGACGCCCTATCAGTATCTGGTGCAGCAACGCATGCGGGCCGCCCGGCTTCGCCTGGTCACCACCCAGGATCCGGTCAAAGCCATCGCAGCGGATGTGGGGTATGCCAATACAGAGAATTTCTGCCGGGCCTTTAAACAGCACACCGGCATGACTGCGGCCCAGTTCCGCAAAAAGAACCAGAATTTCCCGGTCACCTCCTGAGGACATAAATCCGCCTGCCACAGCAAAAAACAGGATTTTGGTTCGATTCCATCTGCAATCCCGCTAGCAGATGGTCAGGCTTATGTACATCCACCGTCTCCATCCTGAAATCCTGAACCTGACCGACACTCTGGCCATCCGCTGGTACGGTCTTTCCTATCTGGTAGGTTTTCTGGCCGGTTATTTCCTTCTCAAAAAAATGATCCGCAGAAATCAGCTGGACCTCAGCGTTCAGCAACTGCAGGACTGCCTGACCAGCTTCTGTATTTTCGGGGTGATGCTGGGCGGACGGCTGGGATACTTTCTGTTTTACTCCCCACGGACCCTGCTGGAGGATCCTCTGCAGCTGCTGCGCATCTGGGAGGGCGGAATGGCCAGTCATGGGGGTATCCTCGGCGGTATCCTGGTGCTGGCATGGTGGGCGCGGAAACATGGCGCATCCTTCTGGCAGCTCACCGACAGTTTTGCGGTGGTCAGTCCGCTGGGCATAGGGTTCGGCAGACTGGCCAATTTTATCAACGGTGAACTCTGGGGCCGCCCCACCGGATCCGACTGGGGGGTGGTGTTTCCGCTCGCACGACCCGAATTCAATCCCGGCGGACAACTGGAGCATCTCCGGTATGACCTGGCCACCCTCCGGCAGGTGGTGGAGAGCGGCGGACTGGTGCCCCGTCATCCCTCCCAGCTCTATCAGGCCGCCGGTGAAGGATTCCTGCTCTTCGGGCTGCTCTGGATCCTCCGGCAGACCCGGTGGAGTCAGGAGAAAAACGGACGGATCAGCCTGGTGTTTCTCATCGGTTACGCGGTGGCGCGCTTCGGAGTGGAATTTTTCCGGGAACCGGATGCCTCTCTCTTCTTCGGCTGGATGTCCCGGGGACAGTTTCTCTCGCTCTTTATGGTGCTCGGCAGCGTGTTCTGTCTGTGGATGCTGCGGAAACGTCCCTCCCCGTTATCCAGCTGACAGAGTTTCCGGGATCAGCCTCGAAAAACCGCAACCGCGGACCGACACGGACAAGCGCGGACCCATGCAAGAGAAGAAGAACATTTAAGGCGGGGGGATTTCTTTCAAAAGTCCCCGGCTTAATGACTGAATCCGCAAGCGGCACTGCAAGGGTCCGCGCTTGTCCGCGTCGGTCCGTGGTTGTAAAAAACTGAAGATACTGGGTAAAAGTCTGTTGAGCCCATGTATACAACTCCGGGCTTGCCCGCCGGGGCGGGATGCGCCCCCGAACTGGGCATTCCGACCCTTTGCGCTTGACGCTCTGGCTGCAGATGCACATAGTACGCGCTTTACAAGACCCCAGTAATAAGGATCTTACATGTTTTCCCGGCTGTTCGGCCTCTTTTCAAATGATATCGGTATTGACCTCGGTACGGCTAACACGCTGGTGTATGCCAAGGACCGGGGTATTGTGCTTCGGGAACCCTCCGTAGTGGCGGTGCAATCCTCCACCAACCGGGTGCTCGCCGTGGGAGAAGAGGCAAAACGAATGCTGGGGCGCACCCCCGGAAACATTGTGGCCATCCGGCCGCTGCGTGCGGGGGTGATTGCCGACTTTGACATCACCGAAGCGATGTTGAAATATTTTATCCGCAAAGTGCACAACAAACGCATGGTCAAACCCCGGGTGATCATTGCCGTGCCCAGCGGAATCACCGAAGTTGAAAAAAGAGCGGTAAAAGAATCCGCTGAACGGGCCGGGGCCCGAGAAGTCTATCTAATTGAAGAACCGATGGCGGCTGCGATCGGCGTGGGACTCCCTGTACAGGAACCCGCCGGGAATATGATTGTGGACATTGGAGGGGGGACTACCGAGGTGGCCCTGATCTCCCTTGCCGGTATTGTATTCAGTCGCAGCGTCCGAGTCGGTGGCGATGAAATGGATGAAGCCATCATCCAGTACATGAAAAGGGTTTACAACTTAATGGTGGGAGAACGGACGGCCGAGACGATTAAAATCGAAATTGGCTCCGCCTACCAGATTGAGGAAGAAATGACGATTGAGGTCAAAGGCCGGGACCAGGTGAATGGTCTGCCCAAGACACTGATGGTCACCAGTGAGGAGATCCGCGAAGCGCTGATGGAACCTGTCTCCACCATTGTGGAGGCGATTCGCATCACCCTGGAACGGTGTCCGCCGGAGCTTTCCGCGGATCTGGTTGACCGTGGTCTGGTTCTTGCCGGCGGCGGTTCTCTGTTGCGCGGCCTCGACACCCTGATTGCGGAACAGACGGGTCTGCCGGTCCATGTGGCCGACGATCCGTTGAGCGCCGTTGCCGAAGGTACCGGTGTCGTGTTGCACGAAATCAATCTTCTGCGGAAAAACGCGTTTGCGGAAAAATGAGGACACGCATCTGACATCTTGGTTGTAAGCCCTTTTCACGCTGCCGGTTCCAAGGAACCCACCCGTGAAAAGGAAACGTTGGACATTCTGGCTTTTGATTGGCGTGATCATACTGATCACGCTCAATCTCCCTGTCGGCATCAGCCGCAGCCTGAAACAGGGCACCCGTGATCTTCTGGCCCCGCTGCAACAGCTCGGCGCCACCTATACCTCCCGCTTCCGGGAGGCCGGCAATGCGATCCGGGCCCGGGGCACCCTGCCCCAGCGAAACCGCGAACTTCAGCAGGAAGTGATCCGGCTGCAGAACCGGGTTACGGAGCTGGAGGCTCTTGAGGAGGAGAACTTTCTGCTTCGCCAGCAACTGAACTTTCAGCAACGCAGCACCTGGGAACTGGCGGCTGGAATCGTCATTGCCCGGGACATCAGCGGATGGTGGCAGACGGTGCGAATTCTGAAACCTGAAGGCCTTGAGGCGGAGACCGACCGGGCGGTCATTTCGTCGGAGGGCCTGGTAGGGAGACTGACCGATGTGTCAGAGGAAACTGCGGATGTGCTGCTGATTTCCGATCCATCCTGTCAGGTCGCCGTCCGCATCGGCGACAATCAGACCAACGGCATTCTCAAAGGTCAGGGTCTTTCCTGGAACGGGCAGGTCTTTTGCACGGTCGAGCTTATCAATAAACACCAGCGTCTGGAGCGGGGGGCGGAAGTGAGCACCTCCGGACTGGGAGGGGTCTTCCCGAAAGGAATCCCGGTGGGAACTCTGGAAAATATCCAGCTGGATGAAAATGGCCTGCACCAGACCGCCACTGTCAAACCCTATGCCGACCTTTCACGGCTGGATGTGTTATTTGTCGTACAGGGGGAACGACCATGAACCGCCTGCTGATGCTGACCGCACTCTTCCTTTGCGCTCTGATTCAGGCGGTCTCCCCGGCCTGGTCCGGCATGGGGCAGGCAAAACCGCCCCTGCTGCTGGGGGTGGTCCTCTACTATGCGCTTTCACGTGAGGACAGTCTGGTGGTGGAATGTGCGGTACTGGCAGGTCTCCTCCAGGACAGCCTCGGCCCCATCCCCCACGGATTCTCCGTGATCGCACTGCTGGCAGTGGCCCTGTTGGTGAATCAGTACCGTGACCGCCTCTTCGCCGAGCACTGGTTCACCCATATCACTCTGGGCGTGGCCTCATCGGCCCTGGTCTCACTCTTGCTGTACGTCACCCTGGTGAGCACCGGTCTCAGAAACGGGGTTCATTTCTCTTTTGTGATGTCCAAAGCGCTCGGCATGTCGCTGCTGGGGCTGGTATTCATCCCGGTGATTTATCAGGTCCTGCAGGCTCTGGAGATTCAGCTGGGGCTGAAAACGGGGAGGAAAATCTGACATGGCACGGGCCACCAAAACCTCCCACGCCATTCTGCGGATCCGTCTGATCCTCGGACTAATGGTGGCCGTACAGGCCGGCCTCGCCGTCTTCCTTTGGAACCTTCAGGTCGTCCGGGGGCACACCTTTCAAGAGAACATCCGCCAGCAGAGCATGCGGCGGATCCGTCATCCCGGCCAGCGGGGTCGGATCATCGATCGGAACGGCATCGTAATCGCGGACAACCGGCCCTCTGTGAACCTCGCCTTATATCTGGAGGAACTGCGGGTGCCCGGTCCGGCCTCCAGAACCCTCGACCGTATCGAAACCCTGCTGGATGAAACCGCAGTAAAAATTGGACTTCCCCGCACCCTGGACCGGGAGGAGCTGGCCCGGCATTACCGGAATCAGCGCCTGCTCCCTCTCATGGCCTGGAAGGATCTGGACAGAACCTCCCTGGCCCGGTGGGCCGAACAGGTCGGCCCCCAGGCCGGCATGGATCTCTACACCGAGGCCGTCCGGACCTATCCTTACCGGGACCTGATGGCCCAGACGCTGGGATACGTGGGGCGCGGCGGGCAGGCTCAGGATGAAGAGGGCCGCTACGATTTTCAGCTGCCTGAACTGGAATTTGACGAGAGACTCCGGGGAGAGGCGGGCGGAGAACTGGTGCGGATCGACGTGGCCATGTACCGCCATAATGTGGAGGCGCAGAAACCCGCGGTGCCCGGTCAGGATGTTAAACTCACCATCGATGCCCGGATACAGCGCCTGTGCGAACGGCTGCTGGGAGAGCAGACCGGCTCCATCGTGGTGATGGATCCCCGGAACGGCGAGGTCCTCGCCCTGGCCACCAGCCCGCGGTTCAATCTGAACGACATGACGCCGTTTATCCCCACCCGCGTCTGGAACCGCCTGACACAGGACCCGGAAAAGCCGCTGGTGAACCGTCCGGTCCGCGAGCATTATCCTCCCGGTTCGGTGATCAAGCCCTTCGTCTGCCTGGCCGGACTGGTCTATGATCAGGTCGACCCTCAGACCGTCTTCTCCTGTCAGGGCGTCTACTATCCCGCGCCCGGCGCCTCACCCATGCACTGCCATAACCGCCTGGGACACGGCCCCCTGAATATGCAGGAGGCGATTGAGCGCTCCTGCAACGTCTACATGTGGAGGATGGTGGAGGAAACCGGATACGACCCCTTCTACCGGCTTCTGAGCGAAGCGGGTCTGGGACGGCCCACCGGTGTGGAGGTCGATTATGAAACCGGCGGGATTCTTCCCACCGATGAATGGAAACAGGAACGTTTTAACGACCGGCTCCGCCTGGGGGATATTGCCAACCTCTCCATCGGACAGGGATTCCTGAATGTCACCCCGATGCAAATGGCTCAGCTCACCTCCACGTTGGCCAATGGAGGGACCCTCGTTCCTCCCACCCTGCTGAAAGGGTTTCGCCTGCCCGGACCCCAGCTGGACGGCGGCGATGAGGATATTTCGGATCTGGAGGCATTCATTCGGCCGCAACCCGGCAGAACCCCAATCGATCTTGGCTGGCCCGCATCCTCGGTGAAGGTCATCCGCGAGGGGATGCGGGATGTGGTGATGGGGCAGTTCGGCACCGCCCGCAAGGCGCAGGTGGACGGTCTGGTGTATGCCGGGAAAACGGGAACCGCTCAGTTCGGCCGTCCGGGTAACCGTCAATACCGCTCCTGGATGATTGCATTTGCCCCCTATGACAACCCCACCATTGCGGCCGTGGTCCTGATTGATGCCGGACAGGGTTCAGGGGTCGACGCCACTCCGCGGATGAAATTGCTGATGCAGGCGCTGTTCCGCCGGACGGAGGCGTCCCGCAGCGGGAACCGTGAGGAGGCCAACCGTGGCTAGACTCCTGCACAGATTCAAACCCCTGCTGAAACTGGACTGGGCCGCCCTCTCCGCCACCTTCCTGCTGCTGCTGACCGGTGTGGTGTTTATTTTCAGTGCGGGTCTGGGCGATGAGGGCGATGCCCTGCTCACCTCGCAGGGATGGAAGCAACTGGGATTCGTGGTGGTGGGATTCCCCCTTTACCTGACCGTGAGTCTGATTGACTACCGCCGCTTCCGCGATCTTGCTCCGCTGATTTATATCGGCTGCCTGGTTCTGCTGGTCGGATTTAGGCCCGGTGAATTTTCAACCCGCGGAGCTCACTAAAATCGGCCTGGTCCTCACCCTGGCGGCCTTTCTGGGGGATCCGCTCCGGAATCCCAGGCATCCCCGGATCGTATTCGTGCCGCTGCTGCTGACCGGAGGAATCTTCGCCCTGATTGTGGCCCAGCCCGATCTGGGAACCGCCATGATCCTGCCGGTGATTCTCCTGTCGCTCCTCTTCGTCTCAGGACTGCCCTGGCGGGTGCTGGCCATTCTGTTCTTACTGGGCCTGATGACCCTGCCGCTGGCCTGGAGTGTGGCCAGGCCGTATCAGAAAGAACGGATTCTGGTGTTTCTGGAACCGGACCGGGATCCCCTGAATGCCGGCTGGAATATGAAACAGTCCGTCATGGCGGTCGGTTCCGGCGGTCTCACCGGAAAAGGATTCGGCCGCGGAACCCAGAACATGCTTGGGTTTCTTCCCTCCACCGTGGCCCCCACAGATTTTATTTTTTCCGTGATCGCGGAGGAAACCGGATACCTCGGTTCCCTCAGCCTCCTCGGACTTTACTCATTGTTGTTCGGATGTCTTGCCCGCACCGCGTTGCGTGCGGCGGACGTATTCGGACGTTTAATTGCAGTCGGTATTCTCGCCATGCTGTTCATCCACGTGACGATTAACGTGGCCATGACGGTGGGCCTGATGCCGATTGTCGGATTACCTCTCCCCCTGGTCAGCTACGGCGGATCGTTCGTGCTCAGCATGCTGCTGGCGCTCGGACTTGTACAAAGCGTGCATATCCGCCGGGACACCGGGAGGTCACACCCCTAACCGGAGCCCACCATGGCCACCAAAGAAAAAAAGAAACTGAAAAAAGAAATTGTCGCAAATGTTGAAAGCCTGGAAACCCGGATTGCCTTCCTGGAGGACGGCCGTCTGGAGGATTTCTTTGTCGAACGTAAAAACGAGGAACGGATCGTCGGCAGCATCTTCAAAGGAAAGATTCAAAACCTGGAGGACGGCCTGCAGGCCGCCTTTGTGGATATCGGTCTGAAGAAGAATGCCTTCATCCATTATTGGGATATGATACCCGAGGATGCCGCCCGGCTGGAGGCCGAGGAAATGGGAAACAGCGGCGGACGCGGCGGACGCCGGAAGAAATTCGCCCCTGGCGAAATGCAGGAGCGCTTTCCGGTCGGATCGGAAATTATCGTGCAGGTCTCCAAGGCCGCCATCAGCACCAAAGGCCCCCGCGTCACCGCCAACCTCAGCGTGGCCGGCCGCTACCTGGTAATGATGCCGGGCACCAACCTGAAAGGAGTCAGCCGGAAAATCTCCGGAGAAAAAGAGCGTCAGCGCCTGAAAAAAATTCTCGCGCGTATGCACACGCCGGAGAATCTCGGCTTCATTATCCGCACCGCCGGAGAAGGGGCCAGAAAGACCGGGTTCGCCCGCGACCTGCGCGCCTTGCTGGACACCTGGGAAAGCATCGATTCCGGCATCAAAAACAAGAAAACCCCCTGCCTGCTCTATCAGGAGCCCGATCTGCTGGAACGCATGGTGCGGGATTCGCTGGTCGAGGATATCGACCGCATTGTGATCGATCAGGAGATGGAGGCCGACCGCATCCGCTCCGCCATCAGCCGCATCTCCCGCCATGCCGAACGGAACATCCACGTGTACGACGGCACCACCCCGATTTTTGAGCATTTCGACGTGGAGCGTCAGCTCAACAACGCCTTCCGGCGCAAAGTCTGGCTGCCGGGCGGCGGCTACCTGGTGTTCGATGAGACCGAAGCCCTGGTGGCGGTGGACATCAACACTGGCCGGCACAAAGGCGGAAATTCACAGGAGGAAAGCATCCTGGAGGTCAACCTTGAGGCGGCGGAGGAAATTGCCCGTCAGCTCCGGCTGCGGAACGTGGGCGGACTGGTGGTGATCGACTTTATCGACATGAAACAGCGGAAAAACCGCACCGCCGTGTACCGTAAACTGAAAGAGGGCGTGCGGATCGACAAGGCCCGCACCAATCTGCTGCCGATCTCGGATCTGGGACTGCTGGAAATGACCCGTCAGCGCGCCCAGCAGAGCATCTCCTCCTCTGCCCATGTCGACTGCCCCTACTGCCGGGGACGCGGCACGGTGAAATCCGCCATCACCATGAGCGTGGAGGTGCAGCGGCACATTCACGAGGTGCTGCGGAAACTGCAGGTCGAAAACAAAAAAGAACATCTTCGGATTACCGTTCACCCCATTGTCATGGAGCGGCTCAAACGGTCGGATGAAAACCTGCTGGTTCAGCTGGAGGAAAAATACGGCGGCAACATGGGTTTCGTCTCCGATGCTCACCTCCACGTGGAGGAGTACGTCATCTCCAATCCCGAAACCCACGAAACCTACTACAGCAACATCGATCAGAACCGGGTACACCTGCAGTTGGAATAACTCCCGGCCTGCGCAGGGCTTCAGAACCATCCTGAGATTCTCCCCGTAGTTTTCCTTAAACACCCAACCATGGTGGCGGGGGTGATGCCGCACCGGGCTATCTCCCCCTCACCAGCGGTAATACCGATAGGGATCATCGCCGTAGGCAAAGTCCTCGCGGTAATCTGAAGGGTACCAGAAGATGGGGCGGCACTCAGGGCATTCGGTCAGGACAGGGTCACGCCCTCGTCCAGCTCCTCAAAACGGACGGCGAGGGATTTCACACCCGCATCGTCATTTTCCATCCGATGGTCCTACAGCCCATGTTCAGCAGAGTTTGCAGGTGTAGGCTGAAAATTTCCGGTCGCAGGTCATGATCGGAATATCCTGAACCAGACTTTGCGCGATGAGCATGCGGTCAAAGGGGTCGCGGTGATGAAACGGCAGTTCCTTCAAGGGAATCGCCTCTTCACCGGTAAAAGGAATAAGGGAAAATCCTGCTTCATGCACTTCCTGAACCGGATGAAAGGAGATCTCGAGTTTTCCGATGGAGGACTTGATCATGATTTCCGAGATGGAGACAGCACTGACCAGAATTTCATTGGCCAGTGATTCGATGGATTCACGGAAGTTCGACGGGATTTTTTCGGGTTCAGAAATCGACCAGAGGAAGATGTGCGTATCCAGCAGTATCCTCATGCCTCCCCGCCATAAAACATGTCATGGATTTCCTGATCCTCCTCAAGAAAGTCATCCGGAAGCTGAAACATTCCTTTGCAACGCCCCAGAACACGTTTTCCTTTGGAACGATGCGGAATCAGATCGATCAATGGCGTATTATTCTTGGCAATCACGACCTCTTCGCCACGGAACGCGAGGTCCATCAACTTGGAAAGATTGGCTTTGGCTTCAGACACATTTACGATCATATGACTAACTTAACCAAAGTTGGTCATTCAGGTCAAGGTGAAGGATCGGAAATCTCATTTTGCCTAATCGTGGCGAAGAGCAGGTTCAGGGTTCTTCATTTACAGCGTGGAGCCCACATCCAGCTCCTTATAACGTACAGCTTCAGAGAGGAGCTCCGTGCTTCAGCACCGCCCGGGGATTATGTCCATAGGTCTCCCGGAACACCCGGTAAAACTGGGGATAGCTGCCGAAGCCCGCCTGATGCATCACCTCCAGGATGCTGGCGTGGGGATTCTGAGTCCACAGGCGCATAAAATGCGCCAGGCGCACGGAGTTGCGGTAGCGTGAGATAGGAATCCCCATGTCGCGTTTGAACACCCGGCTGAGGGTGGCCGGAGTGGTGCCGCAGCGGTCCGCCAGTTCCGGAAGCGGCAGCAGAGAATCCGGTTCGTTCAAATGCTGCAACGCCTTCACCACCACTGGATGCAGCGACCGGTTTAACACCGCGCCGCCGCCGGTCTGCTGCAGCCTCCAGGCGGAAAGCAGCACATGACGCAGCCCGGCGTTCAACCCGTCGGGATCCCCATGTCGGTACTGAAACCCCGGGGTGAGCCCGAACCCCGCCTCACGGTTGAGCACGTCCGGATCCTGCCCGTCCCGGGTCAGCTCCTCCAACAAATCCACCAGCTCCTGAAACGGATGCTCCGGCAACGGGTGATGCAGCACTCCACCGGGAGAATCTGGCTGTCTCAGTGCGCTGTATCGGCGCGTCCGGCAGCACTGACGCAGCATCCGCGGACGGAACACCGCCACGTAATAGGCCGCGTCCGGTGTCCGGTCCACCAGACGGTGCACCTGATTCGGAAACAGCCATAGCAGCGATCCCCGGGGAAAATGATAAGACCGGTCATCCACCACGTACTGAATGGATCCGGACTTCACCAGGTTCAGCTCCAGTTCCACATGCCGATGTGCCTTCAAAGCCGGCGGGTTCCGGGCGGACTCCGCCAGAAACAGAAATCCTTCACATTCCGGAGCGATATGCAGTTTTTCCAACATATGAACAAATTATGAAATGTTTTTATCAAATGGCGAGAAGATTAGCGGGTTTGTTTCCATCATCATGTAAAAAATGAAATTTGGAGGTCCACAATGACTGATCTGATGGAACATGAAAGCTATGCGGTAATGCGTCCGCCGGACAAGTTGGACTACAGCCTGGTGGGGGAAAATGCCTCCCGGGCAGTAGAACTGGGACTGGCCGAGGCG
>CAZVCO010000009.1:842-1763 GCA_964625795.1 uncultured Verrucomicrobiota bacterium | reverse complement strand
AGGGATGGTCCGGCCATCCGCGACACCCTGATCTGGTTCGGTCTGATCCTCGGATTCGCCGCCGCCACCATTGCCCTGTGGGGGTCCTGGTGGGCCGCGTTGCCCTACGCCTGTTACGCGGTGCTGTACGCCTCCACTTCGGACTCGCGCTGGCATGAATCGAGCCACGGCACCGCGTTCAAAACCGACTGGATGAACAACGCCCTGTACGAAGTCGCCTCGTTTATGGTGATGCGGGAATCCACCGTCTGGCGGTGGAGTCATACCCGGCATCACAGCGACACCATTATCGTGGGCCGCGATCCGGAAATTGCGGTCCCGCGTCCTCCGGATGTGAAAACCCTGATCCTCTCCATTTTCAGTCTGCCGGTGTACAAAGCCTATTTCCCGCATGTGGTGATGCACGCCTTCGGCCGCATGGACGACGAGGAGAAAACCTTTATCCCGGAGTCGGAATTCCCCAAGGTGTTCTTCCGTGCCCGCATCTACCTGGGCATCTATCTGACGGTGATCGGGACCGCGGTGATTACCCAGAGCTGGTTGCCGCTGTTTCTCATTGGCCTGCCCCATCTCTTCGGCACCTGGCTGATGCTGGTGTACGGTCTCACTCAGCACGCCGGCCTGGCGGAAAACGTGCTCGATCACAGACTGAACTGCCGCACGGTGTATATGAATTTCCTGAACAGGTTTCTCTATTGGAACATGAACTACCATGTGGAGCATCACATGTTCCCGCTGGTGCCCTATCACCGGTTGCCGGAACTGCATGACGCAGTCAAAGACGACTGCCCCACGCCCTACCCCAGCCTGTGGAACGCCTGGAAAGAAATCATCCCCTCCATCCTGAAGCAGGTCAAGGATCCGGCCTATCACGTGAAACGGAAGCTGCCGCCCTCATTCGGTATCTGGAGGAGAACCCCC
>CAZVCO010000009.1:0-819 GCA_964625795.1 uncultured Verrucomicrobiota bacterium | reverse complement strand
TCCGCCCCCCAAACAGCAGCTGGTGGAGTAGCGCTACCAGTCCGACGCGGAACCGGATGCGGAGGGATGGCTGGAGATCTGCGCCGAACAGGATCTGGGCGAACTGGATGTGATCCGGTTTGACCACGGACGCAACACCTTCGCGCTCTACCGCGGCGCGGATGGAAATCTGTACGCCACCGACGGGATCTGCACCCACGGCAACACCCATCTGGCCGACGGCCTGGTGGTGGGCTGCCAAATCGAATGCCCCAAACACAACGGACGCTTTCATCTGAAAGACGGATCTCCGGCCCGCGCGCCCATTTGCCGCGGTCTGGTCACCTATCCCATCGAGGTGCGTGACGGCCGCATCTGGCTCAATGTGAAGCAGGGCGGCGGCGACGGAGCACGTGAGCAGGAAACCCTCACCCTGAAGGTCGTCAGGAACCGGAATGTCTCCACCTTCATTAAGGAACTGGTTCTCGAACCCGTGGACGAGACCCAACACCTCGACTTCACGCCGGGGGATTACATTCAGCTGGACATCCCCGCCTATGACGAAATCCGTTTCGCGGACTTCGACATCCCCGAACCCTACGCCAGTGTGTGGCGCAACCGGCATGTGTTTGATCTGTCCGTCTCGAATCCAACCGGCGGCGGACGAAACAACTACTCCATGGCCGGGAATCCGACCACTGAACGACATCTGACCTTCAATGTGCGCATCGCCACCCCGCCGCCCGGTCAGGACTGTCCCCCGGGCATCGGCTCCAGCTATGTGTTCAGCCTGAAACCGGGAGACACCGTGACCGCCATCGGCTCCTTCGGGGACTTTCA
>CAZVCO010000008.1:11104-34807 GCA_964625795.1 uncultured Verrucomicrobiota bacterium | reverse complement strand
CGACAATCTCCATGGCCTCTCCGGTGCTGTAGCCCTCGGCGGGCTGCCCCATCAGTTTCATGGCGGGATACTGATTGTAGCGGGTGATGCTCTGAGGCCCCACGATTTCCTCCACGGTGGCAAAGGTGCTGAGCGGCACCGAGGTTCCGTTGGGATGCCGCACCTCGAGCCTGAGGATGTCCTCGGGAGTGGTGCGGTAGGATCGGTCAGCCTGGGTCTTCACCTGAAAGGAGCGGTTGAAGAGGGTGATGTCGTTCACGTAGCTGGACCCGAGAAAGGTCTGCGTGGCGGAGAACACGGAATTCAGTGGCATGCCGCGCGAGAGCACCTGTTCGCGGTCCACGTCGACCTTGACCTGCGGCACCGCGGCGCGGAAAGGCGAATACAGACTGGCCAGTCCGGTCTGGGCATTGCCGTCGCGGATAAATTCCTGCCCCACGGTCTGCAGCATGTCCATACCCGTTCCCCCGCGGTCCTGCAGCATGAGGGTGATGCCGGCGGTGAGTCCGATGCCGGGCAGCGAGGGGGTGGGGAAGGCCATGGCCTGTCCCTCCTGCAGCTGGGAGAGCCGCTGATTCAACTGGGCCAGAATGAAGCGCTGATGTTCCTCGGGCGACCGTTGATCCCAGTCCTCGAACACCACGATCATAAAGCCGGCGTTGGGCACCGCCACCGAATCCAGAATGGAGAATCCGGTAATGGTCACATAGTCGCGGATCCCGGGGATATCCCCCACGATCTTCTCGGCCTGTTGGGAAAACGAGAGCAACCGCTCCTGCGAGGCGGCGTCGGGCAGGGAGAGATTCACCAGGCAGTAGCCTTCGTCCTCCTGCGGCACAAAGCCGGAAGGGAGCTGTCCGAGTCCGTATACCGACAGCGCCACCAGACCGGCAAACACCAGTCCGCCGATGGCCACGCCGCGGATCGCGCCCCGCACCATGCGGGTGAAAAACCGGCGGCTGTTGTCCACCCCGGCATTGAAGGCTTTGAAAAACGGATTGCGGGTGGGTCCTTTTCCGGGTTTGAGCAGTACCCCGCACAGGGCCGGACTGAGGGTGAGGGCGTTGAGGGAACTGAACACGGTGGCGATGGAAATGGTCACCGCAAACTGCTGGAACAGGGTGCCCACGATGCCGCCCATCATGGTGGTGGGCACAAACACCGCCAGCAGCACCAGGGTGGTGGCGATCACCGGGCCGGACACCTCGGTCATGGTCATCATGGCCGCGGTTTTGGGATCTTTCCCTTCATCGATCAGCCGGATACAGTTCTCCACCACCACGATGGCGTCGTCCACCACAATGCCGATCACCAGCACCAGCCCGAACAGGGTGAACTGATTGATGGAGTATCCCATGGCCGCCATGGCGCCGAAGGTGCCCACCAGCGACACCGGAATGGTGACGGAGGGAATGACCGTGGCGCGGAAGTTCTGCAGAAAGAGGTACACCGTGAACACCACCAGGGCCAGGGTGGCAAACAGGTTGGTCACCACCTGACGGATGGAGGCCTTAATCACATCGGTGTTGTTGAACACGATGCGGTAATCGAGATCGTCCGGAAACGATTCGCTCAGCTCCTCCAGCCGCTGGGTGACGCCGTCCACCACCTCCAGCGCGTTGGCGCCGGGAATCTGGTAGACCACCAGGGTGGCGGATTCCTGTCCGTTGTAGGAGGAGGTGAATTTATAGGAGCTGGATCCCAGCTCCACCCGGGCCACATCGCCCAGGCGCAGCATACCGCCGTCCGGCGCGGTGCGCAGCACGATGTTGCGGAAGGCCTCTTCGTCGGCCAGCCGTCCCTGCACCCGCACCGACAGGGTGGTGGCCTGCCCTTCCGGCACCGGCGGTTCCCCCACCGATCCGGCCGCGACCTGCACGTTCTGATCGCGGATGGCCTGGGTGATGTCGTTGGGGGTCAGCCCCCTCACCCGCATGGCCTGGGGATCCAGCCAGATCCGCATGCTGTAGTCGCCGATACCGAAACTGTCCACCTGCCCCACACCCGGGGAGCGGGCCAGTTCGTCGCGCAGCCGCATGTTGGCGTAATTGGAGAGAAAGAGTCCGTCGTGCGTGCCGTTGGGACTGTACAGGGCCAGGTAGATATTGGCGTCGGTGGCTTTCTTTTTCAGGACATGTAAATCATGCCGTCCACCCCGTTCACCTCCTGTTCGATGGGGGTGGCGATGGTATCGGCCACGGTCTGGGCATCCGCGCCGGGGTAAAACGCGCTGACCGAAATCGAAGGCGGGGTGATTTCGGGGTATCGCGCCACCGGCAGCCGGCCCAGGGCCAGCAGTCCCAGAATCACGATGACAATCGAAATGACGCCTGCGAAAATCGGCCGTTTGATAAAGAAATGGCTGAACATCGGATTACTCCGCCGCGGCCGGACCGGGATTGGCTTTCACTCCGGGCCGCACCCGCTGGATGCCCTTGACCACCACCCGGTCGTCCCGGTTCAGTCCGCTGCTGACAATGCGGCGTCCGTCCGTGAGGGCGCCCAGTTCGATGTAGGTCGACTCCACCACGCCCTCCCCGGTGAGGGTATAGACGAAGGGGCCGACCAGATCGCGCTGAATCGCGGTTTCGGGCACGGTCATCGCATCCTCCATGGGCACCGGAATCTGCACCCGGGCGAACATGCCGTCGAACAGCAGCCGGTCGGGATTGTCGAACACCGCCCGCACCTGCAGGGTGCCGGTGCTTTCGTCGATCACGTTGTCCATATACTCAATCCGTCCCTGCAGCGGATAAGCCTGTCCGTCCGCCAGCGTCAGGCGGACGTTGGGCAGGTGTTCGGGTGAAGGATCGGCCTGTTCGGCCAGGGTACGCAGTCTTGGCAGCAGCCGGCGTTCATCCACATTGAAGATCACGTTCGCCACATCCACCCGCACCACCAGATTGCCGGGGCTCAGGGCCGCCTTGGAGATCACCCCGTCCATAGGAGCGGTGATGCGGGTGTAGGAAAGATTCAGTTCGGCCTGTTCGAGTCTGGCCTCCGAAGCCTGAACCGCGGCGGCGGCCGCCTCCAGATCCGCTTCGGCCGACAGCACATCCAGTTCGGAGACCGCCTGGGTCTGAAACGCGCGCTTTTTGCGGCTCAGAGAGGCTTCGGCCAGGCTTTCCGCCGCGCGCGACTGGGCCAGCTGCGCCTTGGCGGCATTCACCGCGGCCTGATAGGTTTCCGGTTCGATGGTGAACAGCACCTCCCCCTGCTTCACGGCAGCGCCGTCCTCGAAATGAATCTCATCCAGAAACCCGGACACCCGGGCCACCAGCCGTACGGAGTCGCGCGCCTCCACCCGGCCGGGGAAGGTTTCATACAGGGTGAGATCGTCCACCGAGGGGGTGGAGACCGTCACCTGTGGCGGCGGTGGCGGCTGAAATTCATTCTGCTGGGCGCAGCCCGTAAACAGAGCGGCCAGCAGCAGGAGGCGTACGGAGAAGGTGGTCATGACAATTCTTTAGGTTTGGGTAGGTGAAGGACAAGGCAAAAAAACGTTTGAGATTTATTAGGGGGTACGCCGGATCTGCAGATCCGGCAGGGTAAGCTGATTCTTCAAGCGTTCGGGGTAATCCTCCGGCAGGGTCCACAACAGACCCAGGCCGGTTTTCCCCAGCCCCCGCTGCTCCGGATCCAGATCGGTGCGCAGGGCCAGTACCACATCTGTGCTGGCCCAGGGATGATCGAACCAGTACCGGTGCCCGGTAATATCAAACCCGCGTCCCTCCCAGCCCCGGGACACATCCACCACCTCCAGCCGGTCTGCCGCTGTCACCCGTTTCAAATTCTCCTCGGAAATATCGGTGCGCTGAAGACCGATCCGCCCTCCACGGTTTCCGAGAATCCGCTGAGACAGTTGCAGTGCTCCATCATTGGAGGACACCGTCACCACAATCCGCTGCGCCAGGGTATTCATGGCCGGCAGGGCATCGAGAAATTCGTCCCCCGGCACATCCGCGGCGGCAAAATAGACGGTGCCGATCCGGAACCGCTCCGACAGATCCACCCCCTCCGCGGCATGACGGTCGTGCAGGATCCGCAGGGCCTCATTCACCACCCGTCCGCCCGCACTCCAGCAAATAAGATGAATCCGCCGGGCCGAGGTTTCGCGGGCCAGCAGGTCCAGCAGGGTGGCCAGTTGGGGCGCGGCACGGTAGGCCCGGCGCACATCGAGTCCGGTGCCATAATGAAGGATGCTCTGTCGGGTGGGCCAGGAGAACGCCAGCGAGGTCATGTCCCGTCCGGTGAAATGGTCCAGCTGGGCGGCAAAGACATTGGCGTTGTAAAAATTCACTTTCGCTCCGTGCACATAGATCATCAGATCCCGGTCACGGGCCGAGCCGATACTGGCGTCGACCGCCTCCAGAAACAGCGCCGCTGTTCCCGGCTCATCGTCTATCTGTCCATCCGGATCGGCCTGATAGCTGCCGAATTCAATCAGCCCGGAGATCGACAGCTTCACCGGCTCCGCCCGGTCCGCCATTTTGGAGATCTCATTCAGCCGGTCCCAGGGCAGCGCAGGCACCCCGAATCCGATCAGCGACATTCCCAGCGACACCGCATCCCCCTCCGCATTGGTGTAGTCGATGCGCTGACGGTCCGGATCCCGCTCCCGGGTGGTCGCATAGTACACCCGCCGAGGCGTCCAGCGCTGCTTTTCCGGAATATGATCCAGCGGCCCCACATCCATGCTGGAGTAGACCACCGGGGTATTCATCATGGGCTGAATGCGGGGGGAGGCACAGCCCGCCGCCAGCAGCAGGACCGCGGGTATAAAGCACGTCTTGATGTGGGGAAGGCGGTTCATACATCCGTTCAGGTGTCTTCTTCACTGCGGGGCTGGTTTCCGGCAGAATTCTCTCCGGCCTCCAGTTGCTGGACGGTGATCTTAAGCGCATTGACCGCGACCGCCACCCACAATCCGGTAAAAATCATACCCGTCAGCGCCGTGGCCATGGCGCACAGCCGGGACAGCCAGCCGGCCGGCACCAGATCGCCATACCCCACGGTAAACGCGGTCACCCAGGCGAAATACATCCCGTCTCCCGCAGAAATCCCCATGAGCCGCGACTGAATTACCCCAAGCCCGAAAATCAGCAGAATCAGGAATACCAAGATAGGAGACAAAACGGCCAGAGACTGAAAGAACACCTTCAGGTAGCGGCCGGAGACGTTCCAGAAATTCCGTCGATGGATCATTGGCAATGGTTTTCAGCGGTCTCCGCCGTAAAATGTAGGTCTAGTGTCGAGTGCCGAGTGTCGGGTGTCGGGTGTCGGGTGTCGCCCTTCGGCAAGCTCAGGGTCTGCGAGGAGCAAAAAAAATAAATGTCTCTTCCACAAACACAAGGACCAAATGGCCGCTGACGCTTCGGGTCATACCGTCCACCTGCAGCCCGGTTTCCGGATTCCACGTTATCCGCCGTCCGTTCCTCTGAACTCCCCGGCCGGCTGACCGCCGGTCCGCGTCCACAGAGTCTTCAGGGTGAGGAGAAGAATATGCAGATCGGTTTTCCAGGTGGCATGATCCACATACCACACGTCCATCTCAAACCGGTGTTGCCAGTCCAGATTGTTGCGGCCGTGCACCTGGGCCCAGCCGGTCAGCCCGGGACGCACCTCATGCCGCCGGGCCTGCTCCGGGGTATAGCGGTCGAGGTAGCGCACCAGGAGAGGACGGGGACCAACAAAACTCATGTCGCCGGTGAGAATATTCCAGAGCTCCGGCAGTTCATCCAGCCCGGTCAGCCGCAGTCCCTCCGCCAGCCGGTTCACCGGCGGCGGGGGATCAGCGTCCTCCGCATCCGGAGCGGCATCCACCAGGGTGCGGAATTTCACCAGGCGGAACCGGCGTCCCCGCAGGCCCGGCCGCTCCTGCATAAACAGCACCGGGCGCACCCCGGTGCACCACAACAGCAGGGCGATTCCCAGCATGACAGGGGAAACGATCACCAGCAGCACCGCTGCGCCCACCAGATCGACCGCCCTTTTTGCCGGAGAATGAGGCCAGTCGCTCATCTTGCCCGCCCTGGGGATTTGTCCGGGATAACGGAATTCTTTGGTTGGGACGCCCTACGCATGGGGTCAGCCTATCGTTCCCCGCTCCGGGTGTCCAGCGCAGGTGCGGCCGCAAAAAAATCCGGGCCCAGGCCCAGACGGAGGCTTGCCCGCCGTAGGCGGGATGGCCTTCTTGTCACGCCGTCGCCTGAGTGGAAAGAAGAGAACGTGCTCCCGTCATCGTCATCCTGATCGTAATCGTACTCGGAACCCTTCGATGATGATCACGATAACGATTACGAAACTTGTGAAGGTGGCGGGACAACCCGATTGATCCGGCCCGCTGGCGAACAAGAGAACTAAGCGTTGGTGATTTCCGTTTCGACCCCTTTTTACTTGCGCAGAGGTCACGTTTTCCGCAACTTTCAGATCCTCATGACATCCTCCCCCTCCCCCAGTCCCGCCACCCGCCGTCTGCTGTCCGTGATCCAGGGCTTTGAAAGTGCCATCATCATCGCGCTGATCCTGCTCATGATGGGGGTGGTCACGCTATCGGCGCTCGAACTGGCGGTGGTCCTGTATGAACGGGTGTCGACGCCGCCTCTTCTGCTTCTCAACCTGCAGCAGCTGCTGGAGATTCTCGGGTTCTTCATGATGGTACTGATCGGCCTGGAACTGCTGGAGACCATTAAAAATTATCTCACTCAGCATGCCCTGCATGTGGAGGTGGTATTGCTGGTGGCCATGATCGCGGTCTCCCGGAAAGTCATCATTCTGGACATGAAAGAGATCAGCGCTCTGTCCATGATGGGCATTGCCATTCTGCTCTTCAGTCTGTCCGGCAGTTACTATCTGATTAAAAAAGGCATGCAGATTCCGATCACGCCATCCGGATCGGAGTCCCCGATTGTGCCCCGGGCGCAGGACGTATGAAAAAACCGGCTGCGGTGTTTTTCGACCGCGACGGGCTGATCAATCAGCCCCCACCCCCCGAACGCCGGTACGTCACCTGTCCGGAGCAATTCCATCTCATGCCCGGCACTGCCCGGGCCATACAGATCCTCAACCATCATCACATTCCAGTCGCGGTGGTCACCAACCAGAAAGGCATCGCCCTCGGCCTTTACACCCCGGAGGACCTGGCACGGATTCACGCCCGGATGAAGGAACTGCTGGCAGCGGAGGGCGCCCACATCGATGATCTTCAATTCTGCCCGCATCAGGAATCGGACGCCTGTTCCTGCCGCAAACCACTGCCCGGCCTGCTTCTGCAGGCGGCGCAGGCGTTGGGCGTGGACCCGTCCGACTGCTGGATGATCGGGGATCAGCCACGCGATCTGGAGGCCGGAAGAGCCGCGGGCTGCCGCACAGTGGGGGTGGGAGAGGCTGACTTTCCGCCGGAGGTTACCGATGTGGTCCTCTCCTCCACTACGGAAATCCCTGTGTGGTTCTCCAAACATTTCCCTTTTCAAAGCAGGGATGAGTTGGCATGAAGCCCTGTGACAATTGTAAATATTTTATAAGCCCCTAACCGAAGCGACGATATGAGTGACGAAAGCACGCAAGCCCCATTGCGCATCCGATACACCGATCCTGACGGCAACCAGACCGAGAAAATCCTGGGTGACAAGCCCATCACGGTCGGACGAAGTCCGGATGCCGATGTGATTACCCTGGATGAACGCGCCTCACGCATGCACTGCAGCATCCGCCTCTGGGACGGGGAATATTACGTGAAAGACCTGAAATCCAAAAACGGCACCTATCTCAACCAGAAACGGGTGGAGATGGCCAAGATCAAACCCGGCGACAAAATCCGCCTCGGCAACAGCATCCTGGTGGTGGATGACAAAAAAGCACCGGGAACCGACACCACCATTTCCAGCGTGCAGAGCGAGATGGACGGCGGAAAGGGATACAAAACCATCCTGCGGGAAATCGTGCAGAATACGGAAGGCAAATCATCAGAATCCTCCTCCGAGGCTTCCGAAGCCTCTGAAACCGCTTCCGAACCGGTAATCGAAAAGAGTTCCCCCGAAGAACGGAAATCCAAGACCGCCAAGCTCGCCGAAGAAAGTGACGGGGAAAAACCAAGACCGGTGACCCTGAAAAAACCCTCGGGCAGCGGATCCAAAGTGATCCGCATCAACCGTCCCGGCAAATCCTGACCGGCTTTCCGGCAGCCTGTATGGCAGATTCGGCCCGAGAGCCCGTTCCGGTGGAACCGGATGTGATGGAGCACGGCAAGACGCCGGAGGGAGGAGATCTCACCTCCAACCGCCGTCTGACCATGCAGCTTCTATCCTTCACGGACTGCCGGGATCTGCAGCCTCTGATCGACTTCCTGAAGCAGCAGTCATGGGACGCCGTCCTCTATCAGGATGCGGCCGACCCCTGGGGCGCAGGGCTGCTTCTCATGCACACGGATCCCTCCTTTTTCACCGATACCGTCTATCCGGTGCTGCGGACCTCACCCTTTGCCGACCTCACTCCCCGTCAGGACGGCACGCTGTTTGCCCGGGCCTACTCCATCGGATACGAACAGGATCTGGAACATACCCTGGTCGCCCGTCCGCGTCAGCGGGCTCTGAATCCTGAGCATGCCTGGGCGGTGTGGTATCCGCTGCGGCGCACCGGGGAATTCGCTAAACTGCCCAAACGGGAAAAAATGAAAATTCTCGGGGAGCACGGCACCATCGGCCGGGCCTGGGGCGAAGCCGGATACGCCCACGATATCCGCCTTGCCTGTTTCGGGATGGACCGCGCCGACAACGACTTTGCCGTGGCCCTGGTGGGCCCCGAGCTCCTGCCACTCTCAAAAATCGTGGAAGTGATGCGCGGCACCGTGCAGACCTCCACCTATATCGAAAAACTCGGTCCCTTTTTCGTGGGCAAAGCGGTATATCAGAGTCCGGTCGACTAAATCCGGCTTCACGCCCCCCGTTCTTTCGACAGGTCTCCTGTAATGTTTCCGGCCCGTGACCGGAACGATGGTTATGAGCTCCTCCAACGTACGAAATCTGGTATTGATTCTCGGAGATCAGCTGGATGCCGATTCCGCGGTGTTCGATGATTTTGATCCCGAACAGGATCATCTATGGATGGCCGAAAATGCCGAGGAGGCCACCCACGTGTGGTCCCACAAAATCCGGCTCACCTTCTTTTTCTCCTGCATGCGTCATTTCCGGGACGAGCAGCGCGATGAAGGGCGGACGGTTCACTACCACGAGCTGACAGCCGATGGCCGGCAGGACAGCGGCAGAGGTTTTGCCGAGCTGCTGTCCGCCACCGTCCGGGATGTCCAGCCACAGCGTCTGGTGTGGGTACAGCCCGGAGACTACCGGGTCGCCACCTTGCTGAAAGAGACAGCTGAATCCCTGGGTCTTCCCTTCACCGTCCTGCCCGACCGGCATTTCTACACCACCCCGGAGGACTTTTCCGAGTATGCCGAGGGCAGGAAGTCGCTGATCATGGAATACTTTTATCGGGGACTCCGGAAAAAATTCGGTATTCTGGTCGATGAGGACGGCAAGCCGGAGGGCGGGGACTGGAATTACGATTCCGATAACCGGGAGACCTTCGGCAAAGAAGGTCCTGGTGACCTTCCATCTCCTCCCGGACATCCGCCGGATGAGATCACCAAGGACGTCATGAAGATGGTGGAGCAGCGTTTCGGTGATCATCCAGGACGCCTGGAGGGCTTTGACTATCCCGTCACCCGTAAAGAGGCCGCTTCCGAACTTCGGAACTTCATCCGCCACCGTCTTCCGAAGTTCGGAAGGTTTGAGGATGCCATGTGGAACGGGGAGGCCACCCTGTATCACTCCCGGCTGTCCGCCGTGATGAACAACAAACTCCTCCCGGCCCGGAGTTGTGTGGAGCAGGCGGTGGAGGCGTATCACAATGGAGACGCGCTTCTGAACAGTGTGGAGGGATACGTACGTCAGATTCTGGGCTGGCGGGAATTTATCCGCGGTGTGTACTGGCATCACATGCCGGAGTATGCCGACCGGAACGCCCTGCGCACCGGTGAGACCGATGTGCCCGCCTTTTTCTGGGACGGCAAGACCGACATGGCCTGCGCCGCGGACTGCATGGACTCCGTCCTGAACCACGCCTGGTCACATCACATTCCCCGCTTAATGGTGCTGGGTCAGTTCTCGCTGTTGCTGGGCGTGCATCCCTACCGGTTTCATGAGTGGCACATGGCGATGTATGTGGACGCGGTCGACTGGGTCAGCCTCCCCAACACACTGGGGATGAGTCAGTACGGAGACGGGGGGCTGGTCGGCACCAAACCCTATTGTGCCTCCGGAAATTATATTCGGAAAATGAGCAACCACTGCGCATCCTGCAGATACAATCCCGGAAAGGCCACCGGGGAGGACGCCTGCCCCTTCACCACCCTGTACTGGGACTTTCTGGACCGGCACCGGGAGGGATTCTCAAATAACCGGCGGATGACCTTTCAGATGAAAAATCTGGAGCGGAAAGATGACCAAACCATGAAGGAAATCCGCTCCAAAGCGCGGAAACTTAAGAAACAGCTGGCTGAGTAGTCCGGCAGGCGAGCGGCGAACGACAACTAATTCGACGAAAGCAGACTGACGTTTTCCAGTCCGGCTTTGTTCAGCAGGTTCAGTGCCTCCACCAGGTCCTTGTGCCGGCTGTCGGCGGTCGCCACCACAATAATACTCTGAGTGGGATTGAGGTCAGCCAGACGGTTGAAGGTACGCTCGAGGGTACTCAGGCTGGCGCGGGTGTCGTTCAGGGCATAATAGCCGTCGTAGACCGTGATCCGCATCAGCTCCAGCGGGGTGTCCTGTTTGGCTGTGGACTCCCCCTGGGGGCGCCAGACCTGCATTTGAGACATCCGGTCGGGAATCTCGAAGGTGAGGACGAAATAAATCAGCATCTGGAACACCACGTCAATCATGGGTGTCAGAGGCACATCCTCAAACTTCTGATTTTTCTTTTCCCTTTTTTTTCGACGTCTTCTACTCACGATAGTGCTTCCTGTTCAGGGATCTAGCCTGATTTCTCGATGATGCCGATGATGTTGATTTTGTACAGGCCCTCTTCGGAACAAATATCCATCACCCGGCGGATATGTTCATGCCGGGCATTGGCCGCGCCATAGATCATCACCGGGACTTCCTGACCGTACCGCTGCACCGCCTGACGCACCATACCCCTGAACACCACGGGACTGGCAATCGCGTTGCCGATTTTGATGTTGCCGTTCTCCAGCACCTGGGGATAGATGGTCGCGGGTTCGAATTCTTTGATCTCCGGCGCGTTTTCGGCGAAGGGAACATCAATGGCTTTATCGAATTTTTCGCGTTCCAGGTCCAAGGTGAACACGAAGAAGATGATCATCTGAAAGACGATATCAATCATCGGGGTCAAATTGACCGAATCTTCCTGGTGTTTTTTCATAGGTCCAACCGGATGCGGTTAGTCTTCCACCACTTCGACGTTCCGAAGGATCTTGATTTCCTCCAGAGTGTGCATCTCCATATTAATAATAATGGTGGAGGCTTTGTTCCGGAAGAAGTAGAAGAACGCCAGGGCGGGAATCGCCACAAACAGACCGAAGGCGGTCGTCCACAGGGCCTGGGAAATACTCAGAGCGAGGGCACCGCCGCCGGCAGCTCCGGCGGAGGCCAGTCCTGCGAAGGCCGCGATCATGCCCTGTACCGTACCGAGAAGTCCGAGCATAGGGGCGAGGTTTCCGACCACGTTGAGGTAGTTCACCCGCTGCATGAGTTTCTCCTCCTCCAGCGCGGCGGCCACGGACACGGCGTCCTGAATAGTGTCAAATCCCTCCTCCACGTTGGAGAATCCGGCGGAAAGAATGTTGGCCACCGGGCAGGGCTCCTCTTCGCAGTGCTGAAGGGCTTTCATGACATCCCCCTGTTCCATGGCGGACTGAACGTTTCCGATCAGTACCGGCGGCATGACCTTGTTGACCCGCACCGTGAGGAACGCATCCACAATCAGCGCCACGCAGGAAATGGAGGTGAAGAAAATGGCTGCCCAGAGAATAATCCCCAGAATACCACCCGACTGTACGATATCGAAGAAGGACGGACCGGAGGCCCCTCCCTCAGTGGCTACCGTGACTTCTCCCGCTTCCTGTGCAAACCCGTTGGTGGCGGCCAGCAGGGCCAGGCATCCAAGGGTGACGATCCATAATCTTTTTTTCAGCATCATTGTCTCCATTTCGTTTCTGGAAATTAGTTGGATACCGATTTAGAGGCAAATCGGCTGTCCGGATAGGTTTCTTTCAAGGTTTTTTCGTAACTTCTCATGCGTCCGGTGTCCCCGATATCCGAAAAGGTCGCGGCGGCTTTGTATAACGCCTCGGCGTGGATCTCGGGCACCTCGGAATAAAAATACACGGTACGAAGATAGTCAAGAACTGCGGATTCATACTCGCGACGGCGCCGTTTAAGATCTCCCCGGGCAATCTGGGCCATGCCGCGTTTCCGGCGACTGTCCCCCTCACGGATGATTTGGGTTAATTCCTCCTCCAGTCCGTCGGTCTCCCCTTTGGCAATCTGCAGATTCCACTGCAGGATCTGCATGTCGGGAAAGACCTCGAGAAAATCATCGCCATAGCGGGTGGAGAGCTGATCAAAAATCCGGCTGGCGGTCGCGGTGTTTTTTTCTTCCAGCGCGGCCTCAATCAGCGCCTGACCGGCCAGCACATCCCAGCTTTGATAGGCAGAGGTGCGGACGATCTCCTGCAGCGTCTGGCTGGCGGCCTCCGCATCCTCTCCCCCCAGTTCGGCAATAGTGGAATCCAGTTCCGGGGGCTTCACGCCCACGGCCTGTATGTATTGATCACGGGCCACGTCCCGGGGCTGACCGTTAATGGTCACCACCAGAGAGCCATTGGGTCTGGCCAGAATTTTCTCCACCTCGACCCGCTCACCGTTGGCGGCAATAATATAGGGGTTCTGAGCCAGTGCGGCGGATGACATCCACAACAGGCCGAGAAAAGTGATAATTGTTCGCTTGGGGATCATTCAGGTACTCCTTATTCTTCCGGGGCGTTTCCAATCGCACGGACGTTCAGCGCCCGCATTTCGTCCGCATTGGTGGCCATGGGGAAATTGTTGAGATATTGCTCGGTGAGTTCAACCACTAAATTCCAGCGGTTATCATTGCCCTGTTCGATTTGACGCTGGGCCTCTTCGAGTGAGAGGGTGATCGCCTCTTTAACGATAGCAGCCAGTTCGGGGGAGTTGGCCTCGGTCAGACCCACACCATACCAGTTGGCCAGCGCGGCACTGGGGTTGTCCTCCGCCATGGAGACTTTGCCCAGGGTGAGATCCAGCCGGGCTTTGCCGGTCTTGTCCGGACGGCTGCGCAGAACGCGGGAAACGGCGGTGAGGGCCTGCCGCGCCTCCTGGGTCTTGGCGGGTTCCATTGCCAAATAGGCTTCCGCCAGGGTAACCCCGGCCCGCATCACCATGGACGAGGTGGGGAATTCGGAGATGAGGCCCTGCAGCGCATCGACGGCCACATCCAGATCACCGGCTCCAATGGCCGCCTCTCCCAGACCTGCGAGCACCCGCTGCTTCAACGCATCATCCTGCTGGGTTTCCGGACGGGTTCTGACCAGTTCGTAGGCGATTTTTGCCTGCTCCCACTGTTCAAACTCCGCCATCAGGGTCGCCACGCGGAAAATTTTCTCCACTTCATAGCTGTCAGGCTGCAGCACCATGCGGTCCACCGCCTGCCGGGCCACCTCGACCTGATCCTCCTCCAGAGCGGCTTTGACCAGCGAGTAGAGCGCATCACGGCCGGCCTCTGAATCCGGATAGGTGGCGGCAAGGGTGTCAAAGGTCCGGGTGGCCTTGTCAAATTCACCCTGCTGCAGATAGAGCCGTCCAAGATTGAACATCACCTGCGGAGACTGATCCGTGTTGGGGTAGTCCTCCAAGTAGGAATTGAGTTCCGCGGCCGCGGCCGCCCGGGCCTCGGCGGTCTTCTCAATCCCCGCCTGCTGGAGAAGCAGCCGCCCCAGCCGGTATCGGGCGTTTTGAAGAAATTCGAGGGTCTGTTCCCGGTTCTGCTCCTCATAAAATTCGCTGTTGCGGTCCTGGAGATCGGACCGGAGGGCGATGAGCTCCTCAAGCGCCTCATCCCGTAATTCCGGATCATCGGAGATCAGTTTGGCGTCGATGATCCGCAATCGGGCGAAAGCAGCCTGCATGGGATCCCGGGCACGGTCCCTCACCTGTTCAAACGCCAGCAGAGCCTCCTCAACATTTTCCGCGTTCAGGGCGTCCTCTCCGCGTATCTGAAGCACCCGCACGGCAAAGGTGCTTTCGGGATACAGTTCCAGAATATCCTCATGAAAGTTCATGGCCACCCCGTTGGCGCCACGCTCCTGCGCGGCCTCCGCCACCCGGAACAGCATGGCCGGGGCGCGGGGATGGGAGGGGAAGTTCCGGCCGAAGGCCCCAAGCACCTTCTCGAGTTTGTCCAGGTCTTCCTGCTCCGCCATTTCACGGCCGATACGCAGCAGAACCTGCGCACCAAGTTCGGTGTCGGGATATTGTTCGGCGAGTTGTTCGGAGAGCGCCAGCAGTTCCCAGGTCTTTCCC
This sequence comes from uncultured Verrucomicrobiota bacterium, assembly GCA_964625795.1. Lineage (GTDB taxonomy): Bacteria > Verrucomicrobiota > Kiritimatiellia > SS1-B-03-39 > UBA6053 > UBA6053. Next base: position 20,186 of record CAZVCO010000008.1, on the reverse strand, counting down.
TCTTCGATCCAGATCCGGCTCAGGGTATCCAGGGCTCCGGTGGTGAAGTCGGTTTCAGGATACTGGGAAAGTGCATCGAGCAACCGTTCCTGAGCGGTCTCGTATTTCTGCTCCGAAAGAAGCTTCTTCGCGAGGTCCAGCTGACGCTTGAAAATCAGTCCACGCATACGGGGATTGTCGCCGCCTTTCAGAGGAGACCCGAAAGACTCCTCCACCCAGACTTTCAAATCCTCAAACTGGAGGGCCGCGCGATCGCCATATTCATTTCCTTCATATTTAAGGAAGGTGTTGTAAAAATTTCCCGCCGCCCGGATGGCATTTTTCTTGGCTTCGTCTCTGTCGCCGGCTGCCAGCTGGGCTTTGGCCTGATCCCACTGAATAATTCCCTCCACCAGCCGCATGGCCGGACGGGGATATTCGGAAGCCGGCACATCCGCCTCCTCCAGCAGTCTCTCCATCTCCAGGGCCTGATTCTTGGAGGCAGAAAGCTGTTCCAGCGCCTGCCCGGTGTCTCCGGTAAGATGATCCTTCCATGACTTCAGGGCGATGGCCATCTGTAAGTACTGATCATTGGCGCCGTAGAGAATTTCGGTGATCAGCTCATCCGCCTGATTCAGAGCGGTCTCCCGCGCACTGCCGCTGAGACCGAGGGCCTGATCAATCCGGTTCTGTGCGGCCAAAATGAGAAATTTCCGCTTCAGCACCTCCTCCTCTGTGGTCTTCACCACGAGGTTCAGTACCTTGGCGGCCTGATCATAGTCGCCGGAGTCCTGCAGAATCGCGGCCAGCCGGAGTCCGGCACTGGCAAAATACCGCAGTACATCCGGGTCGGTAATCTCTTTGCCTTCATTCAGATCCAGAAACTGCTGGTACTTGACCACCGCCACATCACTCTTGCGGAGCGCGTCGTACGTCATGGCCAGCTGCAGGAGCATGGCCTGGGCTTTGGGGTCGGTCGCCAGGTTGCGGCGGGAGAGGATCTCCTCCACCTCGGCGGGTTTTCCCTGACGCAACAGCACGGCCACTTCCGCCACCTCCAGTCGGTCGGACGCATCGGGGAAAGCCGTCCGTGCCTCTTCCACCGCCAGGTTGGCGTACTGGAACAGACTCTCATCCGCCAGATATTGGATAAAGCGGACTTCCCGGCCGACGGGATCCGTTTCCGGGTCGGTCTCCTGCGCGGTGAGGAAGGCGGCCGTAAACAGGCCGGTGAGCAGGAGAGTACGGTACAACATGGAAAGGTTACACATAACGGGGTTCTGATCCTACGTTACAGAATTTAACGGCGTCAACCGTGGACCTGTCGAAATTCGTAAATTTTTTTTCAACCGAGACGTCCGGCCACTGCCGCCCAATTCACCACCTTCCACCAGTTACTGATGTAATCACCGCGACGGTTTTCATAGTGGAGATAGTAGGCGTGCTCCCAGACATCCAGACCGAGGAGCGGTGTTCCCCGTTCCGCATCCGGCACGATGCCGTTCATGAGCGGATTGTCCTGATTGGGGGTGGAGGTCACCGCAAGATCTCCGCCGGGCCGCTCAATCAGCCATGCCCAGCCGCTGCCGAACCGCGTCGACGCCGCCAGGGAGAAGGTCTGCTTGAACGCCTCCACTGAACCGAACGACGCTGTCAGCCGGGCCGCCAGAGTTCCAGTGGGCTCACCACCCTCTCCGGGAGGTGCCATGCTGTTCCAGAAAATAGTATGATTCCATACCCCGCCACCATTGTTCCGGAGCGTGGTGCGGAGAGCGTCGGGAACGGAGGGTAAATCCGCGAGCACGTCTTCGAGCCCGACGGCGCGGTTCAGACGGGAAACCGCATCGTTGTACTTCCGGACGTATCCGGCATGATGCCGGCCATGGTGAATCTGCATGGTCCGGGCGTCGATGGCCGGCTCCAGAGCGTCAAACGCATAGGGCAGCGGTGGAAGAGTCACAGAGGAGGAAGCGTTCTGACCCCTGATCAATCCAGGTGCCACCGTGGCCGCCGCTCCCAATAGGGCCGTGTGCTTCAAAACATCCCGTCGCGATAGCGTCATTGCGTCTCCTGATAAATGGTTCTCTTCAAGGTACGCAGCCCGGGAGGGTTGTCAAGGCAGACAAAGAGGGTGTCGGGAACCAGGGAAATTCAATATCGAACATTGAACATTGAACGGATCTGTATGCAACCTTCACGGTTGAATGCTGGATGTTGAAAGTTCACCTGCCCGAGCGACAGCTCGGAGATGGCCAGGGATATTCGTATTCTTTCTTACGCCGCGCTGTAGCCGCGGGCAAGATCCTGAACCCGCTGCGACTGATGGCGGCGCACCTGTTCGAGCGTGAGCTTCGGAATCAGGAAGACGGGGTCGGCGTCGGTAGAGCCTTTGCAGTGCTGAATAATGATCTCGTAGAGAAACTTGAAGGCGTCGCGCGGTTGTTTCATCTGGTCCAGCGCATCCACCAGATCCTGCACCGAGACCTGATCCTCAAACAGATCGGTCAGTGAGGACAACTCCTGCCCCTCCCCGGGTTCGCATACGGCCTCCACCCGGTGATTGCAGATATCGAAGAGGTTCACGCCGGTCCATTCCAGCCGTTCGATCAGATTGCCTTTGTCCAGCCGGGCTCCCATAAAGAAATCCGCGTCCTGTTTACGCAGTTCGTATCCCAGCTCAATGGGCAGGAGCATCTTAATGCCCAGGCCGTCCTGCTGCAGAATTTTATGGGTAAACAGCGGCCACATCAGGTTCCGCATTTTCTCGGCATTGCCGTTCACCAGACTGGGCTCGTCCACCCGGTCCACCAGCACGGTCATGCTGACAAATCCCAATCCGCGGATCAGACGCTGCAGGCGGCCGAGCAGTTCATAGCGGGCATCCTTGTCTCCGGGTTTGGGCATGGGCAGGGAATCCAGTTCCGACGCCTTAAAGGAGCCCAGCTGTTGAAAGAGCAGAGAGCCGGGATGATCGACCACCTTGATTTCCTGGTCGATCTGCTTCTTGAATTTCAAATTGCGGAAAAACTGCCCCACTCCGAACCATCCGCCGAGAAAGGCCACCAGTCCGCCGGCTGCCACCGCGACAAAGGAATAGGGCACCAGCATCTGCACCATGAAAATATCCAGCAGTCCGAGAACGGCCGTCATCGCGCCGCCGCCAAAGGCATACATGGCCTGGGTGGGGGTGATCAGCTGATTCACTTTCAGCACCCGGGCCAGCTTGCGCCACCGCTCGGAACGGGTGCTGAGGCTGGGCTGATCAAACAGCAGAGTGAGGTAAGCCAGATCGAGGCGGTGCTGACGCGGCATTTTCCGTAGCGTCTTGACCAGCTCCCGCGACACCTTGGAGGAGGAGGTGCGGCTGGCGGCGTCCACAATCTCCGTCACCACCATGGAGATAATCTTGTCGATGTGGTCCTCAAGCCGGATTTTTTTGAAGTTCTCGGGATCGCTGGCCGCACCTTCGGATCCAACCGTCCGGTCCACCATGTGATTCCATTCGTCGTAGCGGACGATCCAGGTCTTCTTGTCCGCATGCGAGTCGTTGTATTCGCGCAGACGCTGCTCCATCAACAGCCGCAGGGCGGTCTTCCCGCTGCCTTTTTCCCCGAACACCACCGAGGTGCTGGGACGGTCCGGCCGACCAAAAATTTTCTCGAACTCGGGATGCGCCACCCCGGAGTTCATGATGTTGTGGTAAATTTCGTCGTCGCGCGCCTCCTCTGCTACAAAAGGATTCTCACGCAAACGAAAGTGCTGTAAAAAGGTTTCAATTTTCATAGGTCCCTGACCAAAAGTAGAAGTAGTACGGCCCAGACGCCCCGTGGTCAAAGAGAAATCCTGCACAAAGATGTGATTACCTGCCGTGGTACAATTTTGGCAGTCGCCAAAAAGCGGTCAAACAGGATTTGACAATCCCTAGTAAATCAATAGGGATAGTAGATTATGATTTCGAAGAAATGTGAATATGCCCTGAGAGCGGTGCTGGCTCTGTCGCGGCAGGCGGGAACCGCCCCCATGACCATCCATCAGATCGCCACCTCCCAGAACATTCCAGAGCGGTTTCTGGAGGCCATTCTGCGGGATTTAAAGCAGTCCGGTCTCACGGAGTCCATCCGCGGCAAGGACGGCGGTTACAAGCTGACCAAAGCGCCGTCGGACATCACTCCCGGAGATGTGGTCCGTGCGGTGGACGGCCGCTGGGTGCAGGAGGAAGGGCTGGATGAATCCAATATTTTCACCTCCCTGTGGCGGGAGGCGGATGAGGCCCTGTTCACCATTCTCGATTCCCATCACTTTCAAACCCTGGTTTCCAAACAGGATGCCCTGACCGGCACCGGTATCCACAATTACACCATCTGATGAACACAACGCCCGATCTCTCTTCTCTGAATGACACCTTTTCCGAGGCCTCCCCCCTGGACATCCTGCAGGAGGCGGCCCGTCTGACCCACGGAGGTCTTATGATCTCCACCAACTTCCGTCCCTACGAGGGGGTGCTGCTGCATATGGCGGTGCAGGTCGTTCCCGACCTTCCGGTCCTCTGGGTGGATCACGGCTACAACACCCCGGCCACCTACCGCTGTGCCGAGGCCACCATCCAGAAGCTGAACCTGAATGTGCATCTCTGCATCCCCCGGCGCACTGCCGCCCACCGTGACACCCTGATGGGCGGCATCCCCACCCTGGATCAGCCGGAGCTGCATGCCGAATTCACCGAGGAGGTGAAACTGGAGCCCTTCCGCCGCGGCATGACCGAGCTGAACCCGGCCGGATGGCTGACCGCGCTGCGGCGGGTGCAGAATCCGAACCGCGAGAACATGCAGGTGTTCGGCCGCACGCCGGACGGCGTGCTGAAAATCAGCCCGGTGCTGTCCTGGACCGATGAACAGATGCAGGCCTACATCGATGAACACGACCTTCCCAATGAATTCAATTATTACGATCCGACCAAGGTGCTGGAATCCCGCGAATGCGGTCTGCATCTCGATTCGGCCCGCCTGTAGGAGACCGGTATGAGCGGCTACAATCTGTCCCACCTCGAACTGCTGGAAACGGAGGGCATTCATGTGATGCGCGAAGTGGCAGCGGAATCCGAACGCCCCACCCTGATGTTCAGCGGCGGCAAAGACTCCGTGGTGATGCTTCGGCTGGCCGAAAAGGCCTTCCGCCCGGCCCGTATCCCCTTTCCGCTCCTGAACGTGGATACCGGGCACAATTTTCCGGAGCTGAACGAGTTCCGGGACCGCCGCGCGGCCGAGCTGGGAGCCAAACTGATCGTGCGCACGGTGGAGGAGGCGCTTGAGAAAGGCATCGCCACCCAGGTGCCCGGAGAACTGAGCCGGAACCGCCTGCAGATCCCCACCCTGCTGGCCGCGATTGAGGAGTTTCAGTTCGATGCCGCCATCGGCGGTGCCCGGCGCGACGAGGAGAAAGCCCGGGCCAAAGAGCGGTTCTTTTCCTTCCGCGATGAATTCGGTCAGTGGGACCCCAAACAGCAGCGGCCGGAGGTGTGGAACCTCTACAATGCCCGGGTGCTGCCGGGCCAGAACATGCGGGTCTTCCCGCTCTCGAACTGGACCGAAACCGATATCTGGGAGTACATCCGTCAGGAGGAACTCGATCTTCCCCCCATCTACTTTGCCCACAACCGGGATGTGGTCCGCCGCGGCGGCCAGTGGCTCCCGGTCAACGATCTGCAGCCACCCAAAGAGGGCGAGGAAGTGAAAAACCTCCGCGTACGGGTCCGCACCATCGGTGACATCATGACCACGGGCTGTATTGAATCCGAGGCCACCACCATCGATGATATTCTGGTCGAAGTGGCCGCGGCCCGGGTCACCGAACGCGGAGGCCGAGCGGATGACAAGGTCTCGGAAAGCTCTATGGAAGACCGCAAGCGGGAAGGGTATTTTTAGAGGTCAGAGGTCAGAGGTCAGAGGCTTGTGCGCCGGAGGCGCATCAGAGGTCAGAGGCTTGTGCGCCGGAGGCGTATCAGAGGTCAGAGAAAACAAATTTTTTAACCGTCGCGGAGATCAAGCATGTTTTATAAGTTAACTTCCCAAATTTTTGAAATTAGGCGTTTGGTTGACAGACCTGCACTCTGACTTCTGATACGCCTCCGGCGCACAAGCCTCTGCACTCCGACCTCTCCACACCCATGCAACACGACGAATCCAAAACCCAACTTCTTCGCTTCACCACCGCCGGCTCGGTGGATGACGGTAAATCCACCCTGATCGGCCGGCTGCTGCACGACTCGAAATCGATTTTCGAGGATCAGTGGGACTCGCTGCAGAAATCGGCCGATCTGGCCGGCGGTCAGGAAGTGAACCTGGCCAATCTGACCGACGGTCTCCGCTCCGAACGGGAACAGGGCATCACCATTGATGTGGCCTACCGTTATTTCGCCACTCCCCGCAGAAGCTTTATCATCGCCGATACCCCCGGACACGTTCAGTACACCCGGAACATGGTGACCGGCGCCTCCACCGCCAATCTGGCGCTGGTGCTGATCGATGCCCGCAACGGGGTGGTGGAACAGTCCAAACGCCACGCCACCATCAGCAGCCTGCTGGGCATCCCGCATATGATGGTCTGCGTCAATAAAATGGATCTGGTGGACTACTCGGAACAGCGCTTCCGCGAGATCCGGGATTCCTTTAATGAGTTTGTCCCCAAACTGGATATCCGCGACATCACCTTTATTCCCATCAGCGCTCTGAAAGGCGATAATGTGGTGACGGAGTCGGAACACATGCCGTGGTATCACGGTCCCACCCTGCTCTCTCACCTGGAGGATGTGTACATCGCCAGCGACTGGAATCTGAAGGATTTCCGCATGTCGGTGCAACATGTGATCCGTCCCCATACCGATGCCCATCACGATTACCGGGGGTTTGCCGGGCAGATCAACGGCGGCATCGTCAAAGTCGGAGACCCCGTGGGCGTTCTACCGCAGGGCACCCGGAGCAAAGTGAAATCCATTCTCACCCATCAGGGCGAGGCACAGGAGGCCTTCTGTCCCCAATCCGTCTCCATCGAACTGGAACACAATATCGACATCAGCCGGGGCGATGTGCTGGTCTCTCTGGACAACCTCCCCTACACCACCAAGGAGCACGATGCCCATTTATGCTGGATGCATGAGCGGCCGCTGCAGCTGGGTAAAAAATATCTGATCAAGCACGGGTCACGCACGACCAAAGTCATGATCCGCAGTCTGGTGAACAAAGTGGATATCCATTCCATGAATGATGAACTGGAACCGGACGGGATGGGATTGAACGACATCGGCCGGGTAAAGTTTGTGTCCATGGCACCGCTGGTCTACGATGCCTACAAAAAGAACCGGGTCTCCGGAGCCTTTATCCTGATCGATGAAGCCACGAATGACACGGTGGCCGCCGGCATGCTGCGTTCTCCGGAAAAAGCCCAGCCGGCGCTGGAGTTCACGGACTATATGATATGAGTTTGTTAACTGCGAATGAGCGGTAAAAACATGTCCACCACGATCCGACTTCTTTCCCGTGCCAGTCCCCTCGCCCGCCTGCAGGTGGAGGAGGTGACCCCCTGGCTGGAGAAGGCGTTCCCGGACACCACGTTTGCAGCAGACGCTCTGAAAACCGTGGGCGATCAGGATCTCGCCACCTCCCTCACGGATCCGTCGGTCCCCGGGGATTTTTTCACCCGGGAACTGGACCGCTGTCAGCTGGAGGGCGAGACCGACATCGTCATCCACAGCGCCAAAGATCTTCCCTCCCCCATGCCGGAGGGAATCACCATAGCCGCCATGCTCCCCGCCCGTGACACCCGGGATGCCCTGTGTGTGCGGCCCGGCGTCGATCTGGACGCCCCCTTCATCCTCGGAACCAGCAGTCCGGTGCGGGAGGCCGCAGTGCGGGAACTGTTTCCCCACGCCACCTGCAATCCCATCCGGGGCAGCATCGGCCAGCGCCTGGCCCAGATGGATGAGGGAACCTATGACGCCGTACTCATCGCCGGCTGCGCCCTGCAGCGTCTGGATCTGGAGGACCGCATCACCCGCTGGATGGACTACGAAACCACTCCGCTGCAGGGACGTCTGGCCCTCACGGTTTCCGCGGACCGCCCGGACCTGATCGAGGCGCTGCAGCAGATTGATGTCCGGCGGACCGCCGGTCTGGTGGCGCTGGTGGGATGTCCGGCTGAAGCCTCGCTGCTGGGCGGCCAGGCCCGGGCCTTCCTGGAGGCGGCGGATGTGGTGCTGCACGACCGGCTGATCCCGGAGGAGATCAAACAGTCTCTGGGTGGACGTGGAGAATACGTGGGCAAACAGGGGCATGCCCATTCGACCACTCAGGCCCATATCCACCGCCGTATCCTGCATGAGTCGGAGCAGGGCCGGCTGGTGGTGCGTCTGCATGGCGGAGAACCGGGCGTCCTGGGGCATCTGGGCGAGACCCTGGAATACTGCCGGGCCTGGGGGCTGAGAACCCAGGTGGTGCCCGCCGTCTCGGCTGCACAGATTACCGCGGCCAAAGCTCAGTGCAGTCTGACCCACCGCCATGAGGGTTCCTCTATCACCTTTCTGAGCGGACACCGGGGCCTCCGGGATCAGCCCCTTGAGGCGCTGTCTCCGGAGCGTGGTCATCTGGCCGTCTATATGGGAGTGCGGGACCTGGAGGCCATCCGCAACCGGCTGCTCGAGGCCGGATGGCCGAACACCGCCTTTGTCACCACCGGACAGCATCTGGGTTCGCCAGAGGAGGACCTGGTCTACCGCACTCTGGAAACCGTGACGGCCGGTGACCTCTCCTCCCCCGCCGTCATACTGGTGGGACCACGGCCGCATGCCCCCTCCTACACCCTGTTCACCGGAACCGATCCCGCCCCGTTTCTCAAACATGGTCCGCTGCTTCATCTCCCCATGATTTCCCTCCGTCCGACTCCCCTCGGCCAGCGGCGGGAGGAGCTTACCGACCGACTGGACAGCCGATCCTTCTTCCGATCGGCGCGCCGGTCCGGACTTTCCCTTGCGCCCACCCGCCCGCGCCGGTTGCAGGGCGAGGCTGCCGATCAGTCGTCGCCGTCGTCCGCGTCTTCCGCGTCGTCGTCTTCG
>CAZVCO010000008.1:9169-11094 GCA_964625795.1 uncultured Verrucomicrobiota bacterium | reverse complement strand
CCGACTGGACAGCTGGGACGGACTGGTATTCCCCTCCAGCCGGGCGGTGGAGGTGGTGGTGGAGACGCTGATGGAACTGGGCGACCTGCGGCTGCTCTCGGGAAAACACCTGCTGGCGGTGGGTCCCATGACCGCGGACGCCCTCCGGAAACGGGGGCTGCGGGCGGAGGCGTTTCCCTCCGGATTCGGCGGCGTGGCCGCTCTGGCTGAAGAGCCCGGTCTTGTGCCCGGCGTCTATGGCTATCCCACCTCCGATCTGTCACCAGTCGAAGCCCGGCAGCAGGCCGTGAAGGCGGCGGGAATTCAGTTGGCCCCCTGGGTCTGCTATACCCATCAACCCATCCAAGCGGACCGCCTTCCCTCGCTAAGCTTTCACCGTGTGCTCTTCACCTCCGCCAGCACCGTCAACGCCTATTTCGAACAGTTTCCTGATGAAAAACAGGCCGGCCGCGAATGGGTCTGCGTGGGAACCTCCACCCTGAACGCTCTGCAGAAACTGAATCTGAAGGGATCCATTCTCCACTAGTACATTTCAAATGCTTTCCCGCGTGCAGAAGCGGCCCCTTCCGTGTACGTTTATCTTTTCTATGCCCACTCTTCTTCTCCAACGCGAAATCGATTCCCTCAACAAGCGCCTTCTCCAGCTGGGAGGACAGGTGGAGGAAAACCTTCGTCTGGGTGTCCAGTCCCTTCAGACCCGCAATAACCGGAAGACTCATGAGGTACGGGATGAGGATCAGCTGGTCGACTCCCTGGAGGTCCAGGTGGAGGAGGACTGCATGAAACTGCTGGCCCTCTATCAGCCGGTGGCCTCCGATCTGCGCTACATCGTTTCCGTGCTGAAAATCAACGGCGATCTGGAACGCATCGGTGACCTCTGCCAAAGCCTCGGCCGGCATACGGCAGAGTTTGCCAAAAAAGAAAAAATGCCGGTGCCGGATCCCCTTTCCAAAATGGCCGTGTTCGCCCGTGAGATGCTCACCGACAGCCTGAACGCTCTGATCGCACGCGACGTCAACACCTGCCGGCGGATCATCCACCGGGATCAGGATGTGGACCGCCTCTACATCGAGGTCTATGAGTGGCTGATGGAGGGAATGGATCAGCATCTGCCCCGGGCCGGTGCGCGCCTGAACATCTATCTGGCCGCGAAAGATCTGGAACGCATTGCCGATCACGCCTGCAATATCGCCGAGGACGTCATCTACCTGGTCTCCGGCGAAATCGTCCGCCACCACGATCTGGCGCAGGAAGAGGATTAATCCTTCTTTACAACCGATCCGGCAGGGTACCCGCCGACCAGGCTCCCAGAAACTGGCTGAGCCCGGCAAAGTCCGGGGTACGGCCGGAGCGGACAAAGTATCCGCTGGTGGCATTCCCCATCAACAGCATTTCGGTATCGTCACAGCCGGACAGCTTTGCGGCCATGCAGCCGGCCCCGAAGTGATCCCCCGCTCCGGTGGAGATCAGCGGCTCCTGACAATACGGGCCCGGGACAAAGATCTGTCCGTCCCCTCCGGCACAGGCCGCTCCGCTGTTGGGATGAATAATCACATGATCCACGTCCAGATGCTGATAGAGGAGACCGGCAAGCTCCACTACTGATTCCGGCGACTTGTCCCGTTTCAGATTTTCGGCGAACCGCTCTCCCAGCTGCCAGGCCTCCTTCAGATTGAAACTGAGCAGGGTGGAGGCCTGCTCCGTAATGGCGGACAGACGGTCCAGCAGCCCCTGCAGATCCTCTTCAGACCGATGTTCAAATTCCGCCAGATCCATGAAAAACGGAACGCTCTTGGGCTCGCGCCCCACTGCCTTCAGGCGTTCGGCCAGATAGGACCAGATCTCTCCCACTTCCGGAAGTTTTCCCCAGTTCACCGCACTGACAAAATCCACGCGGCCAAGCAGGTCGTCCACTCCGCTTTCTC
>CAZVCO010000008.1:4861-9159 GCA_964625795.1 uncultured Verrucomicrobiota bacterium | reverse complement strand
TGATGAACTCCAGCTGCGAGCCGTGGCACTGCTTGCAGCCCGCGTTGACCGCTGCGGGGCCGCCCACCACCTCGCCCAGGAGATTGTCCAGGGTGACGTCTGCGCAGGCATCAAAATCCCCCAGCATCACCTTGCCGTCGGTGAATTCCAGGCAGTCGCTGTGCGCGGAAGCGGCAATGGGGACCAGCCGGGCCAGCTTTTTCCCCAGGGCCTCCTGAAAGATGGGCTCCACCTCCCCGTCTCCGATTCCGCCAATGTAGGTCACCTCGGCTTTCCCGCTGAACAGGTCATGCACGGCGGCCGCAAACAGCGGACCGTTTCCGCCGAACTTGTCTCCCTCATGATCCACCTGATAGGAGGCGGCAATGCCGGCAGCCTCGGCCACCTTGGGACCAAACTCGGCCATGGAGGCCGGTTTTTGCATACGGATAAAGGTGTCAACAAACCCATCAAACCCCACCACACCGGACAAGGAGGACGGAGGCTCCTGATCCAGGCGGTTCCGGAGAGACGTCAGCGACGAAGAAAGGGTGTCGAGCGAAGTATGGAGATGTACGGATTCAGACATCGTTAAATCCTACCGGGCCCGTGGTTGATCTCAAGAGTTAATTGGAAGAGACCGAAACCTGGACAGCAAGGGTCCCACCAAACAAAACGCCCTCCGGTCCGGAGGGCGTTTGAATGCGGGATGACTGCGGATCAGGAGAATTCGTCGTAGGAGATCATCTCTTTTTCCACCCCGATGTTGAACAGCATGTTGTTCACGGCCGCAATCATGGGAGGCGGTCCGCACATGTAATATTCGATCTCGGTGGGGTCATCGTGTTTGAGCAGGTATTCCTGTTCACACACGGTATGGATAAAGCCGGTGGGACCGTCCCAGTTGTCCTCTTCCTGAGGCTCACTGAGCGCAATGGTGTAATCGAAGTTGGGAAACTCCTCTTTAATCGCGTCGAAATCCTCCAGATAGAACAGCTCTTTCTTGGATCGGCCCCCGTACCAGAAGGTGACCTTGCGGTCGGTTTTCTGCGTGTGGAAGAGGTGGAAAAGGTGCGAACGCAGAGGAGCCATGCCGGCACCACCGCCGATGTAACACATCTCCCGTTCGGACTCACGGATAAAGAATTCACCGTAGGGTCCGGACAGGGTGATTTTGTCACCGGGTTTCAGATTGAACACATACGTGGAGCAGACACCGGGCGGCACATCAATGCCTCTGGGCGGGGTGGCAATCCGGATGTTCAGCATCACCATATTTCCCTCAGCCGGATGATTGGCCATGGAATAGGCGCGGAAACATTCCTCATCGTTCTCGTGTTCGAGATCGAACAGACCGAACTGCTCCCAGTCCGAACGGTACTCTTCACCAATCTCAAAATCCTTGAACTTGATGTGATACTTGGGAACATCAATCTGGATATATCCACCGGCCTGGAAGTTCAGATCCACCCCTTCCGGCAGATCCACCACAAGTTCCTTAATGAAGGTGGCCACGTTGTCATTGGAACGGACCGTGCCTTCGAACTTCTTAATCTCAAGCACCTCATCGGGCACCTCGATCTTCATGTCCTCTTTGACTTTCAGCTGACAACTCAGGCGGGCACCCTCTTTCTGTTCAGGCTTGGCAATCTGGCTTTTCTCGGTCGGCAGAATCTGACCGCCGCCCTCTTTCACGTTGCACTTGCACATGGCGCAGGTTCCGCCTCCACCGCAGGCAGAGGGGAGAAAGATGTCGTTGGAGGCCAGGGTGCTCAGCAGGCTGGAGCCGGGTTCGGCCTCCAGTACTTTCTGACCGCCATTGATGTCGATCGTCACTGTTCCCCCCGGAGACAGGGCTTTGTTTGCCGACATGAGTCCGAAGACCAGCAGACAGATCACGCCGGTGAAGACCAGAATACTCAGGATGAAAAAAGTCATAACAGACGGGGGTTGTTTAGGGTACTTGAAGGGAGACGCTGGAGAAGCACTGGAATCCGAGAGCCATCAATCCGGTCAGGATGAAGGTGATTCCCAGACCGCGCAATCCGGGCGGTATATTTGAATAACGTAACTTCGTACGGATTCCGGCTAATGCAATAATGGCGAGGAAAAATCCCATGCCGGATCCCAATCCGTAGGCGGTGGACTCACCCAGCGTATAATCCCGTTCCACCATGAACAGCGATCCGCCCAGAATAGAGCAGTTCACCGTGATCAGCGGCAGGAAAATACCCAGGCTGTTGTACAGCGGGGGGAAAAACCGGTCCAGCAGCATTTCCACCAGCTGCACGGTCGAGGCAATCACGGCGATAAAGCAGAGGAAGTTCAGGAAAGAGAGATCCACGCCTTTCACCAGGGTGCTGTCTTTGAGCAGGAGGGTGTAAATGATGTTGTTCAGCGGACAGGTAATGCCGAGCACGAACACCACCGCCATTCCCAGGCCGAATGCGGTGTCCACTTTCTTGGACAGGGCCAGGAAGGAACACATGCCCAGGAAGTAGGCCAGAATCATGTTCTCGACGAAAATCGCGCGGACAAAAATATCGATGTAGTATCCCATGGTTACGCCTCCTCGTATTTTTTGGTGATGGTGCGCTGCAGCCAGATCAGCAGCCCGATGATCACGAACGCACCGGGCGCGATGACCATCAGACCGTTGCCCGGATAGGACTCGGGCAGTACCTGCACCCCGAACACCGATCCGGCGCCCAGCAGTTCACGCAGAAATCCAACAATAATCAGGACCGCACTGTAGCCGAGCCCGTTTCCGAGTCCGTCCAGGGCCGCCTCTTTCGGCGGGTTGGACATGGCAAAGGCCTCCGCCCGCCCCATCACGATACAGTTGGTGATGATCAGGCCCACGAACACGCTCATGGATTTGCTGACTTCAAACGCATAGGCTTTCAGCACCTGGTCCACAATAATCACCAGGGAGGCGATGACCACCATCTGCACAATCATGCGGATTTTTCCGGGAATTTTGTGACGCAGCAGAGAAATGATGGAGTTGGAGCAGACCAGTACGGCAATCACCGCAACCGACATGGTCAGCGCGGTGTTGAGCTGGGCCGTCACCGCAAGGGCGGAACAAATACCGAGCATCTGTACGGTGATCGGATTGTTGTCCGATAAGGGGTCAGTGACAATGGAGGTAAGGGCAGGCATTAGGATTCCTCGGTCGGGCGCTGCGCTGCAAACACAGCGTCGTTGTAGAGTCGGAAGGTCTCGTTGACAAATTTCTGGATGCCGTTTCCGGTGATGGTGGCTCCGCTCATGCCGTCCACTTTATACGGCGTCTCCGGATCTGCCGCTCCCTTGGCCACCTCGAACTTCACCGGCTCACCGTCATCCCAGAGCTTCTTCCCCTGGAAATTGCGCTGGAACCAGGGCTTGGAACATTCGCCTCCCAGTCCCGGAGTTTCCCCGTGGTCAAAAAAGGTGACACCCCGGATGGTGGCCAGGTCGGTCTCCAGACCAACATAACTGTGAACGGTGGACCACAGACCCTTGCCCTGGGCGGGAAAGGCGACGGACACGAGCTGATCATCTTTTTTCAACTCATACAGCAAGGTGTCCGTTCCGTCCGGCAGGGTGACATCCGTGGTCGTCACATACTGCTCAAAATACGTCGGGATCCAGGCCTTCGGCACTTTTCCCTGCACGAAATACAGATCCACTTCCTCTTCGGTGAGAGGCTCGCCCTCCGGATTGAACGTGGGAGTAAGCGCCTTGAGCACATTGATCTGTTTGTCAATCTGACGGTTGCGTTCCTGACGGCTTCTCAGGGTTCCCTGCACGCCGGCCAGGGCCATACTGCAGACGAGACAGACGATGGCGGCAAACTTAATGGTTTGAAGTTCATCCTTTTGCATAACTGAATTTCCGCAGGTTGGCGTTGCGTTTTTTAATGTGTCCCTGCACCACGTAGTAATCGATAATCGGGGCCATAACGTTCATGAAGAGGATGGCCAGCATCACGCCCTCCGCGAATCCGGGGTTGGTGACCCGGACCAGCACGGTGACCACCCCGATCAGAATTCCGTAGATCCACTTGCCCAGATCGGTCGAGGCGGCGGAAACCGGGTCGGTGGCCATGAACACAATGCCGAAGAGAAAACTCCCCATGACAAAATGATAGAAGAACGGAATCTGGGTCCAAGTGGTCAACTGCACCATTTCACCCTCCACCATACTGGAGGTGGGCATGAAATTCATCAGCAGAGCCGTACCCATCAGTCCCAGACATCCGCCGGCCATGATTTTCCAGGAGCCCACTCCGCTGACGATCAGAATTGCCGCACCCAACAAAATGGGAATCG
>CAZVCO010000008.1:3965-4851 GCA_964625795.1 uncultured Verrucomicrobiota bacterium | reverse complement strand
CAGAGAGGCGGCCACATCCTGTCCCTCGGCTCCGAAAGAGGCCCCCATGCCCAGCGGAGTGGCGCCGGTGGCTCCGTCGGTGGATGCCGCCCAGACTTCACCGGAGTGATCCTTGGCGTGGGCAAAATACAGGTAGGCCCGGGAGGTGAGCGCGACATTCAGAATATTGAAACCGGTTCCACCGAATACCTCTTTGGCCACCACCACCCCGAAACTGATGCCGATCGCGACCTGCCACAGCGGCACGGTGGGCGGCAGGGTCAGGGGAAACAGCATCCCGGTCACCAGAAATCCCTCATTGATCTCGTGCTTGCGGACGATGGCAAACAGCACCTCCCACAGACCTCCCACCAGATAGGAGACAAAGACAATGGGCATCACAATCCAGGTCCCGCGCAGAAGCTTGGCGATGGCCCCGGCCTCGATGCCGCTGTAGTGATAGTATTGATGGCCGGCATTGAAAATTCCCCACATGAGACAGGGAATCAGGGCAACCACCACCGTAAACATCACCCGTTTCAGGTCGACGGCATCCCGCACATGGGTCATGCCCTTGGTGGTGTCCGGCGGTGTCAGCAGGAAGGTGTCCTGGGCTTCAAACAGGGGATAGAGTTTTTCAAACTTCCCACCCGGCTCGAACTGTTCACGAACGGCGTCGTGCTTCGCTTGAACGGTCTCTTTGATGGCGGCGGTATCGATCATTAAATTCCCTCTTCTTCAATGGAGGCCAGTGTCCTGGAGACAATCGCTCCAAAATCGGTTTTGGACGGGCAGACAAAGGTGCAGAGCGCAAAGTCCTCCGGGTCGGTCTCCAGAATGCCCATGGCGATGGCATCCTCCGTCTCCCCGGCGATGCAGGCCCGGCTGAGCGGATCCACCAGGAGAT
>CAZVCO010000008.1:520-3955 GCA_964625795.1 uncultured Verrucomicrobiota bacterium | reverse complement strand
AGCGGGGTGTAGGGGTCGTAGATTCCGGTCAACACCATGGCGCGCTTGCTGCCCCGGGTGTTGGTGCCGAAGTGAAACAGCCGGTCTTTGATCCAGTTGCTGGGAACCACTTTATGCGCACTGTACTGTTCGGTGGTGGGCGCGTACCAGCCCATCAGATGGCGTTCGGTATCCTCCGGCAGCAGAACAAATCCCTGATCATAAAGAAAAATTCCGGTGGAAGCGGTATCCACCGCCTGTCCGGCAAGTACATCTCCGCGGATCACCCGCTGGGCGCCTTCGGCCCGCACCGGGTCGATCACCTCACTCAGGTCCATACCGGTATCCACATCGAAATAACCACGGAATTCCTCCTGACATCCCTCGCCGGCCACCAGAATCCGCTGACGGTTGGGATACAGCCCGGTGCGGAGCAGCTCGCCGATCCGTATCACGTCCGATACCCGGAGCGTCCAGACCACATCCTCCGGCACGATCGGATCCAGATAATGGATATGCGTGCTGGTGTTTCCGGAGGGATGCGGTCCCTGGAAATAGTTGACCTGGACATTGGCCGCCTCGGTCAGGGCATCGTTCTTCTCTTTGGCCGATGACGCCAGATTGAGATGCACCGGACCATCGGTCAACCGGGTCAGTGCATTCAGCCCCACCTGCAGATCATCCGCCCTGCCCTGAATCAGCACATGCGCATCGGGCCGGAAGGGTGCGGTGGACATTCCATTGACAAAAATCGATTTGGGCGTGGCTTCCGGATCCGCAATCCGGCTGAAGGGACGCTGCCGGATGAGGCCGAGAAAACCGCTTTCGACCAAAATCTTCAGCAGATCGGCCTTTTCCGTTTTCAACACTCCGTCGAGAGTGAACGAGGGAAAGGACTCCACATCCTCTTTGCCGTTGGGCTCAATTACCACTTCGGCCAAAGCACGCCGCTCGCCCAGCCGCACCTCTTTCACCGTGCCGGCAATGGGGGAGCGAACCGCGAATCCGTCGATGCGCTTGCCGTGGGCCACGACACCGCCACGGGTGACCGTATCGCCCTCTTTGACCGCACACTTGAATTTTTCGCGGGCAAACTCACCCGGGTAGACCGAACGTGTGCCCGACGTGGACAGCGAACGGATTTCAGTTCCGGGGGCACCTAAAATAGGCAGATCCAACCCTTTTGTTATCTTAAACTCAGCGCTCATGCAGCCTGATCCTGGAAATAGTGTTATCTTTTTAACGAAATAAGAATGCAGGATATTAAAGGGTCATGGGCGCTTGTCAAACACTTCCGAAGCTTGGAGCCGCCTATCTCGAAGATGCGGACAGATTGGGAAGCGAAATACAGAAAGGAAGCGGTAAGAAAGCCCGCCCTCCGTGATTCCGGCGAAAGCGCTGAACAATTTTGAACAGCAGACGTCCTGCGGGGTCTATAAGGGCTACAACCATGAAAAAACCCCGCTGGAAGGCGGGGCAATGAAACGGAAAAAATGGTGCTCGGGGTGGGAGTCGAACCCACACGCCCTTTACGGGCACCAGGTCCTTAACCTGGCGTGTCTGCCATTCCACCACCCGAGCGGATGAGCGGGCCTGTCTATAGGGGATTTCGGTCTTCTGACAAGGAGATTTTCGCTTTCTTTGCCCTCATCAACCCCCTTTTTTGATTGATTCCTCAACAAAAACCTTCACCTACAACCCCTCACTTATGAAATTGGAGACCCACATGAAACAACTATTTACCTGCACCCTCATCGTATTGGGTGTCTTTTCCCTTCCCCTTCTCGCCCAGAACGGTCCTGAACCCCTGCCGCAGGACGTCCTGGAAAAAGTCAGTTACAGCATGGGCATGGGCGTGGCCCAGCAGATTTCCCAGCAACCGGAGGAGATCGATCCGGAGCCTTTTGTCCAGGGAATCCAGGACGTCATTTCGCAGAACGTCGATACCGAAAAGGTTCTCTACGCTGAAGGCGTGGGCATGGCCAGTCAGACCGCGCAGCGCGGACTGATTCTGGACGAGGTGCTGGCCGCGATCGAAGATCAGCTGGCCGGGACGGAATCTAAATATTCCCAGGAGGAATTACAGGCCGCCGGCGAGGAGGCCCAGAGATTCATGGCCGCCCAGCAGGCCGCCATGCAGCGTCAACAGCAGGAACAGCAGGAGAGCCGGATGGCCGCCGCTGAGGAGAACCTCGAAGCCGGTCAGGCCTTCCTTAAGGAAAATGCCGGAAAAGAAGGCGTTATGACCACGTTGTCTGGCCTTCAGTACAAAGTCATTGAAGAAGGCGAAGGAGAAAACCCCGCCGCCACCGATGTGGTCAGAGTCCATTACACCGGTAAATTGCTGGACGGCACCGTGTTTGACAGCTCAGTGGAACGGGGCGAGCCGGTGGAATTCCCTCTGAACCGGGTCATCCCCGGCTGGACCGAAGGACTTCAGCTGATGTCCCCCGGCGCGACCTATCGCTTCTGGATCCCCGCCAACCTGGCCTACGGTGAGCAGGGCAACCGTAACATCGGCCCGAATCAGGTGCTCGAGTTTGAAGTGGAGTTGCTGGAAGTGAAGTAAACCACCCTGGCTTTAAATCCGATCAACGCCTCCAGCCCCTTGGGTTGGAGGTGTTTTTTATTGATTGCGGAGAGTGGCTGTCGGCGTTTACGCCACGGGCCGCTGCATGGACAGCCAAGGTTGCGGCCCGTGGAAGGCGATATCCCATGGCCCATTCCCATTCACTGCGACATCGCCATCACCGACACTGTCCAACTTCCTGAGTTCGTCGCGCACCGTGTCGGTCTGGCCGGCACGATCCTTCAGCCGCCCGATCTCCGGCAGCGGTCCGACGATGGGAGTGACGTAATCCACAAACGCCTTGGTGACCCCGTTGCCGTCTTTGTTGATGTAGGTGGCAGGCATATGACGGGTCTCTTTCGCTACGGATTTCAGAGTGACGCGCTCGTAGGTAACCCCGTAGCGTTTGGTGTTTTTCCGCTTGATGGCCACACTGCCGTTCTCGAATTCCTTCACCGCAAACCGCACCCCGTGCGCCCCCACCTCCCGGGCCTCCGCCGCATCCACCGCAGAGACCACTCCGGGAAAGGAGCGCTGCAGATACCCAAAGGTGTCCGCCCGCACCCGGGAAATCCCGGTCCGGGTCTTTAATTCGGTCGCCAGAATGTCTCCCAGTGCGCCGGTGCCGGACAACTGCACATTTCCGTGGCTGTCCACTTCCTGGTTTTTGGAAAAGGCCGAGAGGATCGGGGTGCCGCGGTGATCACAGATGCCTTCACTGATCGCGACCACGCAGCGTCCCGTCTCTTTCATCACGTTTTTCACGTCCCGGCTGAACCGGCCCATGGCAAACGGACGCTCCGGGAGATAGATCAGATGCGGACCGTCATCCGGATACACCTTGGCCAACACGGAGGCGGCCGTCAGAAAACCGGCATGGCGGCCCA
>CAZVCO010000008.1:0-510 GCA_964625795.1 uncultured Verrucomicrobiota bacterium | reverse complement strand
CTTGTCCTTGTCGAACTCGACCTCGGGGAACAGGGTGACGACCGGGATGCCTTCGTCCTCGACCAGGGCGCCGGCGGCAGCGATCCAACCGGCATGACGGCCCATGATCACATTCAGCTTCACCCCACCCAGCGCGCGGTTGTCCTGATTGTCCCCCATAAAGGCGGAGGCCACAAATTTCGCCGCACTGCCGAATCCGGGGGTGTGGTCATTCTGCCGGAGGTCATTATCGATGGTTTTACACAAATGGAAGCAGCGGAACTCATATCTGGCCTTCCGGGCATGCTGATGGATCAGGTGCGTGGTTTCGGCCGTATCATTGCCGCCGATATAAAAAAAGTAGCGGACATTGTGTTTGCGGAGCACCTCGAAAATTTTCGCACAGTCCTCCGTGGTGGGTTTTTTCCGCACCGACCCCAGGCCTGAGGAGGGCGTGGACGCCACCCGCTCCAGATTGGCTTCGGTTTCACTGCCCAGATTCACCAGGTCCTCGTCCAGAATCCCCTGGAT
>CAZVCO010000007.1:18838-34875 GCA_964625795.1 uncultured Verrucomicrobiota bacterium | reverse complement strand
ATGCGGATCTGCAGGATCCCCCGGAAAAAATTCCGGAGATGCTGGACCTCTGGCAGAAAGGCGCGGACATCGTACGGGGTGAACGGCTGTCCCGCTCTGAGACCGGCATGCGCCGCATTGGATTTGATCTGTTCCACCGGTTCTTCAATCGGTTTTCGGATTATCCGGTTCCTCCCCACTCCGGAACCTTTTCCCTCCTGGACCGCTTTGCCTATGAATCCCTCAGAACTCTTCCCGAAAGACACCGGTTTTTCCCGGGGCTATGCGCCTGGATCGGATATGATCAGCACGTGGTCACCTACCACAGGGAGGAACGTTCCGCCGGGCAGCCCAAACAGACGCTTTCGCGCCTCATCCGTTACTCTCTGGATGCCCTCTTCAGCTTTTCGTATGCTCCCATCCGGCTGATGATTTATGCCGGGACGCTCATCAGTCTGGTGGGCTTTTCTGTGGGAATCTATTTTATCGTCAAACGGCTTATCGGGGTGGAGACCGCATTTACCGGGTTCACCACTCTGATCGTGACCATTCTGGCTCTGGGAGGATTGCAGCTCATGGCACTGGGCGTAATCGGGGAATATCTGGCCAGAGTGTATGACGAGACCAAAGGAAGACCGTATTACATCGTGCATCCCCGCCAGTCAGTTGAGAAAAAATCCGGTTCTGCTCCCGATGCTTAATGTTCCCCGGGAACGGTTACCTCCCCACCCCTGGTTCCGGCCTCCCAGCGGCGGAGAACGGAATGAAGATTGAAATCATCAGGCAGTACCGGCTCCTCCAGCAGACGGAATTCCTCCAGAAACTCCGTGTCCACCTGCCAGATAAACACCGTATCCGCCGGCCGGGCCTCTACCGGCCGGGTCTCCAGCAGATGCAGGTAACGTTTTACCCGGAGTCTTGAATACAGTTGAACGACGTTGGACCAGGGAATATCCGGCTGTTCAGCGAACACATGCAGCCATCTCTCCGGATCGGTGCCGGCCTCCTCCAGAACCCGGGCCACCAGATGCCGCGATGCCCAGTAGCGGTCCTCCAGTTCTGCCGTCCACCCCTTCGACGGGATATTAAAATAGGTTCCGGAAAGAATGGTGGCGGAGACCGCAATCCGGCCAGGCCTGAATGGTGGCAGGGAATACCCCCGTTGAAAATCCCCTCCATACTGGTACATCACGTCGCCTTCTATGCCGAGGGCTTCGGGATTCAGGGGGGAAAACAGCGCCAGCTGTGGCCGCCCCGACAGGTCCTCCTGCGTCTCCAGCCATTCGGCCAGCACCCCCATATCCTGCCCCCAGTCATACGAACTGTCTGCAAACAGGCGATGACCGGCCTCCGGACCGCCGAAAAAGATATTGATAAAGGAAAGATAAGACGGCGCGGTCATCACGGCCAGCAATACGTGCAGTGCCAGACCCCCGGTCAGTACGGCCCGGCCGGCAGGCTTCGTGGCCAGACCCGGCCAGAGCCCCCCCAGTATCAGAAACAGAAAAGGATACACCGGCAGCATGTGGCGGTGCCCGATATTCAAATTCGACGTCATGCAAAAAAGAAAGAACAGTCCACCCGCGAGGCTGGCCGCGCATACCTCCAGACGAAGATCATTCCTGTCCGCGGGAGAATGCTGCACAATCCTTTCACGGATCCTGCCCTTCAGAGTCAGGATCCCCAACGCCAGAGATCCGAGGATCAGCCACGGGCTGCTCTTTGCCAAAAAAGCGGTCGGGAAATAGCGTACCCATCCTCCTCCACGGACTTCCCCCATAAAAAACGCAGCCCGCTCCTGACTATAGGTATAGGTCTGTGCGGCTCCATACAAATAGGCTTCCGGAAGAAGCCGCCCTTCCCGGAGAAACGCAATGATTCCGTCGGCCGCGGAGCCGGACTGCACCCTGTCCCAGGGTTGAAGGAACGCACCGCTGGCCTGTTCAGGGTGGAAGGCGGCGTATCGGAATCCGTATCCGGCCCATATCACACCGTACGCCAGCAGTGCCGCAAGCAAGAGGGCGCCCACACGGTGCGTCAGTGAACGCCAGAGCCGGGGAGGGCGGCAGAACACACCATGCAGAATGAGCAGTCCCACAGCATAAGGGGCAAGGACGATCGATGAGTATTTACTGAGGGCGGCAGCCCCACAGGCCGCTCCTGCGATCAGGACCGTCCGGATGGAGGGCGAACGCTGAAGGATCAACAAGGCCCGGGAGGCCCAGAAAAAAGTGAACGCCAGCATCACATCTGATGTCGCCAGCGTGGTGTGGGCAAGGAGCGTCGGGGAGAACGCCGCCAGAACAACGGTGACCAGGGCCCCTCCCCGCCCCCAAAGACGGCGGGACCATTGATACAGCATGAGCAGCAGACCCGCCCCGGCAAGCACTGTCATCCACCGGCCTATGCGCAACACAGTCAGACCGTGCTGCGCCATGAATTCGCGGGCAACGATCCACTGTGCGGCACGCTGCCAGGCAGGGCTGTCCGTCTTCACGTCCGCGTCGGTCAGAACACGCGGGCCAAGGCCGATCCAGCGCTGGCTCAGCACTCCGTTTTCAGGCTGCAACCGGAAATCCCGGTGTTGCCAATAGGACACCCCGGAGGTGACATGCAGCGGTTCATCATAGGTGGGGGAATTCGAAAACGCCGTCCACCCGGCCAGAAAAAAATACCCCGTCAGAACCATGGCCAGCCAACAGACCTCATAGCGGGATGAGGAAAACATTCGTGCCACGTTCACGGCGTGCGTGGATCTGGACGGCGGTTGGCTGGAGGAGGAATCGCTTGGCATCACTGGATGTCAGGTGACAGATGAAGTCCCTTCAGAACGTAAGCAGTTATAAAAAAAAGCAGGTCCACCAGGAGCGACCACACACGTGAGGAAATGGATATGACCAGGGCCATCTCCACCGGGACCACTGCGGACAACAGTAACACCTGCAACCCCTCCCTGACGAACAGGCCGCTGGGCACAAAAACCGCGGCAATCCCCACCGCGCCTGCAAGATTGAACGCACCCAACAGAAACCAGAAGTTCTCCCAGCCGAGGGTGTCGGTGATCGATGTTGCAAAAAAGAAATAAGAGAGTCCGCTCAGAAAGAACCCCACACCATACAGTAGAAAAGCGCGCATCAGGGTCGGAAAGCCCACCTGTACCTGGCTCGCATCCACAGGTTTACGGGTGATACTGACAGCCAGGCCCAGCAGCCGGTTGAACACCGGGGGATAAAGAGTGAGCAGGATCACGGTCACGATACAGATCATCGCCACCCGCAAGGCAGGCACCACCAGGGCAAACTCGCCGGCCATCAGCAACGAAAGACAGGATAACACCATCAGCACCGCCACCTGGGCTCCTCCCTCCACCACCGAACTGACTGCGAGTTTGTTTCTGGAAACCCCCAGTTTTGATGCAAAATAAACCTTCCCGAAGATCCAGACAACGGTTCCGGGGATGTAACGTCCCAGCCAGGATTTGGCGTAGGCGTAGACCAGCATCATGAGATCGGGGAAGTTTTCAACTCCCATGCTGCGAAGAAGAAGCAGCCAGACCGCACAACCCCAGAACCGGAAAAGAACCGCCACGGCGGTTGATACCAGCAGAAGCGGGAGGGAGAATCTTACCCCCTCGAGTTTTGATACATCAATGGAGCGGAAGTAGACCGCAACCGAAAAAACAACCGCAGCATAAAACAGGAGAGAAACCGGCTTATTTTTCATCTAGGATACGTATCAGTTTCCGGGGGTCTTCCGCGTCCATTGAACGGGTGTTGAAATAATATAGATGGGAGAGCTGCTCAAGCAGCCTGCAGATTACACGGGATTCCAGCGAGGTGAAACGGTCAAGGTCCCCGGAGCCCTCAAGGACATTATGGATCAGACTCTGGTTAAGATCAAAGGATTTGGATACGTCCTCCGCAAGATCTTTCAGGTTGTCCGGAGTGATGGAAACCCTGGCGCCGGAACCCTGCTTGACCAGAAAGACCATTTTTGAAAGATATACCGGCTCCGATACGACCACATCCGGATAAACCTTTTCAATATGAACTCTGGTGGAAATGAGGAATTCGGTCCTGCAGACTCTTTCCAGAATCCATCGGATCCCATCTTTTGTAATCACCTTGACTTTGTACCTGAATGGCAACTGCGAGCCGGACAATGTTCTGATATTGTAGGTGAACAGATGCAGGGGGCGCAGGTACGGGAACACTTTCTTTTGCGGGACATCCACAAAAAGCAGATCATCACCCAAAAACCGGAATCCTTTTCTCATGAGGCTGATACTCAGGGTGGTTTTACCCGTCCCTCCGTGAGCAGGAAAAACAAACCCCTCCTGATTCCGGCTGACGCCTGCTGCATGCAGAAACAACACATCCGCCCTCAGCAGCATCAGGTACATAACCGGTTCCATCAGCTGCGCCTGGAGAAACACGGCCACCGCATTAATATACACCCGGTCTATCCAGTGACGTTTGAAATAGATGGTGGGGTTCGAGGTCTCAAGCCCCTCCACAGCGTATTCAAATAAGAACAGATTTTTGAATCTTATTTTTTTATGCCGGGTGCGGATGTCAGCTTCAGGTGGCAACGTCTTCACCAGACGTACGGAAAGCTCCTGAGCGCAAACAGCTGACGCAGTGGAAATCCGCCTGTATTCGTTATCGAAGTAGTTCCGGTACGGGGCATTCAATCCATACAGCCGGACCGACAGATACCCATGGAGAAAATAGCTTCGATCAGACATCTGTGTTGTGTTTGAAAAACTCATAATGACGCCGGGCGATGACGGGCCAGGCAAATGTCCCGGCAAGACGACGGGCCTCATCAGACATCGTTGATTTTTGTGAGTCGTCCATATCCATGGCGCGCAACATGGCGAGCTTCAGTTCCTGGACATGTCCCGGCTGTATCAAAAAAGCCTCTCGGCCATCCGTGACGATGTCATCCGCACCGCTGACATCCGTGGCGATAGAGAGTTTTCCGGCAGCTAACCCCTCCAGAAGGGCCACGGGCAGGCCTTCTGCATCCCCCTTTGCGGTTACGATTGACGGGACAACCAACACATCGGACACATCAAACAGCGCCTGTTTTTCAACCCCGTGGACAAAGCCCGTGAATACAACATGGTCTGTGACTTCCAGCCTGCGTGCCTGCTCAAGCAGGGAGCGTTTCATTTCACCCTCACCGGCAATGAGCAATTTGACCCCCTCACGACTGCGGAGAAGTTCTGCAAACGCAGGAAGTAAAATCTGCAGACCCTTTTTCTCGGTCAAACGCCCCATGAAAAGAAAAACGCAGGACGACGCCCCGAGATCATACTGCCTCCGGACAGCATCGCGTGCGGCTTCGGAGAGATCCCCGGATTCCGGCAAATGAATGCCCATAGGCAGAATCCGGACGTTCGGAGCAACACGTTCCCACTGACCGGGAGTGTAAAAGGATTGGAGCTTTTCTTTTGTTCTGCGGCTCACCACTGTGACCGCCCTGCAGTTTGAGATAAACCAGCGGACGATCCATTTGCCAATCAGGGGACATTTCCTCCAGATATACACATCGGATGAGTGGGAGGTCAGTACATAAGGAACCTTGGTCGTGCGACTGACAATGCTTGCCGCAATCCCCTGGGGCGTGAACCAGTGGGCGTACATATATGCGGGTTTCAGCTTCCTGGTGAGTCCATATAAATTCACAATAGTGAACAGTAGCAGGAAGGGCACCTCCACAAACATCCATGGTTTTACAGAAAGCGTTGGCATAATTCCAACATCTGTAAGGGTCTCAAGGCGATGCGGCCAAAAATAGTGAAAGCGTTTGATGCATAACCGTTCATGCCCTGAATTGGCATGAGTTTTTAGGGACGCAGCCGTATGCGGCACCAGGACCGTTATCGTCAATTCGGAGTTGAGTTCCAGCATCGCCAGTGCCTGGTCCGCGACAAACCCCGATACAGGATCGTCATCCGAAGCGGGATACGTGGAACAGGAGATGACGATATTCATAACGATCAATCAATAAAACCCCGGCCCCGCGGGTTCATAAGGCTGAGGGCCTGGGGAGACCGGCCGTTTCACCGGCGGCCTGTGCAGTACAGGGCACGATTCCGACTGGATGTTCACAGGATGCTGAAGTCATAGACTCACCCACGGTCCTCAGAATTCTGTTGAACGTGTTTCTCACTCATCCTGTTTACATGAACCCGGATATCCTCCAGCAGCTTGCGGTTCACCGCAATAAGGTCCGTGATCAGTCCCACCGTGTAGCACAACAGTCCGGCCACCATCAGCACCGCCATAAAGATCAGAGACTGAATCTTTCCGGTGCCCTCTCCCATCATAAAATAATAGAGAAAGCGGAGTCCGGGCATCATCCCCACCAACAAAAAAAAGGTACCGAGAGTGAAAAAGAATTTCATCGGCCGGTACAACAGGAACACCCTGAACATGGTGACAGCGGACCTGCGAATATAATTGGGGATACTTTTGACCAGACGGGAGGGTCGCTCCACCGGGTTCACCCGCACAGGGACAGTGGCGACGGGAATATTCCGGTGCCCGGCCTGGATCAGGGTTTCCAGAGTATAGGTATATTCATTGAACACATTCAGCTGCTCAGCGGCCGCCCGGGAATAGGCCCGGAAGCCGCTGGGTGCATCCTGAATATGGGCACCGCTCAGCCCCGCCACTATACGGCTGCCAAGGCGCTGCAGCTTCTTTTTGAACCATGAAAAGGACTCAATGGATTCAATCGGCCGTTCACCGATCACCATCTCCGCCTCCCGGCGCAGGATAGGCTGAACCAGATCTTCGATACAGGTGGCATCGTACTGATTGTCAGCGTCGGTGTTCACAATGACATCCGCGTCCAACGCGAGCGCATTCTCAATTCCGGTCATAAAGGCCCGGGCCAGTCCGGCATTCCGGGTATGGCGCACCACGCTGCACCCATGGTTCCGGGCAATCTCCGCAGTGTCATCCGTGCTTCCATCATCAATAATCAGCACCTCAATATCATCGATTCCCGTCACGGTGACCGGCAGGGCCTCCAGAGACCTCTGGAGAGTCTGTTCCTCGTTAAAACAGGGAATTTGGATGACTAACTTCATAAGATTGCCTGAAAAGTAGCAGAAGGCCCACCCGGGGGCGAGAATGGATTGGGCTCAGGCGGTCAAAATCATTGCGATCACAGCCGTTTCCATTCCCGGCAATCCGCGGCGAAACGATTCCCCCAAACACATCAGACAGGCTGTGCCCAATAGGACAACAGGTACGCCAGCGGGTTTCCCCAGCCGCCCGGCCCCCGACACCAAAGCCATCCCCTCAAGGGCCCTCTCACCGTTCAGCCCTTCTGGCCGCCCGTTTAAACCATTTCAACATCTCCTGATCCGTGGGGAACACTTCCAGGCCGGACCGGTAAACGGCCTGCGCATCTTTGTAACGCTCCTGACTCCACAACAGGCTGGCCAGGAAAAGAAAGGTCTGCCGGCGGGGTTCAATCTCCAGGCTTTTACGGAAATCCACCTCAGCAAGAGCAGGTCGTCCCGATTGCTGATAGGCGATGGCCCGGTTGCGGTAGAGTAACGCGTCAGACGGGTCGGACTCAATCGCCCGGCTGAAAAAAAGTACGGCCTGTTCCGTATTGCCGCTCTGGGCATGGGAAATACCCAGATCGCTCAGAACCTGTACGTCTGCCGGGGCAAGCTGCACCGCCTCTTCCAGGTGCTCCCGGATTTTTTCAGGGGCTCCATCGTTCAACTTCATAGCTCTGGCGCGCATCAGCAACAGGGTGGCTCGGAGGTCATCCGCCCAATCCTCTTCGAGCATCTCACGGGAAAGACGTCCGGCCTCCTGACGCAGTCCGGCCTTGAGATAGGCAGAAAGCAGATTCTTTCTCGGCCGGTAGGAGGGATATGGCGCATCCTCAACCACAGAGGTGAACAGCGTCACTTCATTTTCCCATACCGGCAGCCGCAGATGCGTCTGCCACAACATGGCCGCCACCAGGATGCCCGCCAGACTCCAGGCCACTGTTTGTTTTTTGCGGTGAAGGGCCGCCACTGCGAATCCTGCCGCCAGGGCCACTCCCACCATGGGAAGATATAGAAACCGCTCCGCCATATACTGCATCATCGGTACCAGATTCATGACCGGCAGCAGGGCGGCCATAAACAGAACACCCGCCAACCGGAAAACCGGTTGCGTTCGGCTCCACCAGAAAAACAGAGCTGCCAGCAGAATCAACAGCCCCCAGGCAGCCAACGCGGGCAATACATCAACAGGGTGGGATAGTTGATGAATGTAATCCGCCAGTTGGGACCCGGGCCACAGAATCAGCCGTATATAATGCAGAACCACCGGCCCCATCTGAAGCAGGGTCTTCCCGAAACTGCCTGCCAGGTATTCTCCCTGACCGCTGCCGCCCAGCACGACGTGGCGCACCCCGAGGTAGACCAGCGATACTCCCAGAGCCGCCAGCGCCAACAGACGGGCCCTGCGCCCTGCTTGAGGCCGGAACCATAAAAAGACCGGTATGACCGCCAAAGCCTGGGCCTTCGCCAGACAGGCGAGGCCGTGCACGGCGGCAATACCCGGGGGAGAGGAATTCCGCAGCGCCAGCACTACGGCTGTCAACACGAAGAAAACCGACAGCAGATCATCACGGCACTTTACCCAGGCCACCGCCTCGGTTTGAACCGGATGCAGTAAAAACACCGCAGCCGCAACTCCGGCACCCGTCCGGCTCCCGGTCAACAGCAGGGCGAACACATACAGAAGTGTTCCGTTCGCCAGGTGAATGAGAAGGTTATGGATATGCCATCCGGCCGGATCCAGCCCGAATAAATGATAGTCGATCAGGTAGGAGATGTTCCGGACCGGCCGGTACACCCGGAACTGTTCGGCCATGGAGGGTGCCGCCTGGCTCATGATGTCGGTAAAGTAGGACGGGACTGCCCCTACCGAACGCAAGGCGGTATTGTTTACAATAAATTCGGTATCATCCCAGACAAACGAAAAGCCCGCCACGCGGATATACACCATGAAGGTCAACGCCAGAAGCGACACCAGTGGAAGGTGCGGCCGGATACGGCTGGCGGGGGATGGGGATGCGGCACTTGAGTGGTTTTCCATAAATAAAGGTCCCGTCTGAGAAGGCCCCGGATATCCGTGAACATTGCACGCGGTATCCCGGCGGAATGGATGGGCAACAGAATCACTACCCCATAATGGTATCATGCGCTTGGCAATCAGAAATCATATGCAAACCGGCCGGGATATCTCCGGACCCACCTGCAGATTTTCCTCTCTTTGCTCTCTGACAGGCTGTTGAGACGCAAAGCCCGGCTGGGTCTGCCTCCCGTATTTCATCAACCTGTTAACTTGTTTTCAGTTTATCACTCTCCCATAATTCAGTCATGAATGAAGAGGAGTCTCCAACCGAAGAACCCCCAAAGGTAAAAGCCGATCCGGGGAACCTGCGTCTTAAAAAAAGGGAACCCGAGGGGAAGAAAGAGCCTGTTCCCGAGGAAATAACGGTCAAAAAACCAAAAAAGCGCCACACGAAAAAGAAGCGGAGGAAAAGATCCCGGGCCTCGAAAATCAGATACCTGGTCCATACTTTTGGTTTTGGGCTGCTCCTGCTGATATGTTTCGCACTTTTTCTCGCTCATCAGATACAGGAATGGACACTGATTCCGGATGATCAGGCCCTCATGGCCAGGAACCTGATACTGGTCACTTTCTTTGTGCTGCTGATTGTGGAGGCATTTTATGAGGACCTGCTCCAGGGAATTCTCTCACTCTTTTTGCTCCCGTACTCTATTGTGTATGGCGTATTCATCAGCGATAGCGGGGCCATCCGCGGTATGACGGTTGCAGTCATTCTGTTTCTGGGTGCAGAAATGTATTTGACTCCGGAGGATGCGGTCGTGCCGAAGGCACAGCGGCAGATCAACAGCTGGATTCAGTCCGGACAGGATAAACTCATTTACCCCGATGGCCGCCCCCAGGCCGGATTTGAATAAGAAGTTCACCGGGAGACGCAGAGGGCACAGAGGCCAGCCTACTGGAGGACACTCGCAGAGGCGCGGAGGCCGCAACGTGACATACACTTGGTTTTCTGGTCATGAAACATAAGACCCCAATTTTCTGCGAGAAATTCTTCACCTGAGGAGTTGGTTTTTATCTCGCAGAGACGCAACGTACGCAGAGGTCTATACGGGTAGGGTTTTGGGGATGCAGAAGTGAGGCTCTAAACATCTGCGGACGACCTGCTCCGCGATCACTGCGTCTCTGCGAGAGATCCTTCACCACGTTGTTCAAAACTTCCCTCCCCTCCTCTCGGCGGTGAATCCAAACCAAATCGTAACAAATTCGGCTATCAGTTGTCCGATTTATTTCGAACCTCATTGACAGAGGCCGTCACCCTATTAAAAGAGAGTCTCTTTTGAAACGGAACCCCCTGTACACAGGAAACCCTCATGCCTATCGCAACTACAGAACAATATAAAGAAATGCTGGTGAACGCCAAGTCCAAGGGCTTTGCATACCCGGCCATCAACATCGTCAATCTCGAAGGAATCCAGGCCGCGCTGGAAGCATTCCAGGAATGTGAATGCGACGGCATGATTCAGGTCTCCACCGGCGGAGGTGCCCACGCCACCGGCGAACTGGCCGACTCCGCTCTGGGAGCCCAGGTGCTGGCCGAAGCCGCCCACCTGCTGGCAGAAAAGTACGACAACCTTATCGTGCTGCACACCGACCACTGCATTAAGGAAAAAGTGGACCCCTTCATGATTCCTCTCATCGAAGAATCCGAAAGCCGGGTGAAAAAAGGAATGAAACCACTGTTCAACAGCCACATGTTCGACGGCTCCGCCCTTCCGCTGGAGGAAAACCTGGAAATCGGCCTGAAACTGGCCCGGCGCCTGAAAGACATCGGAATGTTCATCGAAGTTGAATCCGGCGTGGTCGGCGGTGAAGAGGACGGCATCGACAATTCGGACGTCAAAGCCGAAAAGCTCTACACCTCTCCCGACGAAATGTGCCTGGTGTACGAAACTCTGAAAGAGGTCGACACCTTCATGTACGCCGCCACCTTTGGTAACGTGCACGGCGTCTACAAGCCGGGCAATGTCAAACTGACTCCGGAAATCCTCAAAGCGGGCCAGGAGGCGGTCAAAGCCAAATTCGGCACCGAAGACAATCCTCTGGACCTGGTGTTCCACGGCGGATCCGGCTCCGAGCCCGAAAAGATCGCCGAAACCCTCGGCTACGGCGTGATCAAAATGAACGTGGATACCGACACCCAGTACGCCTTCACCCGTCCGATCGCGGACCACATCATGAAGAACTATGATGGAGTCCTCCGCATCGAAGGAGAAATGGGCAACAAGAAAGTCTACGATCCCCGCTCCTACCTCAAGAAGGCCCGCGGCAACATGAAAGAACGGATCAAACAGGCCTGCCGCGAACTCAACGCGGAAGGAACCCGGGTCTAAGCCCCGCTCCGTTCCGACATCGACAGGCGGTCCTCCGGGGCCGCCTTTTTTTTGGCCCTTACTATCAGCCCCTACATGCTTCTGTGTAAGCCCAAAAAAATCGCTATCGGAATCGTGATCGGTATCGGTATCGAATGAGGTTTTCGATACCGATGTCGACCTCTGACTTCTGCACTCTGACCTCTGATCTCTGATCTCTGATCTCTAATCTCACGAAGCCCTGACGGTATCCCGGAAATGGTGTACATGTGGAAGACGGAGACAACGGAGGATGGCCTTTTAGGCCGTCATACTTCATGCGTGGCGCGAGCCACGGTCACGGAGCCACGGCCAGGGGGATTTACCCGCCAGAGGCGGGCTGAACACCGAAAGAGTTGATGCATGAAGCATTCGCAGTTCGGGACGAACTGCGCCACGCGGGCTGAACACCGAAAGAGTTGGTGCATGAGACGTTCGAGCGTGGATCTGCCCGTCCCGGGCTGATAACCAAAAGAGTTGATGCATGAAGCATTCGCAGTTCGCCTGCCCGCGCGTGGCGCAAGCCACGGCCAGGGGGACGAACTGCGCCACGATCATGCGTCTTCCGACCTTCGGAACCGGCTCCTCCTGAGGGTTCCGAAATTCGGAAAGACCCGTGACTTGAAATTCAGACGGTTCAGGGCAGGCTGTCCTCATGTCTGCACCTACCCTGAATCAGATTCTCGGCGTACTGGAAATGCTGGCCCCGCTGGAGGGAAGCGCGGAATGGGACAATACCGGCCTGCTGGTCGAGGGATCCGGCTCCGACATCCGCAACATCCTGCTCACCCTCGATCTGACCCCTGCAGTGGCCGCGGAAGCGAAACGGTTGGGCAGCAGCATGATCGTCAGTTATCATCCTCCCATCTTTGGCGGCCTCCGGGAGCTGACCCAGTCCGACCCTATGCAGGCCGCGTTGCTGTCGCTCATCCGGCAGGGAATCCATGTCTATTCCCCCCACACCGCGCTGGACGCGGCCCCGGAGGGTCTGTCGGACTGGCTGGCGGGCTGTTTTGACGGTCGGGAGGTGCTGCCGCATGAGGGCAGCGGCCGGATTATGTCACTTGGTACTGCGGTTTCCCTGAACGATTTGACCCGCATCTGGTCGGCCTACCTTCAAACCCCCTACCTCCGGGTGGCGGCCCCGGAAGGACGCAGGAAAAAGATACGCACCCTGGCGCTCTGTCCCGGAGCAGGCGCCTCTGCTCTGGCCGGTCTGCAGGTGGATGCCGTACTCACCGGGGAAATGAAACATCACGACATTCTCAGCTGGCAGCGGGCGGGCACCGCGGTGGTGCTGGCCGAACACGGGCATACCGAACGCCCTTATCTGGCGGTCCTGCGGAAACGAATGATGTCACGGCTGCCCGGCGTGCGGATCGCCGTTTCAAAAAAGGACCACGAACCTCTGAATCTGGTACTGCCCGATGCCTGAACTGCCCGAGGTCGAAACCTGGAGGCGGCTGGCCGACCGCACCGCGACGGGATGTCAGATCATCACGGCAACCGCCGCAAATGACCGGAAAATTTTTGACCAGAACGCCCCCTCCTCCGTCAGCCGCAACCTGAAAGGCCGCACGGTTGTGGCCACCCACCGGATCGGGAAACACTTCTGGATGGAGCTGGATTCGGGCAAGGATCTGTATCTGCACTTTGGCATGACCGGCTCCCTGTGGGCGCTGCAACCGGACGACGATCCGCCCAGTCATATCAAACTGGATCTGATGCTCTCCAATGGCACCCGCCTGATCTACCGAAACATGCGGCGGATTGGTAAAGTCCGACTGCTGCAGGATGTCACTGCGGTCCCTCCGGTTTCTCGTCTTGGCCCCGACCCCATTGAACAGGGCCTGGATCTAAAGGATCTTCAGAAGTGTCTGGGATCCAAAAAGGGGTCGCTCAAAGGCATTCTTCTGGATCAGTCGGTTTTTGCCGGCGTTGGGAACTGGATCGCAGATGAAGTGCTTTATCAGGCGAAACTTTCTCCCCACCGCAGGGGAAAGAGCTTATCCCCGGCGGAAATCAAACGGCTGAGAACCTGTCTCATGCGGATCCTGAAAAAAGCCGTGTCAGTGGAAGCAGACTCCTCCCGCTTTCCGAAAAGCTGGCTGTTTCATCACCGCTGGGGAAAAAAGGCGGAAACGGATGCCCGGGGTGATGCAATACGATTTGATCAGGTGGCCGGACGGACCACCGCCTGGGTTCCGGCTCGTCAGTCCTGAAGAGGCTCACAGTGTTGGCGTAACCATTCGGCGTAAACTGCAGCTTCAATTTTACCCGCAGCTAAATCAACGGTCATGATGACAGCTTCTTCTTCTGCGACAGAAAGATGAATGCCGTTTAAACCCAAAAAAGCGTAAGCAGCCATCAAACCCGCTCGCTTATTCCCATCAAGAAACGGGTGATTCCTGACAATTCCATATGTGTAGGATGCGGCCAAAGCATAAAGATCAGGCGTACCATAAGAGAATAACTGAATAGGTTGGTTGAGTGCTGAATCTAGGAGCCCATCATCCCGAACTCCCTCCAATCCACCAAATTGTGCTAAGAGCTCCGTTTGGATTTGCCTGAGAATGTCTTCACCTAACCATTCGGGCTCTTTCATTTCGCCAATTCTCGAAGAGCATTTTGATATTCTGCCATCCCTTTTCTAGCAATCTTCATCGCTTTGTCAAAATCCGGGTCGCCTTTGGAGAGGTTTAGAGATTTTCCCTGAGCTTCCGTCAGATACAACGCCTCACCTTCTTTTACGGCGAGTTTATCCACAGCCTCCTGAGAAAGAATGATGCCATACGAGTTACCGATTTTGCGTAGTTTTGTTTTCATAGGTGAATGTTATAACAATTGTTATAACAGTGTCAACTAGTTTTCTGAGCGTAGTTCCACGCTGGGCGCATCCCGCCCCGGCGGGCAAGCCCGGAATTGGTGGTCATGGACGCATGGGAGTCCCTCCCGAGAACGTCTAATTGTTACAACCACGGACGACCCGGACACACGCGGACCTGTCCGCAGTGCTGCGCCAGGGTTGCAGGCGGGCCCGGTCAAAGCAGTTTGCGGATGTGCTTATACAGGGATAGAAATACCTCCTACCTGACCTTTTCTTCCTCTCCTGCATGGGTCCGCGTGTGTCCGAGTCGTCCGAGGTTATTAAATTCTGAACATCCCGGAAAGGAGGACGATGACTTCCTGGTCACCCATGCGGCCCCCTCGGGCCTCCGCGTGTCATTCTCAGCGGGCGATCGGCCGTTCGGGTCGTTTCATGGCCGGGCAGCAGTTTTCCGGGCAGACATCATGCTTGGCGGGCAGACGGCCTATGGTGCGGCGCTCCGGCCAGTCCTCCAGACGCTCCCGGATCAGCTCCACCACCATCTCCACCATCTTGGGATCGTTGCCCGGGGTGGAAGCCCGCACATACGATAACCCGATGTCGGCAGCGTGGTCGCGGGCCTCCAGATCCAGATCGAAGAGCACCTCCATATGGTCCGAGACAAAGCCCAGGGGGGATACGACCACAGACGTGACGCCCCGGGCCTTCAGGTCATCCAGATGATCACAGATATCCGGCTCCAGCCAGGGCATGGAGGGCGGACCGCTGCGGCTCTGGTAGACCAGTTCCCAGTCGGAGACCTCCAGGCGCTCCGCCACCAGCCGGGCCGCCTCGGTCAGCTGCTCCACGTACGGTGACGTGTCCGCCATGGCCATGGGAATACTGTGGGCGGTAAACACCACATGGGGACGGGCCTGGTCCTCCTGCGGCAGCAGACCTACGGCCTCCGATACCTTTTCCGAGACCACTTCAATGAAGAGCGGATGATTAAAGAACGTGCGTATTTTATCAAACGCGGGCGCATCAGGCCCCATTTCGGCCTGAGCGCTCATGAGATTCTCCCGGTACTGACGGCAGCCGGAGTAACAGCTGAACCCACTGGTGACGTAGGTCAGCAACTTCTGATATCCCTTCTCACGGCACTCCTCGAGCACATCCGGGATATAAGGCTCGGTATTGCGGTTGGCCAGCAGGACGGGGAGATCGATCCCCTTGTCCTCCAGTCCTGCGCGGACCTTCTCCACCAGTTCCCGGTTCTGGGCGTTGATGGGGCTGACCCCGCCGAACAGTTCATAGTGATGTGCCACTTCCTGTTTCCGCTCCTCCGGAACCCCTTTTCCCCTGAGCACGTTATCCAGAAAAGGCATGACCTCCTCCAGGCCCTCGGGCCCTCCGAACGAAACAACGACAATGGCATCATACTTCATGGACTTTCACCGGAAAGAGGTTGCAAACAACTACAACCAGAATAGGTCCGGAACATTCAATGTCAAACCGCCCCTCCTCCCAAACAAACGGTCCACCGGACCAGGTATATGGTATCCATCCCGTGGCTGAAGCTCTCAAGGCCCGCCGGAGGTCGTTTGTTGAAATTCTGGTGGATGAAAAAGCGCCTGCGGACCGTTTCAAGGAAATCCGCCATCTGGGGGAGCGCACGTCGACCCGGGTCATTTCCTGCTATCATGCGCAGGGTTATCAGCTTAAATTATCCCGGGA
>CAZVCO010000007.1:15592-18828 GCA_964625795.1 uncultured Verrucomicrobiota bacterium | reverse complement strand
GTGGTCCTCACCTGCAGCCCCTTCCCCTACACCCCGGTCAGCGATGAGCTCTTCGAGCAACCGCGTCTCCTGCTGCTGGATAATCTGGAGGATCCCCGCAATACCGGCGCCATTTTACGCAGTGCGGACCTGTTCGGCTTTCAGACCGTGCTGCTCCCGAAGAAAGGCGGAGCGGGGGTTTATCCCTCTGTGGTCAAAACCAGCGCCGGCGCCAGCGAGCATTTGCAGGTGGTGCGGGAGGCAAACAGCACCACCTATTTCAAGCGGGCGGCGTCAGCCGGATACCGGACGGTGGCCATGGATGCCGGCGGAGAAACTGAGTTGTCGGATGTCCCCCGGGATGACGGCCGGCCCCTGTTCTTAATTCTGGGTGGCGAGGACAAGCGGATCGGACAATACCTGTTGAATTCTGCTGACGTGGTTGCCAAAATTCCCCAGAGTGGACACGTGAACAGTCTGAATGC
The DNA here is from genome assembly GCA_964625795.1 of uncultured Verrucomicrobiota bacterium. GTDB lineage: Bacteria > Verrucomicrobiota > Kiritimatiellia > SS1-B-03-39 > UBA6053 > UBA6053. The sequence continues at coordinate 18,364 of CAZVCO010000007.1, read as the reverse complement.
CTCTGTAGCCGCTGGCATCGCCCTTTTTCATTTTGCAGGAGGGTCGGGGACATGAACGATTCAAAAGAATTCATCAAACTGGACGAAACCAAAACGCTGATGGATCCGGAAGACCCGGGCGCCACCATGCTCAGCCCCGGCACGACCCTGAAGTCCGATCAGGCCACCACAAAGGCCACGTCCCAGGTGTCGATGAGCCTGCGCCGGGACCGGGACCGGCTGATCGAAAATTACGAACAGGTTCAGCGGGAGCAGGTCATTTATTATCCGGTCTGTTACCGGTTTGCCGAAGAGATCGGACGCGGACGCCAGGGGGCGGTGTATCTGGCCAACCGACAGGGGGGCCGGGGATGCCTGACCAAACACGCCATTAAACTCTTTGATCCGGCCATCTATTCCAGTCCCACCGTCTACTGGACAGACATGGGCCGCATCGCCAGTCAGATTTCCGTGATGCAGCAGCTGCGGAGCCCGAACCTGGTCTCCATGGAGACCTACGATGAGGTCAACGGTATCGGCTACCTTCAGATGGAGCTGATCAACGGTGTCGACCTGCGGTATATTCTGACCGGAAAACGCATGGAGATGGTGGAGAAAATCACTCCGCCGCTGGAGTGGCAGGTGATGAAAGACTGCATTTTCCGCGAGGACGCCACCACCCGCGCCCTGCAGCCCGGAGTCGCGATCTATATCATGCGGATGATGCTGAAGGGACTCGAGGCTCTGCATGATGCCGGTTTTATTCACAGCGATATCAAACCCTCCAACGTGATGGTGGATCAATTCGGTTATGTGAAGATCATTGACTACGGCCGCGCGGTAAAACCGGACGAAAAGGTCTCCATTCTGCTGGGCAGCCCCCTGTATATGGCTCCCGAGACCCACCGCAGAGAACCGGCCAATGAACAGGCCGATATTTACGGCGTGGGCATGGTGGGCCTGGAACTCCTGCGGGGCAAACCCCTGGTGGATGCCTCCCATATGACGGAAGAGGATCTGTACAACTTCAAGATGGACCTGCCCAACCGTCTGTACGACCTGCTTCCCCAGCATGTGCGGGAAAATGAAGCCTTCGTGGATGTGATCTCCCGGTTTATCCATCCGGATCCGGCCCGGCGGTACCGGGATGTGATTGCGGCGGAGACCGAACAGGAGGGTCTGCGCATCGTTCACAAACAGCTCACCGCGCTGGGCAAGGATGTCGACTACGTGCGGGTAATGGGCAGCTACATGAGCCGTCTGTGCAAAATCAGACGGGGTGAGATTGAGATTCCCGGCTGATCCTCCGGCACACGTTCCCAATAAATTTCATTCCGTAGTTGCCTGTTAAGGGCATTTGGGTTTAAACGTTGCCCCCTTTCCCCTGTCAATTTATTTAGAAGGAGCCCCGGATTATGAACATTGTACACGTTTGCGCAGACCCGCAGCCCATGGAAGAAGCGGCTTCCAAGCAGATAGCCGCATCGTTTTTTGCCAGCATCATTGGTCAGAATGAGAACGCCAAAATCACCAACATCGATCTTACCCTGGATGTCCCGGCTCCCTACACGACCGAGGAATTCCGGAATTTCTGGTATCCGGTGCTGATTGACGGATACGTCCCGACCAAAGAGGAGGAAGAAGCCTCCGCCTATGCCCGTGAACAGGCCGACGTGGTCAGCACCCAGGACATTCTGGTCCTGACCATGCCGATGTGGAATTACAGCATGCCGGCCATGATGAAATCCTGGGTCGACCATGTGCTCGCCCCCGGTCTGCTCTACGAAATCGGTGCTGAAGGAAATGTGCCCAGGCACAGCATAAAAAAACTGGTGCTGCTGATCAGCTCGCATGAGGTATTCTCCGAAGGCGATCCCCGTGACGGTCTTACGCCGGCCCTGGAGAATTCCTTCGAGGACATCGGAATTGAGGACATCAGTGTCATCTGGGCCGACGGACAAAACCCCAAAACCCACGTGGATTTCGAAAGCCGTAAAGCCCTGGCGGTAGAAGCCGCAGAGGAACTGGCCGAGGAGATCTGCGAAGAATTTTCCTGATTCGCTACTGAACCCGCTCAGGCTTCTCCCAACAGAAGCCCCAGCGTGTACCAGAACTGATATCGGATCCGGACCCGCTCCAGGACTGCATCCTTGAGTTCGGTCTGGGCCCGCACCCATTCCTCCTCCGCATCCCGAAGGCTCTGGGCATCCACCCGTCCGGAGGGATACAGCCCCCGGGCCAGCCGGTAGCGCTCCTCCGACAGCCGGACCTGATCCCGGGCCAGCAGCAGTTCGCGGTCTGCCGCCCTCAGCCGGCTGTGCACATCCCGCACCTCGCGTGAGATGCGGAGCTCCACCGCTGCAATACGCGACAGCGCCGCCTGCACGGCGGCCTGCTCCTGCTGAATCTCCAGCCGGGTAATCTGCAGGTCGAGATCCTGCCCCCCGGATACCCCGGCGAACCATTCCTCATCCTCCAGCCGGGTCTCGGGACGGTAGCGGGCCACCACCCGGACATCAGGATACAGCTCACGCTGCTGCAGCGACAACTGCCGTCGGGCCTCGGCATAATCGGCCAGAGCCTGTTCACGCTCCAGCCGGTGTGCCCGGGCCAGCGTCTCGGATTCTCCCAGATCGGGAAACTCCTCCTCCGGGACCTCCACCGGGTCAAGCGGAGGCAGCTGGGCCGGAACCCGGCCCATGAGTTCGGCCAGCTGACTGAGGGTCTGGATATTGGTGTCCACCACCCGCTCCAGCCGCAACCGACCCCAGGTCAGGGTGCCGGTCTTGTCGA
>CAZVCO010000007.1:9436-15582 GCA_964625795.1 uncultured Verrucomicrobiota bacterium | reverse complement strand
ACCACCCGCTCCAGCCGCAGACCCGCCTGGCGGCGTAAGAGGTCCATCTCCAGTTCATCCACCCGGGTGGCTCTGCCCTGCCGACGGCGGATTCTCACCAGCCGCAGAAGGTCCTCGGCCCGCTGGACCGCCGCCCTCTCCTGTTTTTCCAATTCCCGGCCGTACACTGCCGAGGTGTAGGCCTCCACCACCCGCAACACCAGCGCTTCGGTCTCCTGCTGTAGACGGCGATGTGAGGTCGCGCGTTGATAATCCGCCCGGTCCACGTTGCGGCGGGTGTACAAACGTCCTCCCCGCCGGAAGAGCGGCTGCTCGACCGTAAGCTCCGCAGTGGGTCCGCTTTCCCCCTCCATCCGTTCAATCCACTCCGCCCGGGCGCGGAACAAGGTACCATAGGAACCGAGTTTTCCAGCCTCGAGCCGGGCACGCGCCTCCCCGTTTTCCCCCTCCCGGCTTTCGATCCTGAAGCGGGGCTGGATCTGCCAGGCAAAGGCCTCCCCCGCAATTTGCTGTTGGAGTTCAGGAAACAGGTCGCGCAATTTTGCCGTGGTCAGACTGAGATTGTCTTCGATGGCAAATTCAATCGCCTCCTCCAGTCTCAGCGGTTCCTCCGCCACCAGAACTCCGGCAACAGCAGCCAGGATCCATATGTAAACAGAATGTCTCATTCAGATCAGCACAATAGAAATAAAAAGCTGAAAGATGTGCATAATAAAATGTAAAATAGATATTACGTTAATGGAAATTATATGATATGAAGACCGCCTCCCAATACAAACTTTTCAGTGGAGAAAAAATTATGGAATACAAAAAAGTAAAAAACAAACAGAAGCCCGGACGTCCACCCAGTGGTTGCGTGTGGGTGAAAGATGATGAAGGAACTCTGGTCACCAACGACAAAGGTGAAGTTGCGTACCGGAAAGCCACCGCAGCAGACCTGAAGAAAAAGAAACCCGCCGGTAAAAAACGGGGACCCAAAGCCAGACGCGGACGCAAAGCCGCCCCGGCTTTGAGCGACGACCAGAAACAGGCGCTTCTTCTCAAGAAAACCTACAAAGACCTTTCCTCCAAAGAACTGGAGAAAGTGAAAGGTATTGTGGAATCTCTGGTGGACTCCGCCAAAGAAGCCGAAAAGAAGTCACTGGAAAATGCGATCAATAAACTTCAGTCTAAACTGGAAAAACTTGATTAAGCAGGTTCCTGCCGACTGATATGCGCCCGCCGTTCTCCGGCGGGCGTTTTTTTGTGCCTTATGGCATTCAGGAACCCGGTTTTTCTATACCCGGGGTAACTTGAAGGTTGAATTGCGGCCCGGAGGCTGTCTACAGTAACCCTCATAACCGAGGAGACACGTATATGTTTTGGATAGGAACGTTTATTGGACTCGCGCTTTATACCGTGGTCCGGGTACTGATTTCGGGCTTTTATACCGTTCGCCCGGATGAACGCGCGGCCCTCACCAGTTTTGGCCGGGCCACCCGCCTGGCCCCCGCAGAACCGGCTCCGGCCGGAACCGGATCGGGGGAGGAGCATGACCGATACCGGTATCCCGTACTCAAGGTGATCGGCCCAGGCGGTCCTTATTTCAAATGGCCCTGGCAGAAGGTACACAAGGTCAGCATCGCCACCCAGGCCGTGGACATCACCTGGGACCCCAGCAAACTTCAGGACACCATTGAAGCTGTGACCAAAGACAACCTGACCACCGGGGTGAACGGTCAGCTCCGCTACCGGGTCAGCGAATCCAATCTCTACCCCTACCTGTTCGGGGTCAGCAGCCCTCTCGAGCACGTCATGGGATTTTTCATATCCGTCCTGCGTGAACGGATTGCCAATTTTGAGGATCCCAAAGGCGCAGCGGCTCTACTGGCCGGCGAGGGGCAGGAGGATGCCGGCGGAACCTCCGCAGTGGAATTGTCCGAGGGCGTGTCGATCAATGATCTGCGCAAAAACCTTCCCCTGCTGAATCAGTACATGGAAACCCAGTGCGAAAACACCGTTCACCGGTATGGTATTGAGCTGGATGCGGCCCTGATCACCGAGATCGATCCCCCGCCCGAAGTCGACCGCGCCCTTTCCGCCATTAACAGCACCCGGAACCAGGTGGCGGCGGACATCAGCACAGCCCGGGCCGATGCGGAACAGCAGATCACCATGAGCCACCGGGCGGTGGAGATCGCCACCAACAACGCGGAGGCCGAGGTGGCCCCGCTGCGGGAACTTGCCTCGACCCTGAGCCAGATCAAACAGGAGGGCGGCTCCACCGCTCTCTCGGTCTATTTACGCAACATGCGCCTTCCCCTGCTGCAGCGGACCCGGCGCATTATCGAGACGCCGCAGGCGGGAGGTGCGTCATGAGTATCATTCCCGGATTTATCTTCGGTATTATGCTGATTCCCCTCGTGATGAAGCTTGGAAAAACATTCGGCCTGTATGCGGTGGTCCAGGAGGCCGAGGCCCAGGTCTTCACCCTGTTCGGCCGGGTGCTGGGCACGCTGGATGAACCCGGCCTCCGCTGGCCACTGCAGCGCTTCGGCATCAAAGCCCTGCTGATCCCCTTCTTCGGCAAAACCTATAAGGTGAACACCGCGCTGCGTCAGCATTACCTGCGCAGTCAAATGGTGAACTCCGAGGAAGGCACCCCCATGGGCGTCGGAATCTGGTATGAAATGCAGGTGACCGATCCGGTTTCCTACCTCTTCACCAATGCCAACCCGGAAGGATCCCTGCAGGCCAACGTGGCCAGTTCCACCATTTCGGTTCTCAGTAACCTGGAAATGGAGAAAATGCTTGAGGACAGGCACAGTCTGAGCCGGACGGTCCGGCAGAATGTGTCGCCGCTGTCTGAAAAATGGGGCTACCGGCTGGGATCCGTGTACATCCGCAAAGTGGCCTTCACCGATATTCAGATGGTGGAGAACATCACCGATAAGGTGGTCAAACGTCTGGTGCAGGTCACCAGCGCCATGAAACAGGACGGGGAAAACCGGGTCGGTCTCATCCAGAGTGAAACCGCAAAAAAAGTCTCGCAGAAAATGGCGGAGGCGGGCGCGGCCCGGCCCTGCATCGTGGGAAAATCGCTGAATGAGATCGGTAAACAGGATGCCGAAGTGCTTCAGGCCGTGATCGAGGTGATGGAAACCGAGAATCTGCTGAAATCCAAAGCGGAGGTCGACCTGATTCCGGCCGGAGTGCAGGTGCTGGCCTCATTGGGAGACAAAAGCTCCGACCCGGGATCTCTTTCCTCCGGACCTCCGCCCCTGACCCCATAGGTCAGGGCCGGAAGGTCAGAGCCCGGAGTCCGGACTTATCCCACTTTCGCACCCGACGGGATCTCTCCGTCGACAGTGACCAGCGTCAGCTTTTTGCCTTTGCTGGCGGCCAGCAGCATCCCCCGGCTTTCCACCCCCCGGATGGTGGCCGGTTTGAGATTCGCCACGATCACAATGGTTTTGCCCACCACTTCCTCCGGGCTGTAGTGTTTGGCGATCCCGGCCACGATCTGGCGGGTCTCCCCGCCCACCTCCAGCTGCAGCCGGAGCAGCTTGTCCGCTCCCTCCACCTTTTCCGCCTCGCGAACCACTGCGGTTCTTAACTGAGCTTTGAAAAAGTCATCGATGGCGATCTCTTCAATCGTTTTGACGTTTTCCGGGGCCGGTTCTTTTTTCGGCGGAGCGGGTTTGGGTTTTTCAGCCCGGGGGAACAGACCGGCCGATTCAGGCAGATCCGTGCCCGCCTCCAGCCGTCCGAAAATCCTGAGATCGGCCACATCCGGTTCGCCGTCTCCGCAGCCGATCTGCTTCCGAAGTTCAGCCATTTTTCCGGGCATCACCGGCACCAGCAGAGCGGCACAGACCCGCAACGCCTCCAGGGCGGTATACAGCGTGGTGTACAGAGGCTGTTTGTCCTCCTCTTTCGCCTGTTTCCAGGGGGCGCGGACTCCGATATACTTGTTGGCCTCCCGGATGGCGGTCATCACCTCGGCCACTCCGAGATCGGGCCGCATGTTCTCCACCTGACGGGACATTTCGTCCACCGCATGCTGCACCTTGCTCCACAGAGCCCCCTCCTCCGATCCCTCCGTCAACTCCATCGCCCCGGAGGGGACCTTTCCCTCACACTGGGTGTGGACCATTTTCAACACCCGGCTGGTGAGGTTCCCCAGGTCGTTGGCCAGATCGCTGTTGTAGCGTTTAATGAAAATCTCCTCAGTGAAGGAGCAGTCCTGTCCCAGGCTCATCTCCGCGATAAGAAAATACCGCAACGCATCCACGCCGAAGCGGTCGGCGTATTCCAGCGGATTCACCACATTGCCGGTGGACTTGCTCATCTTGTCACGCCCACTCAGCCACCACCCATGGGCAAAAATGGTTTTGGGCATCTCCACGCCCATCGCCTTGAGCATGGTGGGCCAGTAGACAGTGTGGGTGGTCAGAATGTCTTTTCCGATCAGATGCACCTGACAGGGCCAGCGCCGGGCAAACTCCTCATCATCCCGCCGGTACCCCACTGCGGAAATATAGTTCACCAACGCATCGAACCAGACGTAGGTCACGTAGTCCGGATCAAACGGAAGCTCAATCCCCCAGGAGAGGCGGGCTTTGGGCCGGCTGATACAGAGATCGGACAGGTCCTGTTTCAGAAAGCCCAGGGTTTCATTGCGCCGGAAATCCGGCTGGATGAACTCCGGGTTGGACTCGATGTACTCCACAAGCCAGTCCCGGTACTTGCCCATGCGGAAGAAATAATTGGTTTCCCGGATGGTTTTCACGTGCTCAGGCAGGTGATCCACATCACATCCCTCCGGCAGATCCTTTTCGGTGATAAAGGTCTCGCTGCGCACATCGTACAGACCATCGTATTCCGCCTGATAAATTTCACCCCGGTCGTAGAGGTCCTGCAGAATCTCCTGCACGACGTCGGTGTGACGCGGTTCAGTGGTGCGGATAAAATCATCATGGGTGATTTCCAGACGTTCCCAGAGTTCCTGAAAGCGCACCACCATTTCGTCGACATGCGCCTGGGGATCCACCCCGCGGCCGGCCGCGGCCTCCTGCACCTTCTGTCCGTGTTCATCCGATCCGGTCAGAAACCAGGTGTCGTGCCCCAGCAGCCGGTGGGACCGGGCCAGCATATCCGCCAGCATGGTGGTGTAGGCATGACCGATGTGCGGCCGGTCATTTACATAGTAAATCGGGGTGGTGACGTAAAAAGATTCAGTATTCATAGGGACCTCGGGGCGCGTGTCCTGTCATAAACCGGACACTTTGCCAACGGATAGTTGCGTGTTTTTCCTCCGAAAAAGGTTTGCCACAGACACCCAAACGGCTATAAGTACCGCCCTTTTTCCATTTACAACCCCATCCCCTGACACCTCATGTCTGTACGTATCCGACTCACCCGCGTGGGCAACCGCAACAACCCATTTTATCGCATTGTCGCCGCCAAGGACGCCAACCCCAATAACGGGAAAGCGATTGAATTCCTGGGCACCTACGACCCCAAAGGCGGCGGAAAAGTGGTCCTGAAGAAGGACCGCTATCAGTACTGGCTGAGCGTGGGAGCCATTCCCTCCGACACCGTAAACTCCTTTGTGGACCGCGCGGTGGATTACGCAACCGAACACCCGGCACCCGAAGCGGCCTCCGGCTCTGATGCGGAAGCCTCCGCAGACGACCTGCCGGCTGAAACGGAAGATGTCGCGGCGGAAGCGAAGTAAGTCGCATGCAGCAACTGCTCCTGAACATCCTTCGGGCATTGGTTCAGGCGCCTGAGGCCCTGGAGATCACGGAAACCAGCGGCGACACCACCACCTATGTGGAAATCCGCTGTGACGCCGGAGATCTGGGAGTGGTCATTGGTAAAAACGGCAAAACCATCAGTGCGATCCGCACCCTTATGAATGCCACGTCCCATCCCCCCGGCCGACACGTGGTGGTGGAGGTGATCGAACCGGAAGACGCATGACCGCGCATCCACTACGGGTGGATCTGATCACCCTCTTTCCGGACATGGTCACCGGATTTCTGCAGGAATCCATGATGAAGCGGGCCACGGACATGGGAAAGGTGGAGTTCCGGTTGATCAATCCGCGGGAGTTCGCCACCGATGTCCACCGCACCACGGACGACCGGGCATATGGCGGA
>CAZVCO010000007.1:7669-9426 GCA_964625795.1 uncultured Verrucomicrobiota bacterium | reverse complement strand
TACAAGGATGTGAACCGCCATGCGCGCTTGCGTGGCCCCGGCGCGTTCGGGGCGGGATAGCGGCATGCGACGGATCGTGCCCGAACCCCTGACCGCCGCGCTGGAATCCATTCACACCGATGAAAGCCGGGTGATACACCTTACGCCTCAGGGAACGCCCTTCTCTCAGTCGCAGGCGGAGACCCTGGGCCGGGCCTCTCATCTCATTTTTCTTTGCGGACACTATGAAGGCATTGATCAGCGGGTGCTGGATGCCTGGGTGGACCAGGAAATCAGCATCGGGGATTATGTCCTCACCAATGGAGCCCTGGCCGCGGCCGTGGTGATTGATGCCACGGTTCGCCTGCTTCCCGGGGTGCTGGGGGGCGGAGCAGAGGCGGCCGAAGCGGAATCCTTCAGCAGCGGCATACTGGATCATCCCCACTACACCCGGCCGGAGGAATTCCAGGGTGAAACCGTGCCCGGGGTGCTGCTTTCCGGAAACCACAGGGCCATCGCGGACTGGCGGAGAGAAAAAGCCCTGGAAAAAACCCGACGGGTGCGCCCGGATTTGCTAAAAGATCCGAATGAAAGCGAACACCTGCCGGATTGACTACGGAACCACCGGTCTTGAATTGGACCTCACCGGTCTTAACGCCACGGTACTTGAGCCCCGCTACCCTCCTCCCCTGAAAGATGAAGCACGGGCCTTTCAGGAGGCCGTCACATCTCCCTTCGGCGGGATTCCTTTAAAAGAACGGATTGCCGCATCCGAAACGGTGGCTATTGCCATTCCGGATATCACCCGCGCTCTTCCCACGGAACGTCTGCTCAGGTGGCTGTTTGCCGAACTCGACCACGTACCGGCAGAGAACATCACCATCATCTCCGGAACCGGAACCCACCGGGCCAATACACCGGCAGAGTGGGTGCATATGGTGGGCGAACAAATCTACGCCGCCTATACCTGCATCGATCACGATGGAGAGGACATGGACAGCATGGTCTCCGCCGGAATGTCTGAATTCGGCTATGAGGTTCATCTGAACAGGGCCTATGCCGAAGCGGACCGGCGTATCCTGCTGGGATTTATTGAACCGCATTTCATGGCGGGATTTTCCGGAGGATACAAAGCGGTGTTCCCCGGGGTGGCCAGTGTCGAGGCGATTCTTCACTACCATAATGCAGAGAACATCGGACATCCGCGCAGCACCTGGGGCATCACCGAACAGAATCCCACCCTGGAACATGTGCGGGCGGGAGGACGTCTGAGGCCGGTCGACTTCTGTCTGAATATCACCCTCGACCGGGAACGGCGGATCACCGGATTTTTCTGCGGAGATGTGGAGCCCGCGCATGAAGCGGGCTGCGCGTTCTGCAAAACAACCGCCATGACCGCCTGTCCGGAACCCTTTCCCATTGTGGTCACCTGCAACAGCGGATACCCGCTGGATCAGAATCTCTATCAGGCCGTGAAGGGCATGTCCGCCGCCGCCCAGATTGTGAAGGAGGGCGGGGTGATTTTCTCCGCCTCCAGATGCAACGACGGCTTTCCGTCGCATGGCAACTTCCGGAGGATGCTGCAGGAACATGCATCGCCCCGGGCCATGCTTGACACCATCACCGCACCCGGCTTCCGAATGGCGGACCAGTGGCAGGTGCAGTTGCTTGCGCTCATTCTGCTGAAAGCCCGGGTTGGGCTCTATTCCGAACTTCCGGATGAGGATGTCCGCTCAGCCAAACTCGAACCGATTTCGGATCTGCGAAGCGCCATCAAT
>CAZVCO010000007.1:0-7659 GCA_964625795.1 uncultured Verrucomicrobiota bacterium | reverse complement strand
GTGGGTTTCCCCGTCCTTGACGTTGATCTGAACCTCCGCCAGCCCGCCCTCGTAAGACGCGCCGGTTGCGGTGCTGCCGGAGGGCCCCCTTACCATTCCCTACATCACCTGACCCGACAGGGCCGTGCCCGGATCAGGGCATGACCCGGGCCTTCTGCTGCGGGCCGGCCTGCCAGATCCGGTAGCGGACCTCCATCATTTTCGGGACGTGTACGACGATGGGCAGCTTTGAATTGTAGCGGATCATTTTGCCCGGCATGGTGATAAATTTCTCCGTATCCTCTGAGCCTGGTGGCGGCGCCATCATGGTGCTGAACACGGGCCCCCTCTCCGCCTCGTAATAGGTGTACCCCCATCCCTTGACCGGACGCTCCCGAATCTCTCCCCCCATCCGGCGGATATTCACCACGTCGGTTTTGATCATCTGGCCCACCAGGAGCTCCACCTGAAACTCCTCCTCATTGGGCCGTTCCTCCAGGACGATCACGGCCCGGATCATGCCCTGACCGGGTTCGGGAAACGGTTCGAGTTCGGGCAGGTCCTCTGCATGAAGAAAGGAGAGCCACAGACAGGTCAGCAGGAGCAACAGTGTTTTCATAACGGGATGATGGGGTGAGGGGTGAAGGAAAATATGTGTCGGCCATAACCCAGCACGGACCTCCATGTCAGACCTTTTACGAATAAGAATCGGTTTAAAATAACCTTCTCGAATTCGGTTTATCACATTCATAATCTTAAGCGTATTCGTAATCATAATCGAAAATTAGATTACGATTACGAGCATGATTAGGATTACGATATTTAATACGTAAGATCATTCGTAAGTGGTATCAGACGCCTCTGGCCATGGGGTCCCAGATAAATTTGTGAATCTGAAGCTGAAGCCGCACCGGAAGTCCGTCATCCAAAATCCATTCCGCAAGATCCGCGAACTCCAGATCCCCCCACACCGGGGAAAAGAGCACCGGACAGCGCTCGTGCAACGCCTGGGTGAGCACCAGATCCTTGGCCCATTCATAATCCAGGCGGTCTTTCAGAACAAATTTCAATTCGTCGCTGTCCCGCAGGTCCTCCAGGTTCTCCATGCGGTTCCGGGACACCATACCCGAGCCGGGACATTTGAGATCCATAATCCGTTTCACCCGTCGGTCCAGCCGGGAGATATCCAGACTGCCGGAGGTTTCCAGCATCACCTCATAGCCGGCATCACAGAGCGCCGTCAGCAGGGCGGGACATTCGTCCTGAACCAGCGGCTCCCCTCCGGTGACCTCCACCAGGTTGCAGGGATACCCGGAAATGCTGTCCAGCAGCTGGTCGATGGTCTGATCGCGCCCCTCATAGAACGTATACTCAGAATCACACCAACTGCAGCGCAGATTACAAAAAGACAGCCGGATAAAAATACAGGGCCACCCGGAACGGTCCCCCTCCCCCTGAATACTGAAAAACACCTCGTTAACTTTGAGCATGATACACCTTAACGGCTTCGGGTCCACACGGTCAGCCGGATCATCCGGCGGCCGGTTTCATCATAGGTAGCCTCAATCCGCTCCTCTTCCGCTCCCCGGATCAGTACGAATCTGCCGGGGCGGGCGAGACGGAGACGGGGCAGCGGTTTACGGGCAGGTCTGAAAAAATTCCGGAACGCAATCACGTAGTGAAGTATAATCCCGCTTCAACGTCATGCAACGCTCAAACGTCTTTGGACTGATCTCTTCGACAACCTTGCATTCCCTTCAGATTCCAGTAGGCATGGAATCTGCTTACGTCCGACATTTCCTTTATGGATGCTTATCTTCATCAATCCCAGACCCAGCGCCAACAACAGGTTTTAGCGCCCCAGCTCCGTCAGTCGCTGGAAATTCTGCAGGCCCCCCTGCAGGATCTTCAGGCCCTGATTGCCAAGGAGCTGGAACTGAATCCGACCCTCGATCTGGTGGAGCCCGATCATGAGCATGTGGAGGTGGAATCCGAAACCTCCCACGAACTGGATGATGTCTCCGAACGGGAGTTCGATGAGGAGTATGAGATGCTGGCCCGCATGGACGAGGACAGCCGTGAAAGCTTCAAACACAATGAGATCATCAGCAGCCCCTCCTCCGACTCCGAGGCAAAGCGGGAATTCATGATGGAGTCCATGACCCGCGCGGTCACGCTGCAGCAGCATCTCTACGAACAGCTCTCGCTTTCCAGTCTTTCCGAATCCGAACGGCAGATTGGAGAGATGATCATCGGCAGTCTGGATGACGACGGCTTTCTTCCGCTCTCCGTGACCGAACTGTCCGAAAGCATCGGAGTTGACGAAGAGGTCGTGGAGGATGTCCTGGATGAGGTGCAGGGCTTCGACCCGGTGGGCATCGCCAGCCGGAGCCTGGAGGAATGCCTCATGCAGCAGCTGTCCCGCATGGGCAGACGGGGAACGCTGGAGGCGGAACTGGTGTCACATCATCTGACCGACCTTGCCCGTCACCGCTACGCCGACATTGCCCACGATACCGGCAGTTCCGTGGAGGACGTCCGGGAGGCTGCAAAACATATCGCCATGCTGGACCCACGGCCGGGTCGGCAGTTCTCCTCCGAGGAGGCGGTATACGTCATCCCCGAGGTCTTTGTGAAAAAAATAAGGGGCGAATGGCGGGTCCGCACCAATGACAAGGAAATGCCGCGGATCCGGATCAGCAAACATTACCGGAAGCTCATGGACGATCCCGACACCCCGAAAGAAACCCGGCGGTATATCCGGGACAAGGTGCGCGGGGGCAGCCACCTCATGAAGAGCATCGGACAGCGTCAGGATACCCTGAAAAAAATCGCCAAAGAAGTGGTGGCACATCAGGAGGAGTTTCTGGAGAAAGGGGTGAAATTTTTAAAGCCCCTCACCATGTCGGAAATCGCCGATAAAATCGGCATGCATGAAACCACGGTGAGCCGCGCGGTGAACAACAAATATATGCAGACACCCCGGGGCACTTATGAGCTGAAGTATTTCTTCACCCCCGGATACAAGCGGTCAGAGGGAGGGGAGTCGGTGTCAAACAAATCCATCAAAGAGGCCATCCGGGAGCTGGTGGATGAGGAAAACCGCGCCAAGCCCCTTTCAGATCAGGCTATGGTGAAGGCCCTGCAGGAAAAAGGGTTCAAGGTCGCCCGCCGCACCATTGCCAAATACCGGGATGAACTTCATATTCTCCCCAGCCATCTGCGGAAGGAATAACCCGCAGGTCACATATTCGGAAACCACTGTTTCAGAATCTGACCCCCTTTTCCGCTTTCGCGCCATTGCTCCAGGACGGCATTGACCTCTTCATGCAGCGCGGAGTTACTCCGGGCCACCGCCCAGGCCAGCTCCTCCCGGTTCAGCAGTTCCGGGAATGCCACAAAATGCTCCTCATAACGAGATGCAGCCCACCAGACAGCGGGGGCGTCGTGCACCACCATATTCACCTTTCCCCGGTACAGGGCCTTGAGAGCCTGCTCCCAGTCTGAAAAGGGGACCACCTCGGCATGCAGATACGCATTCTGGGCGTAAATGGCACCTGTCGTATTGCGTACACAACCAATGGTGGAGGTCTGATGGCGGACCACACTGGGGATCATGCCGGAAGAGGCGTAATCATTCCGCCGGAAAATCGGAGTGAGCCCTGCCGTCATATACGGATAGGTGAAAAGCACCCGGAAACTGCGGGCCGGGGTGATGCTCATACCTGACATGACAATATCGATCTGATTCGCCTCCAGCGCGGGGAGCAGTTCCTCCCACTCCATGTCCACAAACACCGGATCCCGGTCCAGAGCCGCCGCCAGCTCTTTGGCAAAATCCGCCTCCACCCCCACAAACTCTCCGCCTTGTTTGTCAATCATCGGAGGCATATCCGGCGTGACTCCGATCCGTAACAGAGACGGATCAGGTGCGACCTGCGGGGTGGTGGCGCAACCAACGATCAGCGAAAGAAAAAAGAGAGAAAGGAGAAGCCGGAGAAGTTTCATGAGACAAAAACGTGGGGACAGAGGAAGAAGGGAACATCGAACATCCCTGGCCGTCGCGAGCGACAGCTCGGGCAGGCGAACATCGAAAGCTGAAGTCCAGGGTCAGAAGAATCAATCTAAATTCCGCAGAGAGTTCAACGGGCCACCTTCAACGCTTGCCACGCGGAACCCGTGGTTCTACGTTTACCCGCCTTGGGGGCGTTTCGCCTGGTAGTCCACAAAAAAAATGACTGAACGCGAAAACTTCTTAGGGTGAAACCGAACGTCCCTGGCCGTCGCGAGCGACAGCTCGGGCAGGCGAACATTGAAAGAAGGTTTAGCTCTTCTAATGAATTTACCTATCGACGTTCGATGTTCAACGTTGAATGTTCGACGTTCGCTTTCCCTCCCCCAAAAAAAGTGCCCCCCCTTCCCGGAGACAAACAGGAAGGGGGGGCGGGGTTGGATTCGGGTCCCACGCCGAATCCGTTATTTAGGAGACACAATTACTTATTCGCCATAAGCACTCTGTCCGTGTTCACTCAGGTCAAGACCGACCATTTCGTCTTCTTCGCTCACGCGGAGGAGACCAGCGGCCTTGAGGATCGAGAACAGGATGAACATGGTGACGAAGGCGTAGATCGGAATCACAAGTGATCCGGTCAGCTGAGCGCCGAAGGTACCGGTTTCTTCACCGTAGTCACCGAAGATGGCAACGGCGATACCGCCCCAGACTCCGCAGAGACCGTGTACGGGCCATGCGCCGACGGGATCGTCGATCTTGAGCGTTTCCAGAAGTTTCATTCCGGCGTAGACCAGGATACCGGCAACGGCACCAATAATCATGGCTTCTCCGTTGGTCACACCGTCCGGCAGAGCCGTGATGCCGACCAGACCGGCGAGAATACCATTCAGAGCCATTCCCAGATCAGGTTTCTTGTCGATTACCCAGGAGGTGATCATCGCGAAGACAGCACCGGCGGCAGCCGCCAGAGTGGTGTTCACAGCGATCAGCATCACAGCTTCGGTGTCACCCACAGAGGCGATGGCGAGCTGAGAACCAGGGTTGAATCCGTACCAGCCGATCAGCAGAATGAACACACCCAGAGCCGCGAAGGTCATGTTGTGACCGGGCATCGGGGTTTTGTCTTTTCCGAAGCGGCCAATCCGGGGGCCAAGCACAATGGCACCGGCCAGACCGGCGAATCCACCGACCGCGTGTACCAGAATGGATCCGGCGAAGTCATAGAATCCCATCTGATCGAGGAATCCGCCACCCCACTTCCAGAAACCGGAAATCGGGTAGATGAAACCGGTCAGTACGACCGTGTAGATCATGTAAGCAGAGAACTTCATCCGTCCAGCAACCGCACCGGACACGATGGTCGCAGCGGTAGCAGCAAACGCCGCCTGGAAGAGGAAGTCCACCTGGCCGTGCAGTACGCCGCCACCGATTTCATCGGGAGAGGAGAAGGTCACAGGTCCGTCGAATCCGAAGTAGGCACTCTCAGTTCCGGAGTACATGATGCCGTATCCGATAAAGAAATACAGCAGCACACCCAGCGAGAAGTCCATGACGTTCTTCATCAGAATGTTGACGGTGTTTTTGGAGTGGTTGAGACCGGATTCGAGAATCGCGAAACCAGCCTGCATAAAAATGACGAGAATCGCAGCAACCAGCAGGAACAGGTTATCTACGACGTATGCGAGGACGTCAGCGGCAGCGGGTTCCGCCACCACTTCTTCTACGGCCTCCATTACTTCTGCTTCCTGGCCAAAAGCCATTCCGCTCATCAGCATTGCTCCAATCATGGGGAGCCACATTATTTTCTTCATGTTCTTTTCCTTAGTTTAGGTTAAACGTGCCTGCCTCAGGCACAGGGGGGGTCAAATTTTCTCTCTCTGTGAGGCGATTCACTGATAGCAATGGACGTGCCAAGTTCAATTGACTGAGTGTTATCTCATTGAAATGCAATGGTTTAAAAAAGTATTTGACCGCATCATCACACCCACCCCCTCCTCTGATTCAAAAACAGTTTTGTAAGAAACCTATTCGATGTGACATTTTTGTTATAGTCAGGCTGAAAATTTTCTTTTGAGTTGTTAAGCGCTTTTCATCGCGGATAAGGTACAGAAAAATGGAAGTATGAAGGATGACGCCACATCGCCGCCTCTTCAGGAGCGTCTGCACCGGGATCAAACCGATGCACCGCTGCCCACGCAGGACGAATGGAACTCCAGGTTTCTGGAGGTCGAACCCTTTACCGAAGGGGGCGGCGGGGTGCTGTACCGGGCGACCGACGCCTTTTTACGCCGCCGGGTCATCCTGAAGCTGCTGAAAAAAGAACACCGGGACAACCCGGATGTCTCGCGGCGCTTTCTGCGGGAGGCCCGGGTCACCGCCCTCATTCAGCATCCCGCCACTGTCCCCATCTACGAAATGGGCCGGGACCCTGAGGGAAATCCCTATTTCACCATGAAGGAGATCCGGGGGGAATCCCTGAATGCCATTTTCAGGGGCGTCACCGCGCGGGACCGGGCGTTCGACCGCTTCCGTCCGCGGGAGGTCATGATCGATCTGCTCATCCAGGTGGGGCAGGCGCTGGCCTATGCCCACGCCTGCGGCGTCGTCCACCGCGACATCAAACCCGGCAACATTATGGTGGGCGCGTTCGGGGAAGTTATGGTCATGGACTGGGGAGTGGCAAAAATTCTGGACGGCGAGGAGGAGCATCAGGTGGAATACCGCCCCGTCCCCTCTCTCATCGGCGACGGCGACAGCACCGAATACGGCAAAGTGTACGGCACCCCGCGCTACATGGCGCCGGAACAGGCCAGAGGCCATACAAATTTGGATGAACGGGTGGATATCTTCAGTCTGGGGGCTGTTCTGTATGAGGGACTCATTCACCGCCCCCTGGTATTCGGTCAGAACCGGGAGGAGCTGCTGAAAAAAATCTGTGAGGAACCGTTCACCTCACCAGCCAAAAAAGAACCGTACCGCATGGTGCCCCCCGAACTGGATGCCATCGTAATGAAAGCGCTGGCAAAAGATCCCAATGAGCGCTATCAGAAAATGGCGGATTTCGTCGAGGATCTCCAGCATTTCCGCCGCGGCCACCCGGTTTCGGTCATGCCCACCTCCATCCGCGCCCGCATTCAGCGCTGGGCTAAGCAGAATGTGACCCTGGAACGGGCCGGGATTTTCCTGCTCCTCGGCTTCGTGGCGGGTTTCCTTCTTGGGCTGGTGCTGGTGTAACCGCCACCTGTCACCTTACCTGGAACAGTCCATCAACCAAACCTGCCGGGCCGTGAACGGCTTCAGCCACTCTCCGCGTCCATCACGCCGCAGGCAGGTAATCAGTTCCAATGCGACGACCGGTCATTTCCAGATATGCGGACGCCCGCTCCCGTGCCCCCCGACTGGCCACACCTGTGAGGATAAACGCCCCGTCCGGAATCTGTTCCGGCTGCACCACCGGGCGGCCACGCAGGTTACGGCCGGTCTTGGCGGGGTCGATATCGATAAATCCGGCAAAGGGCCGCTGCATATCAAGAGCAGCAAACCGTTTCCGGGTCAGGCGCCCCGCCCCCCACAGCCAGACCGGGCGATGATCCGGAAGCGCCCGGAGCAGCACCTCACATTTCAGCCGGAAGAACGCGGCCGGAGCATAGCGGGCCTCCACCCGCGAC
>CAZVCO010000006.1:33562-34886 GCA_964625795.1 uncultured Verrucomicrobiota bacterium | reverse complement strand
AGGCAGGTTTATATAAAAAAGAACGGATTATCACCTCTCCGCAGAAGGCGGAGATCTCGATCAGCACGGGCGAGCAGGTCCTGAATTTCTGTGCCAACAACTACCTGGGCCTGTCGGACAATCCCAGGCTGATTGCGGCAGCCAAGAAAGCAATGGACAACCGGGGTTACGGAATGTCGTCGGTACGTTTTATCTGCGGAACGCAGGATATCCACAAGGAGCTGGAAGCCAAAATCGCCGAATACTTTGGCACCGAGGATACTATTCTCTATGCGGCCTGCTTTGATGCCAACGGAGGAATCTTTGAACCCCTGTTCACTCAGGAGGATGCCATCATTTCAGACTCGTTAAACCACGCCTCAATCATCGACGGGGTACGTTTATGTAAAGCACACCGCTACCGGTTTAAGAATGCCGACATGGACGACCTGGAAGAGCAGCTTAAGCTGGCACAGGCCCAGCGTTTCCGTATCATTGTTACCGACGGAGTATTCTCCATGGACGGCAATGTGGCTCCCATGGACAAGATCTGCGAACTTGCCGAAAAGTATGATGCCCTGGTGATGGTTGACGAATGTCACTCCGCCGGTGTGGTAGGAAAAACCGGTCGCGGGGTAACCGAACTGTTCGATGTGCGCGGAAAAGTAGATATCATTACCGGGACCCTGGGGAAAGCCTTTGGAGGTGCCATTGGCGGATTCACCACCGGACGCAAGGAGATTATCGACCTGCTCCGGGAAATCAATGACACGCAGAATGTGACCATTATCACCGCCACCCACGACCATAAAATGCTGGCAGTGTCGGACCGTATCGCCTGGGTGCGCGACGGAAAAATGGACCGCATCCAGGAACGCGCCGACATCAAGATCACCGAAGGAGAGATGCATGGAATCTGAAGCGATTATCTCGGCCAAGGGCATCAAACGTCGTTACGTCATGGGGAAAACCGAACTGTACGCGATCGGCGGAGTGGATCTGGAGATCTACCGTGGCGAGTATCTCAGCATCATGGGCCCCTCCGGCAGCGGCAAGAGCACCCTGTTCAACCTGATTGGGGGACTCGACACCCCCACCGAGGGAGAGATCCTGATCGACGGTGTAAGCACCGGCAGCATGAATGAACGGCAGATCGCCTACCTCCGCTGCCGCAAGATCGGCTATATTTTCCAGACCTTCAATCTGATCGAAGTGCTTTCCGCCCTGGAGAATGTCGCACTGCCCCTGATCTTCGGAGGCATGTCCGACGACGAGGCGCATCAGGTGGCGGCCGAGACGCTGGACCGGGTGGGACTGGAGGGACGGCACGGTCACCTCCCCGACC
>CAZVCO010000006.1:32490-33552 GCA_964625795.1 uncultured Verrucomicrobiota bacterium | reverse complement strand
AGTTGTCCGGCGGACAGCAGCAGCGTGTCGCCTGCGCCCGCGCTCTGGCCAACAAACCCCGGATCCTGCTGGCCGACGAGCCAACCGGCAACCTCGATCTCAAAACCGGAGAGAATATCATCAAGATGCTCTCCGAACTGAAAAACGATCTCGGCATCACCATCATCAGCGCCACCCACGACCATAAAATGCTCGCCGCCTCCGACCGGGTCCTTTACCTCGAAGACGGTCTGATCAAAGACATCAAAACCAAAGATCAGCTCAGCATCAGCCTGGGCGAAATCGACGGCGAGACCGTTTAAGTTCAGGCGAACTGAACAGGATCTTCCGGATGCCTGGCGTAAGGTCGACATCCACGTCTTGCATGATGAGGAGCAGAGGCCGCGAGTCATATCGATAAGCCGTTCAGTGATAAGACGCTGACACCGGATGACAGAGCACCATCGGATCAGCTCTATGCACATTTCAGCTGACACCAGGGCTGATGAATCCGTCTTTGATTGGATTCCTTCCTTTTTAACACAGCGGAATTCAGCTATGGTTCGTATAGGCCGATTCGACATTTCGCTCATCACACTTCTTCAGCTTTGACGTGTGAAAAGGACCTCATTATGACCTCACCATCCCGCACCAAGCGATTCAGCACGTTAAAATCCTCAAGCAAATATGTGGCAGCCGGAGTGCTGATCGTCCTGATTCTGGCCTGGCAGGGTGGCCTGTTCAATGCCAAACGACCCGCAAACGAGGGTCCGGATCCCCGTCCATCGGCGGCAGGGGCAGACGTGGTCGAGGTACGTGAGGAGGTTCTGCCTGTCCTGCGGACCTTTACCGCATCCGTCATGCCCCGCGACACCGTGGAGTTGTCGGCCCAGATCTCCGGCGAAGTGCTGGCGGTCGAGGTTTCGCCCGGCCAGCGCGTGGAAAAAGGCGATGTTGTTCTCCGGGTGGACCCCGCGCTTACAGAAGCGCAACGGGCACAGGCCGAAGCCGCTCTGGAAATGGCCACCGAAAACCTTCGGGGCACGGAACGTCTGTTTGAACATATTTCCGCCGCGGCAGAAG
>CAZVCO010000006.1:26554-32480 GCA_964625795.1 uncultured Verrucomicrobiota bacterium | reverse complement strand
CCGCACTGAAGCCATTGATGCAGAACGGGTCCGGGATCAGGCAGCCCGGGCAGTGGAGCAGCGCCGCGCCGCATTGGATGCAGCCGAAATCCGTACGGGGTACACCCAACTCACCAGTCCCCTCTCCGGCCGGGTCATGGACACCCTTTACGACCCGGGGGATCTGGTTCTGCCCGGGCGGCCGGTGATGATCCTCTATAATCCCTCGGAACTTGAGGTGGTGACGTTTATTCCCGCCGACCTCGCAGACGCATTCTCTCCCGGCACGGAAGTGGAGATTCATCTCCCCCCTCTCGACCGTACCCTGACAGGCCGCGTCCGCAACCGCACCGACCGCGTGGATCCGGCCAGCCGCACCGTGGAGGTGAAGCTGACCTTCGATCCACCGTCCGGTGCCCTGCCCGGTATGTATGCGGAGGTGAGAGTGTCTGTACGTAACCAGCCGGCCCTGGTGGTACCGGACACTGCGGTTGAATCCCTTCGCGGCCTGCGTTACGTTCGGGTGATCACCGGGGACAACCGGATTGACCGGAGGCTGGTGCGCCCGGGGAGAGAACTCGACGGCCGGGTGGAGATCCTCGCCGGACTCCATACGGGCGATCAGGTCCTTCGCGTGGCCGCGGACCTGCCGGACAGCGGGGAGACGGAATGAGCGGAGACAGTTCGGCGGAAGGCTTCCTGACCCGCTGGCTGCGGTCCGATCTGGCGGTTCTGGTCGTGCTGCTCGCCTTTTTCGGGGGAATGATCGCCCTCTATTTCACTCCCCGGGAGGAGGAGCCACAGATTGACGTGCCGCTAATCGATGTGTTCGTGGCCGCTCCCGGCCTCACCGCCGCTGAAGTGGAACGGCGGATCGTGTGGCCCATGGAACAGACCCTCTTCGCCACCCGCGGGGTGGAATATGTCTATTCCTCCAGTTTCCGCGACGGTGCCATTCTCACCGTCCGGTTTTATGTGGGGGAGGACCCGACCGAAAGCGCGGTGCATGTACGCAGCCGACTGGAAAGGAACCAGCACCGGTTCTCGCCTGAGCTCGCCTCCTACCAGATCCGTCCGGTGTATGTGGACGACGTGCCGTTCATGACCTTTACCCTCCACAGCGATACGGCCGACGATGCGGAACTGCTGTCACTGGCGGAGGAGTACCTGTATGAACTGACCTCTATCGAGGGGGTGGGCCTGATTTTTATTGTCGGCGGAAGGAATGAGGCGGTGCACCTCGAACTCGACCCGCAGCGGATGGCCTCCCGAGGGGTCACGCTGCGCGAACTGGAACGCGCGGTGTCCGGCTTTAATAACCGCGTCTCTGCAGGAGCACTGATTCAACGCAACCGTCACATTCCCGTCGAGGTCGGACGTCCCTTCGCGTCCACCGAGGAGCTGAGGGAATTGGTGGTCTCCAGCCATGAGGGCCGCCCGGTATATCTGCGTGACGTCGCCCACGTGGTTCAGGCTCCGGTCGAGGCCACCAGCCACGTGCGCTTCTCCAAAGGACCGGCTTCGGACAAACCCGATGCGTCTGTCACCGGACATGAACCCGATCGGAACGCGGTCACATTCGCTCTGGCCAAACGTCCGCGGATGAATGCCGTGGCCATCAGCGATGAAATTCATGAGGCGGTTGAACGCCTTCGTCCACTCTTCGCCGCAGAGGGCGTCGCGATCGATGTCACCCGTGACTACGGGGATTCGGCGGATTACGCGGTGAACTGGCTGGTGTTTTCTCTGCTGGGGGCCTCGATGGTGGTCATGGTGGTGCTGGCGGTCTTCCTGGGATGGCGGGAGGCCCTGATCGTTCTGGTCGCGGTGCCAACCACGTTCGCCATCGCCCTGCTGGTCAACTACCTCGCCGGATTCACCCTCAACCGCGTCACACTCTTTGCCCTGATTGTGGCCCTGGGGCTGATTGTCGACGATTCGATCGTCTGCATCGAAAACATCCACCGCTATCTGCATACCTCGGCCGGGAAAGGCCGGGGATTTCTGGAGAACATCGCGGTGGCGGTGGGCGAAGTGGTTCCTCCCATGGTCCTGACCAGTCTCGTGGTGGTGGTCGCGTTTGTGCCCCTGGCCTTCGTGACCGGTCTGATGGGACCCTACATGGCCCCCATGGCCCTTACGGTGCCGGTGGCCATGCTGAGCAGCACGGCCGTGGCCTCCCTGATCGCCCCCTGGCTGGCCAAACTCGTCTTCCGCGAAAAGGAGGACAAAAACGGGAAAGAAAACCAGTCGGACACCGACGACGGGGCCTCCGCCGAATCCGGCATTTACGCCCGTCTGGTGTCGCCCTTTCTGGATCACCGGGGCAAGGCCTACGGCCTGATTCTGGGACTGCTTCTCCTGTTTATCGGCGCAGTGGCCATGCCGTTTCTCGGCTGGATCCCTCTCAAGCTGCTGCCCAATGACAACGCCGAATCTCTGCAGTTTGTGATCGATCAGCCGGAAGGTGCCACTCTGGAGGACACCACGGGACTGGTCAGGGAATTGTCCGTCATCGCGCTCCGTCAGGAAGAGGTGCTTGATGTGACCGCCTACACAGGTGTGGGCGGCCCGGTGGATTTCAACGGCCTGGTCCGTGGATATTATCTGCGCGAAGGCCCTACCGTGGGCGACATCCGCATCAATCTTCTTCAGGACGAGAAACGCCGTCACAGCAGTCATCAAATCGCCCTGCGCCTGTGGGAGGCCACCCGCCCCGTGGCCGAAAAATACGGGGCCACTGTGAAGGTGGTGGAACGCCCTCCGGGGCCGCCCGTGCTGGCCCCCGTGGTGGCCGAGATCGTTGGTTCCCCCGGCACGCCGTACCCGGATCTGGTGAGCACTGCCCGGCGGGTGGAGACGCTTTTCCACGAAACCGATGGTCTCCTGGGTGTGGACAGCTCCCTGGAGTCTGTCACAGAGAAACAGGTATTCGAAATCGACCGCCGCAAAGCCGGACTGGCCGGTATTACGGAAGCGGAGGCGGGCAAACTGGTGGCCGGTGCCTTGCGCGGCGCAGACCTCACCGTCATGCGGGAGGAGGATGAAATCCGTCCCCGCCCGGTCCGAATCCGCCTGCCCGCACACAAACGGTCTACCCCGGAGGAGGTTCTGGATCTTCCGCTTGTCCGGGTGGACGGACGGGTTCTCACCCTGGGCTCGCTGGGGAGTTTCCGCACCATGACCACCGAACAGGTGATCGAGCGAAAGAATCTGCGTCAGGTGGTCTACGTGACCGGCGAGACCGGTGGACGCATGCCGGTGGAACTGATTCTCGAACTGACCGAAAAGATCGAAGAATTGAGGGGAAATGGAGAGATCCCCGCGAACATCGACGTGCGCTTCGACGGTGAGGGGGAATGGTTCATCACCCGGCGGGTGTTCCGGGATCTGGGCATTGCCCTGGGAATCGCGGTGGTGGCCATTTACGCCCTGCTGGTGTATGAAACCGGCAGCTATGCGGTGTCCGGAATTCTGCTTTCCAGTATTCCCCTTACGCTGGTGGGCGTGCTGCCGGGTTTCTGGCTGTTGAATCTCCTGCTGACCAAGGAAACCGCCGGAGTTCCCGTGGGCATTCCCTTCACCGCCACCGGCATGATCGGTATCGTTGCGCTGGCCGGGATTGCGGTGCGCAATGCCATCCTGCTGATTGATTTCACGCGCAGCGAGGAGAAGAAGGGCAAAAGCGTACGCGAGGCACTGCTTTCAGCCGGTGCTCTCCGCACCCGCCCCATTCTGCTCACCGCAGGCACTGCCCTCCTGGCCGTCATCCCCATCGCCTTCGACCCGGTTTTTTCCGGTCTGGCCTGGACCCTGATTTTCGGTCTGTTTGTGTCGACTCTCTTTACGCTGGTTCTGGTTCCCGCACTGTACCAGCGGGTTTACGGCTCATAACTCCGCTCTGTTCCCGTCCCTCTCCGGCAGTTGCCAGCCTCCACCCAGCGCCTTGTGCAGGGCCACCAGCGAGGTCAACACATCGATCTGCGCCTGGACCAGACCGGATTCGGTCGACACGGTTGCGAGTTCCGCTTTCAGAACGTCCCCTTCGGTGGCCACACCGGTTTCGAAAGCGTCCTCTGCGATACGCAGAGCCCGTTCCACCTGAGTCAAAGCCGCTTCAAGTTCCTGCCGTGTCTGATGAGCCGCCAGATATCCATTCAGGCGGGTTTCCGTTTCCGCCACCGCGCGCAGCACCGCCTGCTGATAAGCCGCCCGGGCCGCTTCCTGTTCCGCCCGGGCGGCATCAAGACCGGCCCGCAACCCGCCTCCCTGATAAAAGGTCCACTGAATCGAGGGCGCGATCAGCCAGCTGCCGCTTTCCGATTCCTCCAACTCTGAAAACCGTTGCGCCTGGCGGCCGGCCGTTCCCGTCAGCAGAAAAGAGGGATACAAATCCGCCGCACGTGCGTCCGTCATAGCTTCAGCTGCGAGAAGCGCATGTTCTGCCTGACGTATATCGGGGCGACGGCGCAACAAATCTCCGGGCAGCCCCACCGGCACGGGGTCGAACTCCACTTCCTCCAGCGAAAGCGGCGTATTCAGCCCGGGAAGATCCCCCGGTTGCAGGCCACACAGCACGGCCAGCCGTGCACGTGCGGCGAGCACGCCGGCCTGGAGCGCGGGCAGACGGGCCTGCGGCTGCAGGGCTTCCGCAGTGGCCTCCGCCACCGCCCCCTCGCTGCCCACCCCGGTCCGGAATCGGGCGCGCTGCCACTCGGCCAGGTCCTGCATCACGTCCCGCCGACGTTTCATCAACTCCAGTTGGCGCTGACGGTTCTTGAGTTCAAAATAATTTCTCGCCACCTCGGCCACCAGGGTCCGGTGCGCATCCTCCAATGCGGCGTCCGCCAACTCCGCCCTGGCCTCTGCGGCGGCCACACGATGCCGGTTAGAGCCGAACACATCCACCTCCCAGGCCGCGTCGAAAGAGGCTGAGAACAATTCCTGACGGGTGTCCACCAGCCCCTGGGCAATAAACGAATCCAGAATGGGCAATTGCTCGCTCAATTCCATTTGCGCAACCAGGCCCCCAGCCCGCAACTGGGGACGAAGCCGGGCCTCCGCAGCGCCCACCAGATAACGGGCGGCACGTGCCCGGGACCTGGCCACATCCAGAGAAGGACTTTGGTTCACCGCCTGCTGGATCAGACCATCCAATTCCGGATTGCCCAGCGCCTGCCACCAGGCAGCATCGGGGGGTGACTCCGTGTTCACTCTTTCCTGCGTGTCAACAGGCCACCTCTGAGGGACCTCCGACACCTCAGGAGCCGACTCCGGTACAGACCTGCACCCCGTGAGTCCCCCACCAACCAAGCTGCACACAATCATCGTGAACAACAGAGTGCTCATTTGGGGTAACAACGGCCTGGCTGGAGTGGAAACGTACGACATAAGTAAATAACTATAACAAAGATAGGGACAGTTACAAGGAAACGAACCGGGGGTCTGCCGGGTGAGACAGGTCTGCACGGACTTTTATAGTAAGTTCTTACTATAAAGGGTTATCGGAAATTATGTACCAATGTGATTCAGTTTAAAGCCTGATCGGTTTGTGTCTCGTACGCGTAATCGTGATCGTAATCGGAATCGGAATGGAAACACCAAAATGGTTTTTCGAGCACGATTACGATCAGGACTTGTGCGCCAGAGGCGCATTACGATTACGGCTGTTGCCGGAATTTCACTAAGTCCTTCTCATAGAATAAAATAGCTCCACTAACCTTTCAGCCCTTGCCGGGTGAGATCAGAACGAAATTGACAATGAAACCGAGCAATCCGAGAGGAGCGCTACCGACCCTGAGGTCGTTTTTTCATAGATCACGTAGACGGTTCCCAGGGCTCCAGATGGATAACCACATCCATAAGTTGTGGGTAGGCGTTCATCAAATGGTCTTTGACCTGATGCCCCACTTCGTGGCCGTCCCGGATGGTCATCTCGGGATCCACC
>CAZVCO010000006.1:22468-26365 GCA_964625795.1 uncultured Verrucomicrobiota bacterium | reverse complement strand
TCCGCAGCCGCCCATTTTTTACCCCCCAGCAGGGCAAGAGTCAATCCTACCGCAGCCGCGCCCGAGGTGATGGCATCAGAGCGGTGATGCCAGGCATCTCCCTCCAGCGAACGGCTGTCCACCTCACCAGCGATGCCCAGAATCCGGCGGGACATGGCCTCCTTCACCACCACCACCAGAATCAGTACCGGCAGGGTGAACCATTTGGGCACATGATGCGGGGTCAGAATTTCCCGTACACTCATCCAGGCGATGCCGCCCGCCGCCCCCAACAGCACCAGACCGGAAAAAATCCCGGTCAGGGACTCAATTTTACCATGTCCGAAGGGATGTTTGTCGTCCGGGGGGCGCAGCGAGAGATGGTACCCCACCCAGGTCAGCAGAGAGGTGAACACATCTGCGGCCGACTCAATCCCGTCCGCAATCAGGGCATAGGAATTGCCGAAAATCCCGGTGAGAATCTTCACCAGCATCAGCCCGATGTTGAGCAGAATCGTCATCACTGCCAGTCCGATCGAACGCGCGGTTTCCATATTAAGGCTGCTCCACCGTGGGCTGAGGACACAGATCCCAAGTAATATCATCCTGTTCGCTTTTTGACCCATACTGATATTCCCCGTCATCATCCCGGCCATTGGGTCCGACGCTGTAGATCACTGGCCGACCCTCTGACAGCTCATATTTCAGCGGATCTCCCGTAAACGGGTCTGTGCGCAGTGACGCCGGGAAGGTGCGCAGGGTCTCAGGATACGATCCGGTGTTGCGCCGGATGGTTTCAAGAGTGAGGCCCACCTGAGTCACCTGAAGCCTGGCCTTGTGCTGATCCGCCCTTTCAACAGAGGAACTAAAACCGGGAATCAGTGTCGGGCTGACCATATTCCAGAAAGATATTTCGTCTTCCTGGGTTTTGAGACTTCCGTCACGTTGATAGGAAAGAAGTTTTGTTTGAGGGAGCACCTCTTCCATTTGGCCCCAGGTATCCGGGAGACAGGTTTTCAGATACGCATCAAAAAAAGATGCCAACCAATGCCACCTGGAAAGATTGAACCACAGCATCAGACCCTTCAATCGGTCCTTACTTAGATCATCATCTAATATACTCGCCATATAAAGTCGTTCATGTTCGACCACATTGTCGAAATGGATCTGCCTGGCTTCAGTCAACCACTTGTTTAAGACATCGATATCAGTCTGATTCAACGGCATTCCTTGACGGAACCCCTCTTCAATTTGAGCCACGATCAAAGCCTGCTGAGCAATATCCACTAAGAGGTTTATCAAAACAGGCTGCGCATCCATGGCTTGATCTAACTGAACGGATAGCATCAACAGATCCTGAGCGCGTTCGGCATTCCCGGTTTCGATGAACACCCCGATGCCACGGGTCATGGCATTAAAAAACTCCAGGCGCTCAGTAAGATACAAGATCTCCGTGGACTTCTGGATGCGGGGAATAAGGATGACCGGCTTGGTTACGGCTTTCTCCAACTGCTGCTGTAAACGGGACCAGATCTCAGACTGAGCGATATCTCTTTTCATTTTCAGCTGCTCTTCTGCCGTCCATTCGTCCTGATCGAAATCCAGATCCTGCATCAAATCACGGACGCGCGTCCACTCTTCGGACTCCAGAATCTCCCAAGCCTGCAGCCATTCTTCAAATCCATTCTCCTCCGGGGGAACCGACGGAGCCTCAAGATCGGTCAGAAGGACCGGCTCCCCCTGCTCCCGCAATTCAGCCAGGGTATGATGATACCGCCACTGCCCCCACCCCAGAAATCCCGCACACAACAGGATCAGTACGGCGAGGACTGCCGTAAGCACAAGGAGAAGACGTTTCAGGAATCGCCGCATAGGCAAAGCCAACCGTGCGGTTTCCTTCAGGTCAAGTCCATGCTGAGGTAAGGGCAGATTGCACGCGCATCCTACAATTGTTGATCTCTTCCAGTCCCTGCCCGCTGCAGTCGACCGGGCGTTTTCCGGGGTCGACCTCGAAAAACAACCGCAGACGACGCGGACCAGCGCGGACCCATGCAGAAAAGGCCGGGAAGTTCAGGCCGGAGGAATCCCCTCCATCTCTAAACAACCCGGTGATGAAGCCAAAACTGCAATAACCCCTGCATGGGTCCGCGCGTGTCCGCGTCGTCTGCGGTTGTGGAAATCTGAAGATCGGGGCTACGCAATCAATCTCAGGTGAACCCCATCCTTCCTGTCCGGTAGATCCTGCAAAAAAAGCTACAGCACCATCTTCACGCCATCCACCGAGCGGAAGGCCTGATCGATCTGCTGCATCTCTTCTTTGGAGGCCACGGTGTGGGTGAGTTGAAAGCTGAGGTATTTTCCACCCGAACTGGCGTTCCCGCTCACCAACTGCTTGTCGAGGCCCAGACTGGCAGCCGTGGCGCGGACCGCAGCCCGCACCGGATCGCTTTCCAGACAGACAATGCGGAAATGAACCTCGACCGGAAATTCGATTTCGGCGTCACCAAAAGGCGGGGTACTCATGTGGACTCCTTCTCCGTTTCACTCTGACGCTTCACCTCTTCACCTTTCAACAGGTCATGGGCCTCATGCAGATAGCCGATGATACGGTCCCGGTGCGGACTATGCACAAGTGCGGTCTCCATGGCCTTCTCATCAAACCCCTCCGGTGAATCACCTGGAAACCAGTCACTCCCGTTGCTGAACATGTTGTAGCGGCTCTTGGCAAACTCCACCATGTCCAACCCCTTGGCCCAGGTGTACAGCCGCAAAATCTCGCGCACGTGAATGCCACCCGGACAGCGGTCCTGAGTAGGAATCCCTGCCGCATAGGTTTTATGCCAGCCCGGAACAAAATGGGCATCCACCTCCTCATAAATTTTCGCCGCAATGTCCGCGGTGATGGCCTTCCGGTCGTCATACCACTTCATTCCCTCCACGTGCTCGTCAAAATCAGAGGGCCGGGACGCCCCCAGGCTGAGAGTATGCACCTGATCCCGACTGAGGCAGAAGAGATCATTGAACTGCATGGGGGTCAGGGGGGCGCAGAAGTCCCGCAGTTTCTGCGGGGCCTCATAGAGTTTTCCGCCTTTGTCACTGGGACTGATGATAAAGACCCCCATGTCCTGATGCGCCGCCGCCTCGATCGCCGACCAGTTATCGTTATTGATGAAGTACCAGTGCACATTCATGTAATCGAAACAGCCGGAGAAGGCCGATTTCATGATGATGTCGGCCGGTCCGTGGGTGGAGAAGCCGAGAAAACGGATCCGCCCCTGTTCCCGCCACTTCAGCATCTGGGGAACCGCGTACTCCAGACTCCGCTGATATTTCTCCTCGTTGTTGATGCCGTGAATCGACAGCAGATCCACGTGGTCCAGCCGCAGTTTCGACATGCTGGTTTCAAATGACTCAATGAATCCCTCAAGAGTTTCATTGGGGCCGATCTTGGTCTGCACAATCAGATCCTCCCTCGGAATGTCCCGGAACACCTCCCCCAGCTGCCACTCCGACGTCCCGTACCCACGGGCCGTTTCAATATGGGGAATACCGTATTTTAAGGACGCCTGCACACAGGCCCGGACGTTTTCGGTGGAGGCGGCCTCCACGTCTTCCGGCGGAAGATCCTCCCAGCCCTGCTGATACCGCATGCCGCCTGTGGTGAAGACAGGCATGGAAAGTTCAGTGCGGCCAAAACGTCGACGGGGAACCTGGGGGAGCTGTGTCATTCTCCTTTCCTAAAGGATCAGAGCCTTTTCTGCAAGAAGGGATCGGCATTCGCGGAGGTGGGGTCCATCCCGGAACTGGTGAACATGAGAGAAACGGAGGATGGCTAAACATACGGAGGATGGCCTTTCAGGCCGTCATCTTTGTCGGACAGGACTTATGCGCCGAAGGCGTAATACCCAACTTCCTTTT
>CAZVCO010000006.1:16861-22430 GCA_964625795.1 uncultured Verrucomicrobiota bacterium | reverse complement strand
GATATGCCCCTCGCAGAGGTGAAGCCCGTTTCTTCACCATTGACAGGGGCTGATTCGTCCATATACACTTCCAAACTTCACTTTCTCCCTACCGGGAGTTGTTCGCGCAAAGGAATCCGACCGTGGCCACTAAGAAAAAAACGTCCAAAACCGCCTCCAAGAAAAAAACCTCTGCCAAAGCAGCTCCGTCTGCCGGGTCGAAGAAAACGTCTGCCGCCAAAAAGAAATCCGCGGCCGGGAAATCAACGGCGAAGAAGAAACCTGCAGCTAAAAAGAAAGCCACGGCTAAAAAGACCGGGACGAAAAAGAAAACCGCAGCCTCCAAAACCGGAGCTAAGAAAAAAGCTGCGGCTGGTAAAACTGTTGCGAAGAAGAGTGCCAAAAAGAAGACCTCCGCACCCTCCTCTACATCTGCAACCGTGCCGCTGCCCCGGGGCCGAAAACCCGCTCCGCGCAAATCTGCGCGTCAGGCCGGTCTGGACGAGGAGACTCCAGTGAAGCCGAAAGTAAAACCTATGAACAAGCGGGATCTGAAGAAATTCAAAAAGATTCTGCTCGAACTCCGCGACCGCCTGCAGGGAGACATCCGCTTTTTGACCACCGACAATCTTCACCGGGCCGGACGCGAGACCGGCGCCGATCTTTCCGGAGCGGCCCAGCACTCTGCAGATCATGGCACTGACAATTTTGACCGTGAATTCGCTCTGAGCCTGGCCAGTGCGGAGGAGGACGTGATGTACGAAGTGGATGAGGCCCTGATGCGGATTCAGGAGGGAACTTACGGGATCTGCGAACTGACCGGTGTCCGCATCGAACCCGCCCGTCTCGAGGTGATCCCCTACACCCGGTACAGCGTGCAGGCCCAGGCCAAAATGGAGCAGAGCCGGGCCGGATACCGTCCGTTCGGCCAGAGCTTCAAAAAGTGGTGATGAACGCCCGGGCCTCCTCTGCCCCCCGGTGGCCTTTTGCAATCGCCCTGGTGGCCGTGATTGCGGACCAGCTCAGTAAACGCTGGTTCCTCGAGAATTATGAGCTGTACGAAAGCCGTGAGGTGATCCCCGGATTTTTCAGTTTCACCCGCACCTTTAATACCGGAGCCGCGTTCAGCCTTTTTCAGGATCACCCTGAAATTCTCGCTCTGGTCTCCGTCACCGTCTTTGCGCTGATGATCGTGTTCCGGGTTAAACTGTTCGAAAACACCGTTCTGGAACAGACCGCCTTCGGTCTGCTGGCCGGGGGAATCATCGGAAATCTGTCCGACCGGCTGCAGTACGGCCATGTGGTCGATTTTATTCACTGGTACGTGGGTGAGTACTCCTGGCCGATTTTTAATATTGCCGACAGCTGTATCTGTATCGGGGTGGGCCTCTACATGATCTCCGGTTTCCGTAAACCCGCTCCACAGGACCGATGACCACTCCGCTTTTCCTGCTGAGCGGCCCCACCGCCTCCGGGAAAACCGAGCTGGCCCACACGCTGGCGGACCGTATGGGCCTCCGTCTTCTCTCCGTGGACTCCATGATGGTGTACCGGGAGATGAACATCGGCACCGCCAAACCCACCGCCACAGAGATCGCCCACTATGACTATGCCGGGCTGAATCTGGTCGACCCGGGAACCCCGTTTTCCGTGGGCGACTGGCTGCGCGCCGTGCGCCGGCAGATGGACGGCCGTCCCACCCTGGCCGTGGGGGGTACCGGTCTCTATTTCCGGGCCCTCACCTCAGGAATCGAAGAGGAGGATGTTCCCACCCCGGAGGATCTTCCGGAGGGCGTGGCGGACTTGCAGGCCCGGCTTCAGCAGGCGGATCCTGCCGCGCTGGAGCAGCTGGCCGATCCCGAGAATCCCCGCCGCCTGGCCCGGGCCATCGCCTGGCGGGAAGCGGGAAAACCCCTGCCCTCCTCCTGGCAGGTGCCCCAATTCCGGATTCCCGTTCTCCAGCGTCCGGTGGACGTGCTGACCGAACGTATCCACCGTCGGGCGGTCCGGATGTTTGATGAAGGACTAATGGAGGAAACCGAAACCCTGCTTGCGTCCAATGCGCTCACCGGAACTGCCGCCCAGGCCATCGGATACGCCGAGGCCGCCGCCTGTCTGCGGGGCGATCTCACCAAAGATCAGGCCATTGAAAAAACCGCCACCCGTACCCGGCAGTATGCCAAACGCCAGCGCACCTGGTTCCGGAATCAGATGAACTCCCAATGGGTGAGGGCCGGTAACAAAGCGGCAGATGAAATCCGGGCGGTTTGGGAGAAAGAAGGCCCTTTTTCATTTCGTCATTAGTCATTTGTCATTGGTCATTGGTCAGTGGCCTGCTTGCGCGAAGACGGATCATTGGTCAGCAGGAAGTGACATAGAACAAATTTCAAAATAAAACTTTGCGCCTCTGCGTCTTTGCGAGAGATATACCAATATGTCAGAGCCCTCCGAAACCCCTTACGTCACGGCCAAAGACCTTCCCAAACGGCTGCAGCCGCGGGAAATGTTTGACCGTATCGGGGCAGAGCATGTTCCGGATGAAGTGCTGCTGGCTATTCTGCTGCGCTTTGGCACCAAAGGACACAACGTGGTCGATCTGTCCCGCGAACTGATACAGCGGTTCGGATCACTCACCGCCCTGGTGCGGGCCAGCCCGGAAGCGCTGAGTCAACTGAAAGGGATCGGCCCCACCAAGGCACGGGAACTGAAATCCGCGCTGGAACTGGCCCGGCGCCTCAGTCAGGAACAGGCCGAGGAGTCTCCCAAAATCACCGGACCGGAGGATGCCGCCCGGCTCCTGCGTGAACAGGCCCGGGAACTGGAGCAGGAACGCTTCTGGGTCTTTGCTCTGGACACCCGCAACAAATTGAAATGTCCGCCGGTACAAGTGACCCAGGGACTGCTCAACTCCAGTCTGGTTCACAGCCGGGAAGTGTTTCAGACCGCCATCCGGCACCGGGCGGCCGCCGTGCTGGTGGCCCACAATCATCCCTCCGGCACCACCTCCCCCTCCCCGGAGGACCTGAAAATCACCCGCGACCTGATCGCGGCCGGCAAGGTGCTGGGCATCAAAGTGCTCGACCACATTATCGTGGGGCAGCTGCAGCCTGGACAACATTCCTATTTCCTCAGCCTGCGCGAAAGCGGACTGGTTTCGTTTGACGTCTAACGGCCGCCATGTCGGCCAGCCAAGGATCTGATTCACCTGAGCGTCCACGCTCCCTTAAACTTTTTTTACTTGCGTATATTCATATATACGTATATACTAATTCACATGGAGAATCTTATTCAAGTTTACAAATGTTTCTGCGACGAGACCCGGCTGCGGATCCTGCACCTTCTGGGGCACTCCCCGCTGTGCGTCTGTCATCTGCAGCATGTATTGGACGTCTCCCAGGTCAACACCTCCCGTCATCTGGGCATTCTGAAAAAAGCCGGACTGGTGGAAACCTCCCGTCATCAGAACTGGATCATTTATTCTCTGCCCGGGGAACCCCCGGAAGAACTGCACCGCAACCTGGCCTGCCTGCA
Organism: uncultured Verrucomicrobiota bacterium; assembly: GCA_964625795.1. Taxonomy (GTDB): domain Bacteria; phylum Verrucomicrobiota; class Kiritimatiellia; order SS1-B-03-39; family UBA6053; genus UBA6053. The sequence goes on along the minus strand of CAZVCO010000006.1, from coordinate 18,920 downwards.
GGACCTGGCGGCCACCGAACCGGTGTTCCGTCAGGATCTGACCGCCCTGAAGAAACTCCTGAACACCCAGGACGTGCGCGATGTCCTCACCGAGGGCGGCTGCCTCATCCCCACCCCAACCCCGAAAGCCTCCTCATGAAACAACTCGATATTTACGATCCCCCCCTCTGTTGCTCCAGTGGCGTCTGTGGCCCCTCCGTCGATCCGGAACTGGTCAGGCTCAACGCCGATCTGGAATGGCTCAAATCACAGAACATCACGGTCGAGCGTCACAACCTCGGTCAACAGCCGCTCGATTTCACCTCAAACGAAACCGTCAAAGCCCGCCTGCAGTCCGGCGGTCAGGAAAGCCTCCCCTATGTTCTGCTCGACGGCACCCTCATGGCTGCCGGCTTCTACCCCACCCGGGAACAGCTCGGGAAGATCTGCGGAATCAAAACCGAGGCTGCTTCTCAGGGATGCTGCGGATGACCGATTGGCTTCAATCTCCCCCCGCCATCCTTCTGTTCACCGGCAAAGGCGGGGTTGGCAAAACCTCTCTGGCCTGCGCCTCCGCCATCCGCCTGGCGGATGAAGGGAAAAAGGTGCTGCTGGTCAGCACCGACCCCGCCTCCAATCTGGATGAAGTGCTGGAAACCGGCCTCACGGCGGAAGCCGGGCCGGTAACAGGCGTGGCCGGATTGTCCGCCCTCAACATCGACCCCATGCAGGCCGCCGCCCGCTATCGGGAACGGATGGTGGAGCCGTTACGGGGGGTGCTGCCCGAGGAAAGCCTGCGGAATATTGAGGAGCAGCTTTCCGGGGCCTGCACCGTGGAGATTGCCGCCTTTAACGAATTCACCAAACTGGTTGGCGATCCCGAGGTGCTGAAGACCTACGATCACGTGGTGCTGGACACCGCCCCCACCGGGCACACCCTCCGTCTCCTTGCCCTGCCGGCAGCCTGGAACGATTTCATTGCTGAAAACAAAACCGGCTCCTCCTGCCTGGGCCCGCTGGCCGGACTGAAAGAGCAGCGGCTCATCTACGAGCAGGCACTGAACACCCTGCGCGACTCCTCCAAAACCCGGGTGGTGCTGGTCAGCCGTCCCGAAGTGAGCGCCCTCAAAGAGGCCGCCCGGGCGGCAGGCGAACTGAAACAGGAACAGATAAACGGTCTTGTGCTGGCTATCAATGGACTGCTGGAAGCGGACGGCAGCGACGATCCTCTGGTGCTCTCCTGGAGTCAGCGGGCCCGGGAAAGTCTGGATCACCTGCCTGACGCCCTCGCCTCCCTGCCCTCCTCCACCCTTCCCTTCCGGCCGGGCGGACTGGTGGGTGCTGCATCCTTGCGCGCCTTCCTCAATGGCGACCCTTTGCCCCCCGCCGACATCCAACCGCCCCCGTTTCCCGACACAGACACACTTGCGGAACTGGTGGACCGTATTGCCTCCGGAGGTCCGGGAGTGGTGCTGACCATGGGAAAAGGCGGGGTGGGTAAAACCACTCTGGCCGCGGCTATCGCCAGAGGGTTGGCCCTGCGCGGACTTCCGGTTCATCTTTCCACCACCGATCCGGCCGCCCACGTGGCCGACAGTGTGGGTGTGGCCCTGCCGAATCTGGAGGTCACCTGCATCGACCCGGCCGACGTCACCCGTGCCCACGTGGAGGAGGTGCTGGCCAGCGCCGGCAAGGATCTGGATGAAGCCGGCCGGGCCCTGCTCGAAGAGGAACTGCGCTCCCCCTGTACGGAGGAGGTTGCGGTCTTTCAGGCCTTTGCGAAGACGGTGGCACAGGGTCAGGATCAATTTGTAGTGCTGGACACCGCCCCCACCGGGCACACGCTCCTGCTGCTGGATGCCTCCGAGGCCTATCACCGGGAGGTGCTGCGGGATCAGGGTGACCTGCCCGGATACGTGAAGGATCTGCTGCCCAAGCTCCGAGATCCGGCATTCACCCGTATCCTCCTGGTGACCCTGCCGGAAGCCACGCCGGTACACGAAGCGGAACGGCTGCAGGAGGACCTGCGCCGGGCGGAACTGGAACCGTTTGGATGGATTCTGAATCAAAGCCTGGCGGG
>CAZVCO010000006.1:6588-16787 GCA_964625795.1 uncultured Verrucomicrobiota bacterium | reverse complement strand
TAGGAAATTCGATGTTCGATGTTCAATGTTGGAAGTTCGACGTTCGCACTCCTCCCTCCAACGTTATCCCAAAAGGAACTTAATGAACCTCCTCTATCTTTGCACCGGAAACTCCTGCCGCAGCCAAATGGCCGAGGGCTGGACCCGCTCCCTTAAATCCGACCTGATTACGGTCTACAGCGCCGGGATTGAAACCCACGGACTCAATCCCAACGCCGTGAAGGTCATGGCCGAGGCCGGAGTGGATATTTCCGGTCAGACCTCCCAGCATATCGATGACTTCAGGGAAACCCCCATCGATGTGGTGGTCACCGTCTGCGATCACGCCCACGAAACCTGTCCCTGGTTCCCGGCCGACTGCAAGGTGGTCCACCACAGCTTTGAGGATCCACCCCGCCTCGCCAGAGAACTCGCCGCCAACGGCGCCTCCGAAGAGGAGCAGCTCGAGCCCTACCGAAAGGTGCGGGACTCCATCAAAGCCTACGTCCAGACTCTCCCGGAATCATTGAACCTGCAAAACACCCCATAACTCCCATGAGCACCACCCCCTATAAACTTCTGTTCCTGTGTACCGGAAACTCCGCCCGAAGCATTCTGGCGGAATACATCACCAAACATTTTTATTCCAACCTGTTTGAGGCCGTCAGCGCCGGATCCGATCCCAAAGGTGAGCCCCATCCCATGGGCCTGACCATCCTGCGGGAGGACTTTGCGATCGACTGCTCCGACGCCCGCAGCAAATCCTGGGAGGAGTTCAAAGACGTCCATTTCGATTTTGTCATCACCCTCTGCGACAATGCCAAAGAATCCTGCCCGGTATGGCCGGGTCAGCCCCTGCTGTCCCACTGGGGCATGGAGGATCCCTCTGATGCCCCCGCAGAAGAACAACGGCGCGCGTTCGGACGGACAGCTCAAGTGCTGAAGCACCGCATGGAACTGCTGGCTTCACTGCCGATCTCCAAACTGGACAGGCTCAAACTGGAGGCCGAAACCCACCAGATTGGCTCCTCCACCCCGGAGTCACTCCCCGGGCAGTAGGTTCAGCTGTTCCTCAGCCTCACTCAGTGACACCTTCAGTGTGGTGAACGTCCAGGTGCCGCCGGATTTCACCGCGACAAGCACCATGGACCCGGACCCCTTCGGTCCGGAGATGGGTATCAGCAGGTCCGCTGTTCCGCTGGACCCACTGGTCTGAAGGTTTCCGCTGATCAAATATCCGGCTTTAAGAGGAGTCCCCAGTTCCTGAACCAGTTCAGGATCTGTGGCCGCCCTCTCCATCGCCTGTTGCACCACCTCCGAATTCCGGAACATGCCCACCACCAGCATGGCGATCGCCGCGAACATCAGAAGCGAGATCACCAGACAACCACAGCATCCTCCCGGAATCGCCCAGCCCCAGTTCCGCTTGATCCAGGAATCTCCCTGAGAGGTGGTGACGGGCGGCGGTGGAGGCGGCAGATCTGTCATAGCGGAATCCTACCAGTCCGACCGGAACTTGGAAAGAATTTCTGCGCGCCGCCCTCAATGAGGGCGCATCCCCCAATTGGTGGTCATGGACGAATAGGAGCCCTTTCCCGAGAATTTTTGATTGTGACAACCTCAGACGACGCGGACACTCACGCGGACCGCGTTACAGGCGGCTAGGGCAAAGCAGTTTTCGGAGTAGCGACGCAGGGATAGAAATACCTCCTGCCTGACCTTCTCTTCTTCTCCTGCATGGGTCCGTGCTCGTCCGCGCCGGTCCGTGGTTGTCATGATCTGAAAACACATCATAGGGGTGTTCAGTTATTCACAACCCCAACATCAAGTGGCTTTTAGCGGTTTTCATCATGTTCTAACCATCTGCTGACGCTTTCAAAAGCTCCCGCTTACCATCTGCTAATGCATGGGGACTATAGTGTGATCATCTACCAAACCCCAGGTGACCGCATGACGATTCAGTCTCAGCATATTCCCAACATGATCCACAACCTCCGCGCCGCCAAAGGCTGGCGCTTCCGGGATATGGTGAACTGGCATCGGCTGGTCAAACCGCTGCGCGGCCTGGAGACCGAAGCCACACGGCTGGAACTCTATCCCCTGATGTTCGATCTCTGCACCCGGTTCTCGGTTTCCTATCAGCCGGCCACCGACAGTGGCCCGACCCGCATTCCGCCCCGCAAGCCTTCACGGCCGGGTCAGCCGAGAGTGGCACTGTTTGTCGACGCCCCGGAACACCTCAGCGGAGTGGCCGTGACTATCGGGAACTGGGTACAGCAGGCGGAAGCCCGCGGACTGGATCTGACCGTACTCACCGCCGGCCAAAGTGCGCTGCCAGGGGCGGTGGAGTTTCAAAAAATGGGAACGCTGGAACTGAACAATTATGCCGGCATGCGGCTGCATGTCCCCCACGTGGCGGAAGTGATGGCCTACATGGAGGCAGCGGACTTCGATCTGGTCCACATCTCCACTCCCGGACCCGTGGGCATGCTGGGGTTACTGGCCGCCCGCTCTCTGGGTCTGCCGCTGGGCGGCACCTATCACACCGATTTTCCGAGGTATTCCGTCAAGCTCTCCGGGGATCCGTCCGTAGAGGAGGGATCGTGGAATTTTATGCGCTGGTTTTACGGTCAGATGGATCAGATTGCCTGTCCCTCCCGGGCCACCCTCGAGGACCTGGCGGAACACGGGTTTGACGCAGATAAACTGCGGGTGGTGGGCCGCGGGGTTAAAAGTCATCTCTTCCACCCCTCCAAACGTGATCCGGACCTGCGGGATCAATGGGGACCCCATCCCCACAAACTGTTGTACGTCGGTCGGGTCTCCGAGGAGAAAAACCTCGACTGCCTGGTCTACAGCTTCCAGCAGCTGTGTCAGATCCGGAACGACACCCAATTGATTGTGGTGGGGGACGGCCCCTATCTCGACACTCTGAAGGCGAAACTCGACGGGTTCCCGGCCGTATTCACCGGACGACAGACCGGAGAGGATCTGCAACGGATCTATGCCTCCTGTGATCTGTTCGCCTTCCCAAGCGAAACCGATACCTTCGGCGTGGTGCTTATGGAGGCACAGTCCTCGGGTCTGCCGGTGATTGTGTCCGGAAAGAGCGGCACCCGTTTTGCCATGAAGGAGAACGTCACCGGCCGGGTGGTCCGGCCCATGACCCCGGAAGGACTGTGTGGGCACCTGAACGAACTGCTGTCCGCCCCCTCCCTGTTGGCCGGCATGAGTAAAGAAGCCCGGGTCCATGCAGAGGAGAATACTCAGGAAAAAGCTTTTGAGACCTTCTGGAACTTTCATCTGGAGCAATTCCATCCTCATTCCACCTCACTGGAGAGCGCGATATGATTCAAATGGTCGATTCCGAAGACACCGTTCAGCACGTCCGCACCATCTGGATCTCTGATCTGCATCTGGGCGCTAAATCCAGCCGCCCCGACTGCCTGCTGGATTTCTTCCGGCACCACACCACCCAGAATCTCTATCTGGTCGGGGACATGATCGACGGCTGGCGGCTGAAGAAAAGCTGGTTCTGGGATCAGCTCCACAACGACGTGGTGCAGAAAATTCTCCGTCAGGCCCGCAAAGGAACCAAGGTCTCGTATATCCCCGGAAACCATGATCAGTTCGCCCGGGACCACATCGGCCTGAAAATGGGCGACATCGAAATCTGCCGTTCCTGCGAACATCACACCGCCGACGGCCGGAGACTGCTGGTGCTGCATGGAGACGAATTCGACAGTATTGTCACCCACGCCAAATGGCTGGCGGTACTGGGGAGCGGTGCGTATGAGGCCTCGGTGGTCCTGAACCGCTGGGTGAACGCCGTGCGGGAAAAAATGGGACTGCGGTACTGGTCGGTCTCAAATTACCTGAAGCATAAAGTGAAGAATGCCATGCAGTTTATCGACAACTACGAACATGCCGTGGCTGAAGAGGCCCGCCGCCGCCGGGTGGACGGGGTCATCTGTGGTCATATCCACCGCGCTGATATGAAAACCATCGAGGGAATAGAATATTACAACACCGGCGACTGGGTGGAGAGTTGCACCGCGCTGGTCGAACACCTCGATGGCCGCATGGAGCTGGTGGAGTGGGTGGTCCCGAAAAACGGCCGTAAAGCAAAAACGGAGGAGCCCCGCAGCCGGCGGCTGGCCCACCGCTGCCCCACGGGCAGAATAGAGATCTCCGCCTGACCTCCGGCCGCACCCCGTCTACTTGAAGACCGCCTCCAGGCCCATGGCCTGTTTATGCATGAAATCGGGAATGACTCCCCTGCCGAGCCGGCGGAAAATCGGGTAGAACAGCGACAGCAGACGTACCGTGATCACGTGGTCAAACGCCCGGTACCCTCTCTTTTCCCGTAACACCGTATTGAGAAACACCCGCAGCGTGCGGGAGCGGACGGTGAACGGCGTGAGCTCCATCCGCACCGAATAGCCGGAGGGGTACCGCTCCTGATAGGTCTGAATCATCTGGCGCAAGTGCTGTGTCTGCTCTTCGGAAAAGGGCCGGAAATAATAGACTCTGGCTTCCGCCAGAATTTCAAACGTGTCGTACATGAAGTCCAGCCCGTCCGTAGGCAGCTTCTCCTGCCGGGCCAGAGTCCGCATCTGATGAATCACCCGCAGGGCATCCACCCCCTGCTCCACCTTGGCCTCTCCGTTGTCGACCAGGCACCGCAGGATTTTCCGGATAGGATGGAGAATCAGAATCCGGTCCCAGTACACACTGAGGGTGGAGGGCAGCCGCACCCGCCGGAAGAACAGCTTGCGCTGGGCAAATTCATCGATGTACAGCAGGGTTTTCACCGCCTGATCCGAGGCGTTCATCATCTCGACCAGTGCCGGAGCCTGCTCCGGTGAATACGCATTCTCCGCATACCGCTCCAGGGCGGTGCGGGACGTTTCTCCATAACGGAAAATCCGTATACAGACCCAGGTGTTGATTTCGTTCCAGACCGAAGAGTTTTCCACAAAGGTCAGACGGTGAAACCGGGTCCATCCGCCCGTCTGACACCACACCGACATGCCGATCAGCCCCGGCGTTCCCTGCAGCAGCAGGCGGATTTTCTCCACATCATGTCCAATATAAGACGGATACTCGCCGCACCCCTCGTATTCCCGCCGGGCCTGCAACTCCACGATTTTCTTGTGCGGACTGCGGAGAAACTGTTTGTTGAGCGGAAGGTGACGGAAGAAATCCGACTCGCCATGCTTGATGGACAGAATCAAGTTTGGACTGTCAAACGGATCAAACACCTTGTGCAGCGTTTTCCGGTTCCAGATCAGATCCCCCACCGGATAGGCCCCCACACTCCACAGGCGGAAAATAAGATGCCGCCCCTGGGATTCAAACAGCGGGAGAAGCGTGCGCAGCAGGCAACGGGCATGACGGGGAGTGCGCACCAGCAAATGGCTGCGGAAATCCCCCTCCACGTCTTTTCCGTCCACCTCTCCGATGCGGAGAATGATGCCGGCCACATCGGGATACCGCACGAAGAACTGTTTCAGAAACTCCCGGAACCACCGCACCCGAGAGGTGAACCAGCGGCCGGCCCTGGCGTGAGATGCAGGGGTACTGAAAAAAAAGTCGGTGGTGATGAACACCTTCAGATCCCGCTCCCGGGCCAGGCGGATCCATTCCGCATAGTATTCCGCATAAACCTCGAGTTTGGCATTCACCTCGGGTTCCAGGTCCGGATGCGGCATCATATGCGCGACATCGTCCAGAGTGACGGCGTTGTACCCCATGTCCCTCACCCGGTCGAACACCCGGATCAGATCGGACGTGATGGCCTCCAGACGCTCCCGGTGGGCCTTTCCGTCTTTTTCAAGATGTTCAAAGGGGATCTTGGACCAATTGACCCGCTTTCCTTCGCGGTACCCCCGGAAAAACGGTCCTATGGCATCGATGAGAAACAACTCCATGCGAACCGATCGTAAACAGACTCTCCCCCAGCGCAATAAGAGGATGATGAGGATTTGATGTGAGATCCGTCAATCCAATGGATCTAACGATTCAGGTTATAGACGAAGCAATTTTTCTTTATTTGACAGGTTAGATTTCTATAAGACTGCACGCTAACCGTTTTCTAATGAGAGCCCTGTTCCAAATCCAACAACCCGTGAAGCAGTCGGTCGAGGACCTGTTTTTTATCACGCTGTGCTGCATCCTTCCCCCGCTGGCCGCTTTCGCGGATTTGACCCGCATCGGAGGTTTCCTGCCGGAGTCTTCTCTGGCTGAGCTGTTTCAGGATCTGTTTCTCATGGTCATGTGCCTCCGCTTCGCCCGGGCCGCCCGCCGTCATCCCGATCATCGGGGATGGCTGTACCTGTGTGTGACCCTGCTGGTGGCCATGCTGATCCGGGAACACGACAGCATCCTGGATCAGGTGTGGGATGGATTCTGGAAACTTCCCGTCCTGATCTGGGTGACAGGCATGGGATTCTGGACCTTCACCCGGCACCGGGACACCATGGCCGATGCACTGGCGTTTTTCTGCACGACCGATGCCCGGATTTATTTTTTGATCGGATTTCCGGTCCTTACGGTATTGAGCCGTCTCTATGGCAGTGGGACCATCATCTGGAATGATTTTCTTATTGGCCATTACGCCCAGGCCATCAAAAATGTCATTCAGGAGGGGCTGGAGCTGTTCGGATACCTGCTCCTCAGCCGGGGAACCACAAAGTATCTCCGGCAACTCGACACGACCTACATGTAACACCCCGCCACTGGAAAAAGAACACATTCAACCACTGGTTCTGTGTCTTATGTGCTTTCTGTGGTTCCACCATTGCTCAGAGCACCTGCGCTCATCTATCAGGCGCCCAGACTGGTCAGGGCATCAGCAATCAGCACATCCACCGGCTCCCGTTCCAGAAAATACCGCACATGATCATACCCGGCCTCCTGCAGCAGATGCAGGGCCCGGGGATAATCGTCCGCCACCCGACCGGGTTCATGGGCATCGGCTCCCAGTACCACCGGGATGTCACGCTCCCGGGCCTCTCTCAGAATTTCCGGGGCGGGATTCATCTCCGGAACGTTTTTATTCTTCCCAGAGGTATTCAGCTCCATTGCCACCCCCGTGGCGGCAATGCGGTCCAGACAGATTCGGATGTGGGGGAGCAGCGCCTCCAGATCATAGTCGGGCGAATACTGGTTTTTCACCAGATCCGGATGTGACAGGGTGTCAAAGAGTCCGCTTTCCGCCGCCTCTGCCAGACTGGTGTAGTACTGACGGTGAAACGCCGGAATGTCCGACTCGTCCAGATACCGTTCCTTGTACTCCATGAGCTGCGGGTGCACCGAACCAAGGACATGGTTCAACGGCTCCCGCTGATGCAGCTCTCTGAGCCAGTCCTCCAGGCCGGGCAGAAAATCACTTTCCAACCCCAGCCGCACATCCAGCCGGCCCTGAAAGGCCTCTCTGCATTCCGCCACCATGTCCACATACTCCGGCCACTGATCGTCCCGCATGCGGACATTAGGGGAAATTCCTTCCGGCAGCGGGCAGTGACAGGTCACAATCATGCCCTTCAGTCCCCGCGCGATCGCCATCTCCGCATACTCGTGTATGTCACCAAAGGCGTGCCCGCACAGGGTGGTGTGCATGTGGCTTTCGTATAAGACGGGATAGGAATCCATAGAGATCAGCAGAGCGGAAGCACCGGTCAGCCGGCCTTCACCTGTTGTGGTTTCCTGAGGGCGATCAGTCCCAGCGTGACCGCCAGGAAAACCGCCTCAAAGGCAATATAAGCGATAAAGCCGGTGAACATGGAATCGGTGAAGCCGTACGAATGCAGTCCCACTCCGAGAAGGTTGATACCCAGCCAGGCCAGAATCACCATCACGCAGCCGATCACTGTGCCCGCCGCCATGCCGATGTCCCGGATCATGCCGGCCACCTTGGCGTGATAAATCACCGCCGTCCACAGCACGATCAGCAACGCGCCGTTCTCCTTGGGGTCCCATCCCCAGAAACGGCCCCAGGACTGATCCGCCCACACCCCGCCCAGCATGGTGCCGAGAAAGGCAAACGTCAGACCGAAGCCCAATAGCCCCTCCATAGGCAGCTTCACATTCTCCAGCAGCTTGTCGGGTTTGCCGAGTACCTTCAGAATCAGCCAGATATGGCCGAACACTCCGGCGATCCACACCCCGGCATACCCGGTGGTCACCGCCAGCACATGAGTGCTGAGCCAGAAGTTGGAGGCCAGCACCGCCACCACTTTGTTCAGGGTATCCCCCTCGGCCGCAAAGCGGTCGGCCACAAACAGGAAGGTAAGCGCGATGAAGGATCCCACAAACAGCCCCAGAGCATTTTTCTGAAAGACCTCGACCAGAATGGCCAAGGCCAGACAGATCAGTCCGACAAAAAGAAACGTGCCGTACAGATTCGTCACCGGGGGACGGGCGGTGAGAAAGATCCGCCATCCCAGTCCGGTCACGTGCAGCAGCAGCGCAATCCCCAGCGGAGCCCAGCTGGCCTTCCGCAGCAGGTCGTTGCCGGACAGCAGCGCGCCGGTGGAAAGGAAAAAGGCCAGAATGTACCAGAATTTGGCTTTGCCGAAGTAATCCGCCCGGTTGAACCTCGCCTCCCGGCCGGTCAGTCCCACATCCCGATTGTGGTCCATGCGGGCACGGGCAAACTGGGTAATCCATTCCGCATGCTCCTCCACTTTGTCCCAGTCGTGATCCACCCAGTCGTGAGCCATCTCTCCCGCACGATGCGCAGCTTCAATGAGATTGGCATCGCCGTCCGGATTGTGCAGGGCATCCAGCGGAGACACCCATTTGTCATTCCCATGTGGCGCCTCCGGCAGCAGGTAGAGCGGGAGTTCGGAAAGATTGTTTCGGAAGGCGAACATCATCCGGGCCAGGGTGAAGGCCCGCATCTGTGTCTCCGTCCATTTCTCCATATCCGGTTCCGCCTGAGCCTCCTGAACCAGCCCGGACAACGCATCCGCCCGGTCTTTAAGATCCAGATAGGTATAGGTGGTCATCTCCTCCGGGATGTTCAGACGCTCCCGCATGTCCTCATCCTCAATCACCAGCCCGGGCAGTTCGCGGGCATAGGCAAAGACCTGACTGAGTGCCCGGTAGGTCAGAATATTCATGTAGACCCGCAGGGCCTCTTTTTCGACCAGATCACGGTCCTCCTCCTCTTTGGCCTGCGCCTGCTGGGCCAGCCGTTCCAGCTCCAGCACCCCGGAACGGAGATGATTGAAACTGAAGCGCCGCGAGCTGGGTTTCCGCTCACCGGGAATCTCCTCCGTCCGTTCCACTCCAAGGTCATCCAGCAGTTCAGGATGATCGATCAGAAAGACCCGGTCGTCCTCTGTGGTCGCAGGTTCAAACAGCAGGCGGGCCATCCACTGCACCGCAGGCTCATCCCCGTAGGATTTCCGGCCGGAAAACTGAAGCAGATGCAGACGCGCAAAGGTGTCGAGTGGTTTCACCCGACCGTCGTGCAGCACCGGGAGCTGAGCGACCGCCTGCAGGGCTTTTTTAGTGGGCTCAGGAGACTCATTTCTGCCGGAACAGGCCGCCAGAAACAACAAGGGGATCAACATCAGCGCTTTCATGCTTTTTTCCTCCTGCGCTTGAGTTGCATCCATTGCATCTGCAGGAAATGCATGGCCAGCCCCAGGGAGGTCACCCCGGTGGCCCAATAGGGAATGAGCCGGCCGTATTTGCGGGTAACCGCAAACACCGACATTTCGCTGTCGGTGTCGGTCACCGCAAACGACTGCTGGAAAAAGGTCCAGCCTTTCATGCGGAAGGGCTGATTCATCTTGATGACGACATCACGGGTCTGGTCCTCTCCCGAATGCACCGTAATCAGACTCCGGTAATCTTTGGCCACTTCACTGCCGGGATAGTAGGTACGCTGGAAATCATTGAGCTCCATAAAGACGGGAAGCTGATACCGTTTACGGCGGATCATCACAAAGCGTCCACTTCCGTCCGGCAGTTCAAGCCCCACCGGACGCTGATCAAACGCGGTGAGAATCACTTCCTGAATCTCTTTTGCCCCCTCCACCTTCAGGCGGATGGCCGGGGTGTAGTCTTCAGGTGCCTGAGGTTTCTTCTCTTTCTGAATGGTGGCGAATCCCGCCGGGGATGCCAGCCCCTCCGGCAGTTCCACCCCTTCACCCGGCACCCCGGAGGCATGGATAAAGAGGTCCATCACCTGAAACTCCAGTTCC
>CAZVCO010000006.1:3513-6578 GCA_964625795.1 uncultured Verrucomicrobiota bacterium | reverse complement strand
CGAAGGTCGGAAAGATCAATGGCTTGGTATTCCTGAATCGATTGGAGGTCATCCGCGAAGGAGATCTCCCACTCAGAACGGCTGACCGCCACATTGCGCCCCTCCCCTTCAAACAGACTCACGGTGCCCTCGATTCCGGTCACTTTGGTGAAGAACCCTCCCAGCAGCATCAGGATCAATCCGATGTGAATGAGCATCAGACCCGGCATACGCCAGCCGGCCTGATAATGAACAAAGAAGGAAAAGAGGAGATTGATGAAGAGCAGCCCCATCACCAGCATTGCACCCGGCAGGGGCAGAAATCCAAAGCCCAGAAAGAAAAGAGAGTCGAAAAATTTCTGTTGCGCGAGGTAAATCCCATGGTCCACCTGATACACCGTGCCCCAGTAGGTGAGCACGGTCAGCCAGAGCAGGCAGTACACCGTGAGTTTGATAGAGGCGAAGAGCTTGAAGAGCATCAGGAATCCCCCTCGATCCGGAGGGAGCCGGCCAGTTGAAGAAAGTCGAGTTTATGCGCGGCCACGATGTCGGTGGGGCCCATGAATTTGAGAAACACCGACCGTCCATCGAGCTGGTAAATAGCCGCGATGGTGGTGGTGGGCAGGGAGGCGGCACGCGACTCCTCCACCAGCGTCATAAAGGTGAAGGGAAGCTTGCCCTCGATGGTCTGCACGTTGGACTCACCGGCAGGGGGAAGCCCCACCTGACCCCGCCAGCGGGAAATGTTGGCCTGGACGTTGCCGCCGGGTCCCCCCAGGGCAATCAAGGTGACCACGTTTCCTTCCGGCACATCATTGGGAATGAATTCAGCCACCCGCAGACCGCCACCGGCCCGGGCCGACCAGCCGGGAGGAAGATCCCAGGTCAGATCACCGGCCTCCGGCGGGGGCGGCACCTCCGATTCACGTCCGACCATGGCATTCGGATCTGCGGCCGGTGCGGCGGACATCATGGGAGCCGCGCCCTGAGGCGGAAAGGGATGGTTGTGACCGTCGCCGGGTCCATGCATCTCGATGTCCCGGGTGGGAAACTGTCCGGCAGGAATCTGTCCGGTCAGCGTGGGATGGTCGGCCGGCATGTTTTCAGGCACCGGTTCCACATTCAGCGGGGCCGCCCGCAGCATCTCCGGAATGCTGGGCATCTCCTGCATCTGCGAAGGCGGAGGCTGGGTGGCCGACTCCGGCATCTGCACCACTTCCGTGTAGGTGCGGATATCCGGTTGCCTACCGCAACCGACGAGGAAACAAAGGGAAAACAGAAAAAGCGTTAAATTCTTAACAAACATGGCGTCAGCATACTGCACTTCATCCTGCTTTCAAGACCGAGGCGATGTTTTCGACGCGCGGAGATGCCTTTATACCATTTACAGAGTGGTAGATACAGATCCGGGGAATGAACAGACGTCCCCGATCCGTTCCACTGGAGAGAAAAACCCGTTATTCCTCATGCGGACATGTATGTCCTCTGCCCTGGCCAAGGGGAGCGTCCCACGCCGAACACCCGCCACAAGGATTCCAATGGTGCCTGTGACCGGAATTCCCTCTTCGGCACACCGGCGACGTGCCGCCCGGTCGTCTGTGGCCACCACTCCACCGGACATCACGGCCTGGGCCAGGCAGGAGGCCTCTCCAGCTCCCAGTGTCCGGCGGTACCTGCGTATCTGCCAGACCACGGAGACGCCCGGAGACAACGCATGGGAAACCCTCCCCGATTGAAGGTCCTCTACCAGGGGATCCACTGTCACCCGGCCCACATCCCGACCGGCGGTGAGTTCCGCAAGCACACTCGATGTAATACAGAGCCTGCGCCCATACCGATGGGCGAGAAACTCCCACTCCCCGGCACCAAGGAAATTGCTCAGGGTCACCGTGTCCGCAAAGATCGGAAGAGATTCATTCGGCATTGGCCGCGTCGTCCACTGAAAACGCCGCAGGCTCCCGCAACCCCCGCTCTTCCAGCCAATCCCTCATTTCCTCCTGCGGGATTCCCATCATTTCCGCAAGCTTGCCCAGACTGATAAATCCACCACGATAGGCAGTCAACGCCTCTCGCTGATGACGGGGCAATACTCCCACGTTGGTCTGATAACAACTCTGAATCGCCTCCCGCACCAACTGCCCTTTGCTTTTTCCAGCCTCACGGGCCATCAACGCCAATTGACGGTCCTCCTCCGGGTCCAATTTCACATGTAAGGTGGCTTTATCTCTCATGCTGAAAAGCATTGTATCACTTATGATACAATACAACAAACTAATTTAAATAATTACCGGTTCGTCTCCATGGTGGATGCGGTAAAACTTCCGCTACACTTCTACAGGTTTGGCTACATCCAGGGATTCGGAAACTCAGGTCGGTCGAAATCAATGATTCTGCGGCCAAGGTCACTGATCCGCACCGCGTCGGGAGTATGGCGGAACCTGGGGTTCCCGCCAATGGCACATTCCAGCAGCCCGAAGTCCTCCAGCCAACGCAGAATCCGCAGCCAGAAGGTCAGCGCTACCCCCCCCTCATCCGGTTCATTCTCCGTCAATTCAACGTAGGGTTCGGGCAATAGATAACATCCAGCCGCCGCCTCCATGGGAATCCATTCCGTGTCCTCCACCACCAGGCAAAGCAGCACCACCGGCAGACTGGCCTGCAGCCGGGGAACATCCGCACATCCGTCAAACGCGGCCAGGTTCACCTTGGAACATCCCGCCCGGAGCAGCTCCAGGTACAACTCTCCTGCCCGGTCCCGGGCCAACAGTCGCGCGCCCTTCTTCGTGAGCTGAAACGCTCCGGCATGCTTGCGCAGCAGCCCCGCCTGCTGACAGGCCACCCGCACAAAATGAATCCGGGCAAACTGATCCTCGTCGAAGGTCTTTAGAATTTCGTGATGGGTTTCAATCCTCTCCGGCGGAAACGGCTGGTTCTCAAACACCTCTTTCACCATCGCACGGGGCAGCATTCCCCGTTTCGCAGTCGCTTTCACCTTCCCCTTGGCGCCGACCGCCTCCAATAACGTCCGGGCCAGTTCCAGGGCAACCACTCCCTCCAGCTCTGCAGCCTTAAGGTCAGCGGCCAGC
>CAZVCO010000006.1:1865-3479 GCA_964625795.1 uncultured Verrucomicrobiota bacterium | reverse complement strand
ATTCCGGAGATTCGGGAATTTCCTGTTTAGGCAGCAGCCGGTCCCGGTCAAAGGGCGGCGACTCCTTTGGCGGCAGCTCGAGATCAAACTCCTCCCGCCAGCGCTCACGGGTCTCCTCGTCGGCGAAATACCGAAGCCAGATCCGGTCGTCCTCCTCCCCTGCGGCCAGCAGCTCAAGATGAAACCCGGAGCCCGGTCCGAGGAAGAAATCCTCCACCGGCTCGTCGATCTCCACATAAAGTTTTTCGTACAACTCCCGGTCGGAAAGATGATCCGTGAAGTCCAGATACACATGCAACTCCGACAAGCGCTGAATCACCTGCCACACTTCAAACGATACCGCCTCGTCATCCAGCGACTCCGGAGGCGGCAGTTCATACCCTGCCTCCCGCAGCTTGCTGCGCCAGGTGGTCATCGGAGCCGTCTCAAACCCCACCACCTGCTCCAGAAACTGCAACTCCACCTCCAGAGGCATGTCCGCGCCCTCTCCTTCCGGGGGGCCGAACACCGCCTCCCCGCCGGAGATCTCATCCAACTGATTCCTCAACTGCCGGATGCGCTGCCGCATCCATTCTTCATTCTCTTCCGGGTCGATATTGTCCATGCATTACCCATGGAACATTTGTACAGTTTTTGCAACCCTGATTTGGATCATCGTATAACGAACACAGACTTACCTTCCAAACTGATTTAAGAATGATTTATACTTCCTCCATTCCGGACAAACCGCTTGGAGCAATCGATAAAACTCCCGTCCATGGTTCAGCACCCGTAGGTGACACAACTCGTGCAGAATCACGTAATCGATGCAGGTGGATGGCACCTTCACCAGACGGCCGTCGGCGGCCACCACGTCGGTGAACGTCCCCCCGGTGTCGGCCCCGACGCGCATCGCCGCCGAACCCGGCGGGGAAGGTAGTCCATTGCCCTTTTGCGATACCATGCCTCCACCGCCCGCTTCACGGAGTCCCGGTCTCCGGGATCGGGCACCCGCACCTCCAGATTTCCAGACAGCAGTCTCACCCTGATGTCCTCCGGATCGGTTACCACTTTGAGGTAGTATTGTTTTCCGAGATAATAAACGGTTTCTCCCGACCGGTACCGCTTTGGCGTGGGCAACGGATGATAACGCGCGAGCTCCGCCAGGGATCGGAAGACCCAGCGAGCCCGTTTCCGCAGCCGCGCCTCGATTTCCGCCTCGGATTTCCCCCTGGGCACCCGTACGCACACCCGTAAATCGGGATGCACCTCGATTTTAAGCCGGTCCGCATCCACCTCCTCCAGTTGGTACGCAAAACTCCGGTCGCCGTACTGAAGCGTTCTCATCCCCGACTCAGCGCGCATAGTGGCTTTTCGCAATGGAAATACAGTCTTCGATCAACGCATCCATTCGCTCCAGATCCAACGGCAGGTCGTTTTCTTCCAAATACCAGGCCAGGAATTCATCCATGTCGTTCCGCATCCGGTTCTGGGCGTCTTCATCCTTTTCCCACTGCACTTTGACATGTTTACGGATGATGTCGTCGAGGGTTGTAGCGAGTTGAACATACCGGTCCCTCGCCTCATCCGATCCCGGCTCCCCCTCCTGAAACACGTTTACCGCCACTCCGTAAA
>CAZVCO010000006.1:0-1855 GCA_964625795.1 uncultured Verrucomicrobiota bacterium | reverse complement strand
TGGATGCGGCAACCACAAGCCCGCCGAGTGATGCGGCAGTGGACGTATCGGTGGGGAGCGCCTGACCCAGCCACGGCTGGTGGATGATGCGGGCCCCGGCGTTGTGGAGCAGGTCGAGGGTGGCATCGACCGACTCCATCACCTCGCGGGCTTTGGACAGATAGGCCGAAGCCGAAATCCGCTGATCCTGATACGCCTGAATCGCGTCTTCCAGAATTTTGGAAAACTTGCGGTAAAAGAACGGATCCTCGTCCCATTTCTCCGACATCGTCCGTTTGGTGCGGTAGGCGATGGTGTCCGCCTTCGAGGATTCGGATTGCAGTTTCTCCACTTCCTCTTGGAATTTGTCCTGTTCAAAAATGTTGGTCGGCGGGGTGATCTGCTCCACCTCGTGACTGGTCACATAGCTGTCCACCAGCTTGCGCACCCGGTCTTCGTACACCGAAAAATCCACCGTCTCCGCATACCGCCGTTTCACCGAAACTCTCAGCTTAAGGAAGAAGGCCAGATCCTCTTTGTACCGCTGAATCGTCTCCTCCGGCACCTCCCGGTAAAAGGCCACCGTGGACAGCGCCATAGACAGTCCCCGGTTGAAGGCGGAAAGCTTTTCATAAAACAGGTCGCGCCGATCCTCCGGCGCCAGCGCGATCTCGAAGGCCTCCTCGTCTTCTTTGTTCCGGACCTCCTTAAACACGTCCCACAGCTCGGAATGCGCCTGCGGCAGGGAAGCCATCTCCTCCCTTACGTTCCGCACCGCCCCCACCAGATCCTCCTTCTCGAAATCGGACAGGGTGGAATACACGTCCATCGCGTCGCCCAGTTCCTGGATGATCCCGTAATAATCCACGATAAACCCGTAGTCCTTGCCTTCGTACAGACGGTTCACCCGGGCGATCGCCTGCAGCAAGGTGTGGTCCTTCAGTTTCCGGTCCACGTACAGCACCGCGTTCCGGGGCGCGTCGAATCCGGTCAACAACTTGTGCACCACGATGATGATCTCCGGGGTCTCCCCGTACTTGAAGGCTTCGATCAACTGCTCGTTGTAGGTTTTCTCGTCTCCGTACTTCTCCAGAATGCGCGTCCAGAACCGCTGCACCAGATCGTCCGATCCTTCGTAAATGTCCTCGTTGTCCTCGCGGGTGTCCGGCGCGGAGATCAGCACCTCCGAACTCACCTTGCCGAACTCGTCCAGAAACTGCTTATAGCGGATCGCCGACCGCTTGGAATCCACCGCCAGCTGACCCTTGAACGGCGTGCCTTTCCAGTTTTTGTCGAAATGTTCGCTGATGTCGTGGGCGATGTGCCACTGACGCGATTCCGCCTTGTTCAACTGATCGGTGGAGGCGAATTTCCGCTTCAAGTCCCGCACCTGGTACTCCCCTAACGGCTCCGCCACGATATTGAACCCCGCGTCCATCGCCGGTTCATTCACCTCCTGATGCACCAGACGGCCCTCGTACAGCAGCGGCACCACCGCCTGATCGTCCACCGCGTCCTCAATGGAATAGGTGTCGATCAGCCCGCCGAATTTCTGCGCCGTGTGCTTTTCCTTGCCCATCAAAGGGGTGCCGGTGAACCCGACATAGCAGGCGTTGGGCAACACCCGCCGCATCTGGGCGTGCACCGTGCCGTACTGGGTGCGGTGCCCCTCGTCCACCAGCACGAAAGTGTTGCGGTCGGCCTGAAGGCTTTTGTTAGACGCGGCCACCGCGAACTTGTGAATAAGGGTGGTGACGATATGGGTGCGATGGTCCTGCAGCAGTTCAACAAGATGTTTGCCGGTATTGGCCTGCTCCGGCTCCAGGCTGCAGGCGCGAAAAGTGCCGCAGATCTGATCGTCCAAATCGATACGGTC
>CAZVCO010000005.1:31364-36428 GCA_964625795.1 uncultured Verrucomicrobiota bacterium | reverse complement strand
CTCCGTGATCGGCCAGGTAGCGGCGGGCAATTCCCACTGCTTCAGTGGCAATACGTTTCCCCTCCAGATCTTTGGCGGTATGAATGTCGGAGTCCTCGGGAACCGCCACCACCCAGCGGACCGGATTCCGGCCCTGCTTGGCATATTTGAGTTCGCAGACCCGGTGGACATCGGAACCGTTCTCCACCACCCAGTCTTCTCCGGTCAGTCCGGCATCCAGCATACCGAGTTCGACATAGCGGCTCATCTCCTGCGCCCGTAAAAGCCGGATCTGAAGTTCCGGGTCGTCACAGCGCGGCACATAACTGCGGGAGCTGGCGGAGATTTTAAACCCGGCTTTGGCGAACAGCTCATAGGTGGACGCTTCCAGACTTCCTTTGGGAAGGCCGAGAATCAGTTTAGGGTGCTCTTGGGAATTCATGCAGAAAATAGGATAAAAAGGGGCGCGCAACATAAACGACTGACCGCCCAGTGTCCACAATGTTTTAAGGGAAAATCACCCCGACATGGGCCGGAAACCCTTACGTCCTTCGGGTCAGAGAAGCTGCAGGGAGCGAAAGGGGATTCCGCTTTTTTTCTGTCCGTCCGCGTTCCCCAGTACACACAGGCGTTCGGTCTGCTGCAGGGCCTCGGTGAGTGCCCGGCCGAATGCGTGGAGATGTCGGGGGGTCGTTTGATGGATGTCATCCCAGAAGCGCTGACGTGTATCGTGCTCCAGACCGATGAGGTGCCGGAAAAAGCTCTTGGTCACCAGAGTGGAGGGACGCTCGGGCGGGGAGAGTTTGCCCAGGGTGCCGATGACGGTCTGCTCCAGCGCATCGGTGGAAATCTCCAGCTGCTGCAGCCATGTGCCGCTTTTCCGGTACAGATCCAGAGTGCGTGTCAGATGCGGATCGCGGTAACTGGTGAAGATCATGGTCCGTTCCAGATGTGAAAAGGAGCTGGAACAGCCGTAGGCTCCTCCCTGCATCCGCACCTGTTCCCAAAGAAAATCGGTATTCAGCAGGCGCTGGGCCACGAAATGACTGAAGTGCCGGGTGGCTTCACTGTCCTCGAGGCGGGTGCCGAGTCCCACATAGTGGACCGGAGAGGAGAGGGTGAGGCCCTGCGGTTCAGTCATGTCCAGGATTTCCCGGGAAACCGGATCCATGCGCGGGGCCTCCGGCAGAGCGGAGAGCAGTCGTTCCAGTCGGGAATGTGCCAGGCGGCGGGCCTCGTCATCTCCGCCCACGTGGGCACGGACCCTGGAACGGGTACAGACCTTCTGATGGAGGGAGCGCAGCCGCTGGTGGAGTTCTTCGGGGGGGCGGGTCTCGAGATTGCGCAGGGCCATGAGGTAGGCAACGCCGTCCATTTCCTCTGTGGTCCGTTCCGAGGGACTGAAGCCGGCTTTGAGGCGGAGGGAGACCACCTGATTGCCGGAAACCTGCAGATCGGCCTCTTCGTTGGCCCGCTCCTCCAGAAGCAGCTGCATGACTTTTTCCGGTGGACCGAGCAGGGGATGCGCAAACACATCGGCCAGCAGATCACTGGCCGCATCCAGTCTGGGCAGCAGACATTTCAGTTTGAGAATCATGACCTCAAGGTCGGTCCCGTGATAGGTGGCGGAGGTTTCGAAGTTCACCGAAATCCCTCCGGTGTGGCAGGCCAACTGTTCGTTGAAAACGAACTGATCGCGGTCTTTGGTGCCCAGTTCGGTCAGGCAGCGGCTGTAGAGGGGGAGCAGGTGAAGGTCTTCGGTCTCCAGATGGGAAAGGTCGAAGGCGAACTGGAAATAGACGATGCCGTTGGACGCCACATCGGTAGTGGTCACCTCCACTCCATTGACCTGAAGCTCTTCACGGCCGGGGGGAGGGGGAAGGGGTTCCATGTCGGCCAGGGCGAGCTGAGGCAGGGTGGCGAGGTCTTCCGGGGAGTCGGGGGTTTCCTGAAAGGTGTGAACCGCAGCGGCCAGAGCCTCCACCTCGTCCCGTCTGTCCTGATCGGTCTCCAGTTCCTGGGTCATGGCCGCCAGCAGGGCGGCCTCCTGTTCCCGCTCCACCGCGGCCAGGCCGGAGTCGGGGGTCAGAACCACTTCCAGCCGTGACGGATTCTCCACCAGGTGATGGCGGATCCAGTCCGCAAAAAACCGGGGGTCTGCCGTCACCCGCCTGCGGATCTCCTCCAGACGGGGTTCGGAATCCAGCGCCTCCAGCGGATCACCTCCGTACAGCCAGGGCTGCACCGAGGAGAGCAGCGACCACAGGCCCTTGTTAGAGGTGTTCAGTTCCTTCATCTGGAATTCACTCAGGGTCAGCACACCCTCCACCAGATCCGGCCGGAATCCTTCCTCCGCAATCTGTTCCAGGCAGCGGTTGATGCAGGCGGTCACTTCCGCTTCGTGGCCGGGCTCGACTCCTTTCAGACCCGCGGCAAACATGGGCTGACGAAGGTGAAAGCCCGGTCCGCCGATCAGGTCATCTCCCAGGCCACTGTCCAGCAGAGCCAGACGAAGCGGACTGGAGGGGGAGTTCAGCAGCAGGGAGGAGGCCAGCCCTGCGATCTGCATGTGCAGGCTGTCGGAGGTTTCCCCCGGCAGCAGCCAGGCCAGCTGGACAAACACCCCCTCATCCGATTCGGCCGAGGCCGGATACCCCGAGGTCACCCGTCGGGGTTCAGACCAGGGGTTCTGCAGCGCTGCGGGCGGAGGCAGAGGGCCTGGTTCCAGTCCCTGCAGGGCCTGGTCGATTTTTTCCAGACGGACGGCAGGGTCATCATTGCCATAACAGCCCATCCAGGCATTGGCCGGATGGTAATGCGCTTGGTGAAAGGCCTCAAACTCCTCAAACCCCAGATTCGGAATTTCCGCCGGATCTCCGCCGTAATCCCAGCGGTAGCAGGTGTCCGGAAACATCTCTTTCTGGGTGAGAGTCTCCAGCCTGGCATCTGCACTGGCATAGGCTCCCTTCATTTCGTTGTAGACCACGCCCTGAATCTCCCAGGCCTTGTGGTCGGTGTCCGGTTGCAGCCGCCACCCCTCCTGACCCAGCACCGCCGGAGTGAGCCGGGGATGAAAGACCGCGTCGAGATAGACATCCATGAGGTTATAAAAATCCCGTAGATTCTGGCTGGCCACCGGATAGCAGGTCCGGTCCGGATACGTGAAGGCATTGAGAAACGTCTGCAGAGAGGTTTTCAGCAGTTCCTTAAACGGTTCCTTCACCGGATAGCGGGCGCTGCCGCAGAGCACACTGTGCTCCAGAATATGGGGAAGTCCGGTGTGAGTGGCCGGGGGGGTGGGGAAAAAGATTCCGAAGGTTTTATTGGGATCCTGATTGCAAATCGACAGCACGTTGGCCCCGGTGGTGTGACGGTAGACCACGCCGGTTCCTCCCCAAATGGGAAGAGGACGCTGGTCGAGCAGAGTGAAATTCGGATGAGTGGCGGGTTCGTGAAAAAGCATGGCCGTTCCCCCTACGATGGAAAGCCCGGTCCTGCAACCCATTCCGGGGTGGACAATTGAGTGCGACGGTGCTTCGATAAGGTCATGGAACTTCATTTCACAGAACAGCAGCAGCGCACCATTGCCTCTGCCGTCACGGCCATGGCGCTGACGGTGTTGGTGGTGCTTTTCTTTTTCATTGCCCGCGGCATGCTGGCCTTTCTGAATGCCTTCTCGGGCGTGCTGATGCCGCTGGCCACCGCCTTTGTGCTGAGCACACTTCTGCGCCCGGCCTATCAGGCTCTGGATGACATCAAGTGGATTCCGTCACCGGTGGCGGTGACCATCATTCTGCTCGGTCTGGCCCTGCCGTTTGTCCTCTTATTCTGGATTTTCGGCGGACTCATTCTGCGTCAGCTCAGTGAATTGATCGCGGCATTGCCCGCCATGTGGGATGACTTCATTCTGTGGCTGAGCGATCATGCCCCGGTGATTGAGGCGCAGGTGGAACAGCTTGGCGGCAAAGAACGGCTGCAGGAATGGGCGCAAAAGCAGTCGGACGCGCTGGTGTCCCTGATTGCGGGAGGCGCCCAGGGTCTCTGGACGGCCCTGGGATCCCTGGCTCAGGTGTTCGGCTGGGTGGTGCTGCCGGTCTATCTGATTTTCATGCTGATGGCGCCTCAGCTTCCCATGGACCGCTTGGAGGAGTTCCTGCCGTTCCTGAAGGAAAAACACCGCAAGGATGTGGTGTTTCTGGTGAAGCAGTTTGTGGAAATTGTGGTGGCGTTTTTCCGGGGACAGCTGATCATTGCCTTTGCCCAGGGAATTCTTATGGCCATTGGCTTCAGTCTGTCGGGCCTGTCTTACGGATTTGTCCTCGGACTTCTGCTCGGTATTCTTAACCTGGTGCCCTATCTGGGCAATATGGTGGGGCTGTCGGTGACACTCCCTCTGGCCATGCTGCAGCCGGAGGGCGGCCTGCCGGTCCTGATCGGTGTGGTGATTACGATTTCGGTGGTGCAGGCCGTGGAGGCCTATATTCTCACTCCGAGAATCATGGGGAAAACTACCGGTCTGCATCCTATGGCGGTGATCTTCGCGATGTTTTTCTGGGGCGTCGCGCTGGGGGGGATTTTCGGTCTGATCATGGCCATTCCGCTCACCGCTTTTCTGGTGGTGGTGTGGCGGTTGCTGAAAGAGAAATATTTTCCGGCGGTTGAGCCTTCCCTCTGATCCATGCATCCTCCGCCTCCCATTCCGCTCGTCACGCTGACCACCGATTTCGGGACCTCCGACGGCTATACCGGCGCGATGAAAGGGGTGATTCAGTCTGTGGCGCCCCATACCCGGACGGTGGATATCACCCATGAAATTCCGGCCGGGGATATCCGTTCGGGCGCCTGGGCGCTGCGGACTGCGCTGCCGTTTTTCCCCCGCGGAACGGTCCATGTGGCGGTGATTGATCCCGGGGTGGGCACCGACCGTCATGCGCTCATTGTGCTGGCCGACCATCAGTATCTGATCGGGCCTGACAACGGTCTGTTCTCCTGGATTCTGGAGGAGTCCACGCACGTTAAAGCCTGGAAGCTGTCCGATGATTCCTGGTCGCCTATTGCCGGCAGCCACACCTTTCACGGCCGGGA
>CAZVCO010000005.1:29866-31354 GCA_964625795.1 uncultured Verrucomicrobiota bacterium | reverse complement strand
CGAACGATACGTGACTTTGCTTCGAATCCGGTGATATCCAGATTTTTTTCAATTTGATATTTTATTTCAACTTTTTTTGTAACGACTTATCTGTTAACGCCATAATGCGAATTGCCATGACATTGGAAACACGTACGGTTCATATCGACCATTTCGGCAATGTGATCACCAATCTTGTGCTTCCGGAGGACGCCGATCCCGGACAGACGATTCAGGTGAAAACGGGGTCCTCAGTCTTTGAAGGACTGAACCGCACCTATGGCGATGTGGACGAGGGGAAAGGCCTCCTGCTGGTGGGGTCTCACAATTTTCTCGAAATCGCCGTCCGCCAGGGTTCTGCGGCCCAACAGTTCGGACTCGCCCGGGGCGACCAGGTGACGGTCCAGTTTTAGCCGTCCGTCATTCCCTCCCGGTGCAGTCAGGAATCTTTACCGGCACCGTTCTCTACAGAGGGTTCGGCTCCCGTATCCACAGGACTTCACTAAAAAGAACTGTCCTTCACGACCGGAGTAATGGTGTAGCCTTTATTCTCCAGCAGGGGGATGACGCCGTGTTTCCCGGGCATATGGGCGGCTCCCACCAGGACGAATTCGATGTCGGGAGTGGTGATCATGGCCTCGAGTTGCGGAATCCAGTTCAGGTTGCGGTCCCGCAGGAGCTGATTGTAGATGTCCGGAAACTCCTCCATGGACTCAACGATCATCTCATCGATCGCCTCCATATTGCCGGTGCGCCAGGCGGTCTGAAGTTCCTCGGACATGGTTTTCAGCTGGTCCATGTCCTCGAGAGAATAGAACACCAGCTCGTTTTCGATTCCCTCACCCATCTCCGTGACCAGCTGGATCTGAAATTCGGCGGTTTCCAGCGAGCCGATCTCTTTACCGTCCTTCTCCGCCCGCGCTTCCAGATGCGTCTCCACCCCTTCCGAGGTGAATCCCAGCTTGGTGTATTCGTTCATGGCCACAAACATGAGAAACGCGCCGACTCTGTACTGGTTGAAGGCCGCAATAGGGATGTTGGCCTTCTGACAATAGGCGGCCAGGGCGTCGTAGGCCTCTTGGTTCAGCACACTTTTCAGGGTGCGGCCGTCCTGATAGGTGGAGGAGGTCATCATCTTCAACGCCACGGCCGGATCCTTCAATTCCTCGGGAGCCACTTCAAAAATCAGCTTGTCTGACTGATCATACGCCGTGGTGAATTCCTCGGGCAGTGGGAAGTCCTCGGCCCTGAGAAGATGCATGGTGCCGCCCAGATAGAGATGGTGATCCCCCTTTGACACTTTCCACACGGAACTTTGAGCGGAGAGCTGTCCGGATACTAACGCTACGAGAAGAATCAGCAGACCGTGCCAGGGCAGCCGCACTGTCTATGATCCCGACCACCACCGGTGCGGCCAAAGCCGTTTCGCTGGTATTGCCGGAATTGTCAGGCAAACTGAACGGATTGGCCATCCGGGTCCCGACCCCCAATGTATCCCTGGGGGATTTT
>CAZVCO010000005.1:18040-29856 GCA_964625795.1 uncultured Verrucomicrobiota bacterium | reverse complement strand
TAAAGGAGAGTTTCATAAGGGCCTTGATCGGGGTTGCCCTACCTATGCCTGACCGGGTTCGACGCCGTCAAGTTCAAGTGAGGCCCTGCCGTGAGGATCGGGAGTGGAGAAGGACGGGAATAGTGAGAAAATCCTTTCGTCCTGGCGCAGGTCCTGTTTGAACGCCGGGATGAAGATGTATCTGATTGCGGCGGATGGTGTGCTGATGCTGCATGCGGCGGTGGCGGGGTTTGTGGTCTCCGGTCTGGTGTTGATCTGGCTGGGCGAATGGCGCAGGTGGGCATGGATTCACCATCCTCTTTTCTTCTGGAGTCACGTATTGAGTATCGCGGTGATCGTGGGGCAGTCCTGGTTCGGCCGGCTTTGCCCCCTTACGGAGTGGGAAATGGCACTGAGGGAAAAAGGGGGCGGTGAAACCTATTCCGGTTCATTTATCTCCCACTGGCTGGGGAAGCTGCTGTACGTGGAGGCCCCGGCCTGGGTGTTCACATGGGTCTATACCGCTTTCGGCCTGCTGGTGGTGGTCAGCTGGGGCTGGGTTCAGTTCCGGCGGCGGAGATGCGGGGTGGGTTCGAATGGCGACACCACCTGCAGGCCGGGGAAGGCCTCGGACAGGGTCTCCTGATCCTTTACGGTAAACATCACTTTCACGTTGGGGCCGGCATCCAGGGTGGCGTAGACCTCCACTCCCTCCGACCGCAGGGCCTGCACCTGATGCAGGATCTGCAGGGTTTCGGGTTTCCAGTAGAGAATCGGCGGCCAGGAGGCGATCATGGTGGCGTGCATGGAGAGGGCATTCTGTTCTGCCGCCGCTCCCAGCGCGGGAAAATCCTGATCCAGCACGGCCTGACGGATGAGTGGCAGGGCGCGGTCCACCTCGGCCGGCCAGGAGGCGTAGAGGGCGGAGGTCTCCATGGTCCGCCGCATCCCTTCGGTGGATCCCACCGGTTTGGACTCGGTGGACAGGGTGAGGATGCCGATCCGGAAGTCGGGCCAATCCGCCTTCAGCCCCGTGGCATAGGAATCAGAGCCGTCCTCCTGCGTTCCCGCCACCCATTCCACAAAACCATGTTCCAGACTCCGTGAGGCACTGCCACTGCCCAGCCGGGCCAGAATACTGAGTTCCTTTGTGCCCAGATTCCATTGATACAGATCGTTCAGGGCCTTAACCAGCGCGGCAAATCCGCTCGCGCTGCTGGCCAGTCCGGCCGCGGTGGGGATGGTGTTGGTGGAGGTGATCTCAAACGCAGTGCCTGGACGGCGGAAGAGATCCAGAAAGCCGAACAGCCGCCTGCAGGCGGGGGCATCGGGGGGTTGTGTCTCCAGACCGGCGGGATCAGGATCTCGTCTTCCGCGTCCTCGAAGCGCGCCGCGCGGGTTTCCACGGAGCGGGTCATGGTGGTGTCCGTGCCCAGCGGGCCCAGAGAGACAGACAGACTTCCAGTAAGCGGAAGCTTGAGTTCCTCATTCCGTTTGCCCCAGTATTTGCAGAGGGCGATGTTGGCGGGGGCAGAGCCCTGCCCGCACTCGCGGACCGGCTCAAGATGGGGAAGGAGGCGTTGTGCGGCTTCAGCTGCGTTCATGAGCGAGGGTCACTCCTTTACCGGATACAGTGATGGGGGTGAGTGTAGGGTCGTCGGCGGCCGGATCGGCCTTTCCGAGGGCCAGCACGGAATCGCCCAGACCCGAACCGGAAATTTTGGCTCCCAGAATTCCGGGCATCTTCAGAAAACGGGTCACCAGGGTGTCAAGATTGGGATCGGAGGTGCCCAGGGCGGCCTGGAGATAGTGATGGCGGATCATGAGGCGGCCCACCTGTTCCCAGTCTCCGCCGCGGATGGCGGAAACCGATTGATCCACGCACAGGCCCATAGCGGAAAAGAGATGGCCGTAGACTTCCGGCGCCTGCCCGCGGAGGGTTTCCACCCTTGCGATTACCTCCGGAGTGGGGGTCTTGTATCCCACATACGAGGTCCAGAACTCCGCCCCGGCCTGCATCGGTTCCACCTGCAACGGATCGGGGGACACCCGTACGATACCGCCGAACGTCGAGGCGGCGGCATCGCATCCAGAGCCACATCCCTGTACCTGGCGGATGGCCTGCAGAGAGTGATTGAGAATACCGGACGGATCAAAGGGACGGCCGGCAAGCTCCAGCAGAGCCGCCGTCATGGCCACGGTCACAGCGGCGGAGGTGCCGAGCCCCCGGGTGGCATCCAGTTCGGAATGGATGTCGGCCTCCAGTCCATGCTTGAGGGACTGATCCTGCAGACAGGCCAGTACGAACCGCAGGTCATGGGTATCGGGCAGGCAGTCCAGAGAGGCATGCAGGGAGCCGAGTGAGGACGAGATGTGAATCTCCCGGTCGGGGCGGGGGCGGACGGTGACCGTGACCCGGGGTTCGACGGCCATGCACAGCGCGGGTTGCCCGTGCAGGACCGCATGTTCCCCCATGAGCATCAGACTGCCGGGGGCGGTGACGGTGAAAGCTGAAGATGCGCGGTTCATGCTGAGGTGCCGGTCTGGCAGAATCCTGCCTGGATGTCACTCCAATGTTGGGGGATGGATTCCGGATCGGCGTCCCGCACCAGCAGAATACCGGCGGAGTCTCCCCGCACGGAGCCGGCCCCGCAGATTTTGGCACTGCCGCCCTGCTGTTCGATGTTGCGGACCGCCTCCTGCACCGCCTCCGGGACCACCCCGATGCGGGTCAATAACCGATGATTCTGGCGGATGGCCTCCGACCAGTGGTCGGAACGGTGGTGTTCCACCGCCTCACGGGTCTGATGAGTGACGCGGGTGAAGTCCTCCCATACCGGATGATCCGCCGGGAAGTCGCGCCGCACCTGCTGCACACATTCGCCGGTGGTGGAGGCGGGGGCTCCGCTGTGGAGCAGACGGAATCCGGGCAGAGTGGCAAGGTCGAGGTGGAGCCGCTCCTCCCGGTGAAGCCACCACAGTCCGCCATGCAGACTGGTCCATACATCAATCCCGCTGGAGGTGCCGTGCTGGAGGTGTTCGATCTCGACTGCAGCGGTGTAGAGATCCCGGTCGGAAAGTTGCGGGCGGAGTGATTTGAGCAGCGCCAGCAGGAATGCGGCAGAGGCTCCCAGGCCCGATCCAATCGGCAGTTGCGTGGAGAACACAAGATGACCCTGCCAGTCCGGAGCTGTACGGGCCAGGGCCGCCAGGAGGAGGTCCTCCGGGCAGTGGGGAGGAAGACCCTGTGCGTGACGCCGGGTCACCTCCGCCGCCCGTGCGGGAAGGTCGGAGGAGGATGCTGTCACCTCTGACCGTCCCGGCAGGGTGAGATGGACGGCGCCGCAGGCGGAGGCCCGGGACTCGCAGGTTACCCAGGGGGAGGTGGCCATTACCAGGGCGGGACACCCGGCCAGAATGGCGTGTTCGCCGCTGAGGATGACTTTGCCCGGACTGCGTGCGGTGGACATCTACCGGACCTCAAAATCGCACAACACCGGCAGGTGGTCCGAATACCCCACCTGCGGCACGTGATAGCGGTTCATCTGAATGGAGGGGGTATGCAGCACAAAATCCAGGGCGTGTTTTGGATTCCAGCTGGGGTAGGTGGGTTTGAGCTCCCCCTGATGCTCCAGCAGACCGGCCGCCTCCCGGAACAGCTCCAATTCATCTCTGCCTTTGAAGGCATTGAAATCGCCGGCCACGATACAGGGTTTCTCCACGTTCCGGACAATGCCCTTTAGCTGACGGAGCTGTTCCTGCCGGGCCTTATAGGAGAGGGCGAGGTGCACCAGCAGAAACACCACGTTCTCGAGCTCCAGTTCCATCACGAGTTTTTTCACGCCCCGGGTGACGTAATGAAAGGTCTCCTGGGTGATGGAGTTTTTTGTCAGGAAGGCGTTGCCCTGTTTGTTGAGAATGGGGATGCGGGAGAGGATCGGATGGTCGACCGCATATTTACTGCGGTAGGTGTGGTAGTGCCCGAGTGCCTCGGCAATCACCTCCGCCTGGTTTTTCCGGTGGCTGCGGTAGCTTCCGGCGTCGACTTCGATCAGCCCGGCCACATCCGGATTGGACTCGCGGATAAAACGGATGACCTCCTCCACATGTTTGCCGGTTCTGCCGATATAGCCGCTCAGCGGAAACCGGTTCATGTTGGCTCCGGTGCCGTATCGAATGTTGTAGAGAAGAAATCGCATGGGGTCCTCTTACCACAGGACCTGTATTTTTGAAACGCCGGGTGTGGGTTTGCTGACGAATAACGAATCAGAATTGGGTCAACGAGCTGAGACGGGGACGGGAATTATCTCAATTTTTGTGAAATTGGTGATTGTCGCGGTGGGGCGGGGTGTCATAAAGTGGGGCAGAGTGTCAAACAATGTCTTCCGATGTCAGCCAGCTACTATCCGGGTCTGGCGGGGCCGCTGCCCCGTTTATGGGCAGGCATGCCCACCGGCTGGATCCGAAGAAACGACTGACCATTCCCTCGGGCTGGCGGTCACTGATGGGGGAAACCGGGGTGTATCTGATGCCCGGTATCAGCCGTCCCTGTCTGATGCTGATGCCCGAATCGGTGATGTCGGGTTTTGTCAGCCGTCTGCAGGGCATGCAGTTGTCGAATCCGGAGGAAATGGATCTGATGCTGACGCTGGCATCCGAATCCGATCATTTGATGTTCGATGCGCAGGGCCGGATCCGGATCAAGGACGATCATCTGGCCTACGCCGGTCTCACCGGAGAGGTGATCCTCGCCAGTGCCTTCAACCGTATCGAATGCTGGAATCCCGAAAACTGGGAAACCCGTTCCAGTCAGTCACCCAATTTAACCGAAGCAGCCAGAGCGCTGCAGATGTGAGGAGGATGGCGATCATGGAATCCACCACTCACGAGCCGGTCTTAAAAGAAGATGTGCTGGAGGGCCTCGCGGTCCGTCCCGGTGGGCGTTATGTGGACGCGACCCTGGGGGGAGGGGGGCATTCGGAAGCGCTGCTGGAGCAGTCGTCTCCCGATGGCACGGTGTTGGGACTGGATCAGGATCCGGATGCGCTGGCCCGCACCGGCAGACGGCTGGAACGGTTCGGAGACCGGTTTGAGGCCCTGCGGGGCAATTTTGAGGATATTGCGGATCTCGTGCGGCAGCAGGGCGGTCCTGCACCCGACGGGATTCTGATGGACCTGGGAATCAGCTCGGACCATCTGGACCGGGCGGAGCGCGGGTTCAGTTTCCGCTTTGAAGGACCGTTGGATATGCGGATGGATCCGGATTCGGGTCTGTCGGCCGGGGAATGGCTGGCCGGAGTGGAGGAGGACGAGCTGGTCAGGGTCCTCCGCACCTGGGGAGAGGAGCGTCAGGCCCGGCGTATTGCCCGGGCCATTCTGGGGGCCCGGCAGCAGAACCGTCTGCACACCACGCTGGAACTGGCCGATGTGGTCGAACGCGCGGTGGGAGGACGGCGGGGTGCGGCCCGTCATCCGGCCACCAAAACCTTTCAGGCCATCCGCATGGCGGTGAACCGGGAAATGGAGGTGCTGGAGAAGGGGCTGAACGGGAGTCTGTCGTTACTTCCCGTGGGCGGACGCCTGGCGGTGATCACCTTTCATTCCCTGGAGGACCGGATGGTGAAACACACCTTCCGGGAGCACGAGGGAAAAGAAGAGTCGCTCTATCAGGGCGGAAGTGTGTGGCGGGGGACGTATCCCCGCCTGACCCGGGTCAGCCGCAAACCCCGGGTAGCGGATGAGGAGGAACGGAAGCGCAATCCCCGTTCCCGCTCGGCGAAACTGCGCATTGTCGAAATTAAGGAGGTCGCATGAAAACGAAAAAGAAAACTCCCGCCACCGGACGCCGTTCCACCGCAGTCCGGTCCAAACGGAACCGTAACAAAAACCGTAAGCTTCATGCGGAGGGATTCCGCATGCCGGCCACCTTTTCGCTTCTCATGGTCCTGGTCTTCGGCGTCGGCCTGTCCTATCTCTGGCTCTGCAGCCGCAGTGAGGCGCTGGCCCGGCAGATCAAGCTCGAGGAGGAGGAACTGGAGGACGTGCGGCGTCAGGTGGCCGCAGAGGAAGTGCGCTGGAATGATCTGGTGGGGCCGCGGAATCTCCGGCGTGCCCTCAAAAAACACAATCTGAGCATGAAATGGCCCGATCCGGATCAGGTGGTCCATATCCGCGATATGGCTCTGTGGGAAAGCACGGGCGGAGAGTTGAATGTGGTGAGCCGGATCGACCGGTCCCGCCGTGGAGGCCGTGTCGTGCAATGAGGATGCGGGCCTACGGTCTTCGGGCAGCATGCGTCTGTCTCGCATTTGCGGGGCTGTTCGGTGGACTGACGGCCAGAGTCATCACCCTGCAGTTGGGGGAGCACGATCATCTGCGGCAGGCGTACAAGCGGAAGGTGGTGTTCCGTAAAAAACTGCAGGGGGTGCGCGGACGTATTCTGGACTGCAATGGCCGGGTGCTGGCTTTGGACGAAGTGCGGAAAAACGTTGCGGTGGATCCGGAATTCATTCACCGCCACAATCAGCCCGACAAAGTGCAGGCGGCCCTCAGCCGGTTTCTGAAAGTGGAGCCGGCCCTGATCGGTACCCGTATTGCCGACACCGACCGACGTTTTCATTACGTGGAGAAACATGTGGAGGATCACCGGGCGGGAGAGCTCGATGCCTATCTCAGAGAGCATCAACTGGAGAAAGGGGTGGTGTTCGAGAAGGTGAAAACCCGGACGTATCCCCATGGAAATCTAATGTCGCATCTGATTGGGTTTGAAAACCGCGATGGGGTGGGGTCGGCCGGCGTCGAACTGGAAATGAACCGCTTTCTCAAAGGCAAGGGCGGGCTGAGAGTGGGAGAAAAGGATGGCCGGCGGCGTGAGATGGTGAACCGCCGCAATGTTCAAATTGATCCCGAGGACGGGGCCGATGTGGTGCTGACCGTGGATCAGTATCTGCAGTACGGCGTGGAGGAGGCGCTGGAGAAAGCGGTGTCCCTCTACAATGCCAATGGGGCATGGGCGGTCATTCTGGACAGCCGCACCGGGGCCATCCTCTCCATGGCCAGCAAGCCGGATTACGATCTGAACGTGTTTTACAGATCCTCTGCGGAAGAGCGCCGCAACCGGGCGATTCAGGTGACGTATGAGCCTGGATCCATCATGAAACCCCTGGTATTTGCCGCGGCTCTGAATGAGGGACTGGTGGATCCGGATGAGCTCATCGACTGTGAAAACGGCAGCTGGATACACCGCAACCGTCCGTTGCGGGACTACCATCCCTACGGAGAATTAAGTGCGGCCGATGTGCTGAAAAAATCCAGCAATATCGGGACGGCCAAAATCGGATTGAGAATGGCGCCGGAGGATCTGCATCAGTATCTGGAACGCTTCGGATTCGGGGCCAGGACGGGGGTCGATCTTCCCGGCGAGGAAATGGGAATTTCGCATCCTCCCTCCCGCTGGGACAGCCTGACCCATAGCCGGGTCTCTATTGGACATGCGATTACGGTGACCGCGTTGCAGATGGCTGCCGCCATCAATGTCATCGCCAACGACGGGCGCTGGGTAGCCCCGTATCTGGTGTCGGAGGTGAAAACCAAAGAGGGAAATCTTCTCTATCGAAAAAGGCCCGCGCTGGAACAGCGACCGGTGATCCGGCCGTCGACCGCCCGCCGCATGCGGGAACTGATGGCCAGGATCACCGAAACAGGGGGCACCGGACGGCGTGCCGCGATCGACGGATACCGCGTGGGCGGCAAGACGGGAACGGCTGAGAAAACCCTGCCCGGAGGCGGGTATTCCAAAGATAAAAACATCGCCAGTTTTGCGGGCTTTTTTCCGGTGGAGAATCCGGTGCTGACCATTGTGGTCAGTGTGGATGAACCGAAAGGAGAGCTTCGGACAGGTGGATCAGTTGCGGCCCCGGTCTTTCGCGATATCGCAAGCTATGCGGCGGGATATCTGGCGATTCCTCCGGAGGGTTTTTGAAACATGACCCGCAGCCCTGTTTTGTTATCCCCCTCCGAATGGGCGGAGTGCCTGGGAGTCCCTCCTCCTCAGAACTGGATTATTACCTGCTCCGGAGTTCAGGCGGATTCGCGACTGATCCGGCCGGGTGAGGTTTTTGTGGCGATTCCGGGGCATGACTCTGATGGCCATCGTTATCTGGAGGATGCCGTTCAGCGCGGTGCGGCCGCCGTGGTGACGGAAAAGGACCGAAGCGGAGATTTCCGGGTGCCGTCTGTTCAGGTTCCCTGCACCCGCATTGCGCTGGCCCGGATCAGTCGTGCGGTCTATCAGTACCCCGACCGGGAACTGACGCTGATCGGGGTGACGGGCACCAACGGGAAGACATCGGTCACCCGGTTCGTGCAGCATTTTCTGCAGGCGGCCGGCCGGTCTGCCGGAAGTCTGGGCACGGTGGGATACTCGTTTGCCGGACGTGAGCTTCCGGCCAGGCGTACCACCCCGGGTGCGCCGGATCTGCACCGGATTCTGGCCGACATGCGGCGGGCCGGCTGTGGATACTGCGCCATGGAGGTCTCTTCCCATGCGCTTGATCAGAACCGGGTGTTCGGTCTGGAGATGGATGTCGCGGTGTTTACCAACCTGAGTCAGGATCACCTCGACTACCACGAAAGCATGGAGAGCTATTTCGAGGCGAAACGTAAATTATTCGACATGCAGGGTGTCCGGACCCGTATAGTGGGAGAAGACGAATGGAGTAACCGGCTGGCTGACCACTATGGACCGGACGTGATCCGGTGTGGACTGGGAATGGATTGTCAGGTCCGGGCGGAGAGGGTGGAGTCGACCCTGGCCGGAACGGTGGCTCACGTGATCACCCCGTGGGGGGAGGGGGTGCTCCGGATTCCGTTACCGGGGGTCTACAATTTGAGGAATGCCCTGCAGGCCTTGGCGGCCGCGGCTTCTGTGGGCGTTCCGGTAGAGACACTCCTCTCTGCATCGGAACGTCTGGATGCCGCACCGGGACGGATGCAGCTGATTCCAGGTCGGACCGGGCGGGTGTACGTGGATTATGCCCATACGCCGGATGCGCTGGCCAATGTGCTGGGTCTGCTGAAACAGCTGGCCAAGGGCCGGGTGATCGTGGTGTTCGGTTGCGGCGGAGACCGGGACCGGCTTAAACGGCCCTTGATGGTCAAAGCGGCTGCGGCCTGTGCGGACCAAATGATTTTCACCCTGGATAACCCAAGAAACGAAGATCCGGAACAGATTTTCCAGGATATGAAAGAGGGTCTGGAGGCCGGTCAGGACGTGACGGTCGAGCCGGACCGGACCCGGGCCATCCGCTCGGCGGTGGAGTCACTGCAGCGTGGGGATGTGCTGCTGATCGCCGGGAAGGGGCACGAATCGATTCAGGAGATTGGGGCGGTGCAGATTCCCTATGACGACAGGGATGTGGCGGCCCGCTGTATTGCCGAACGGGACAGGCAGAGCGTGGGGGATGGGGCTCATGCCTGAATTTGCACCTGCAGATCTCGAACGCTGGTCACAGGGGTCCTGGAGCCAACGTCCGGATACCACGATCACCTCGGTCGGGCATGACACCCGGAACCTGAAGCCGGGCGCCCTGTATGTCGCTTTGGAAGGGGAGCGGGTGGATGGGCATGATCTCATCGACGAGGCCATGCAGCAGGGAGCGGTTGCGGCTCTTTGCCGGGAAGGGCGGGCGCAGGCGGGGGTTTCCTGTCTGGAGGTGAAGGATCCGCAAGAGGCCCTGGGTCTGATGGCTAACGGTCACCGAAAGCGCTGCAGCGCCCGGATCATCGGAATCACTGGAAGTGCGGGTAAAACCACCGCCAAAGATTTTCTTTCCGCCATGTGCCGGGCTGCCGGTCCGACCTGTGCCACCCCGGGCAACTGGAATAATTTCATCGGGCTGCCTCTGAGTATCCTGAGAATGGAGACGGATGATCAGTTCGGGGTGTTTGAGATGGGAATGAATCATCAGGGAGAGATCCGGCGGCTGGCGGCGATTTTAGAGCCGGAAATGGGGTTTATCACCTCGATTGGAGAGGCGCATCTCGAACAGCTGGGGTCGGTGGCGGCCATTGCCGGAGAGAAAACTTCCTTGTTCCCCTGCCTGCCGGATGACGGGCTGTGTGTGATCGATCTGGATTCCGACTGGCGCGACCTGATGAGGCGTCAGTGCCGGTCCCGCTGTCTCAGCTGTTCACTTTATGAGGATGCGGATGTCGTGGGACACCGGGTGCCGGAGGATGCCACCCTGTTGCGGGTGGAGGACCGGACCCGGGGGGAACTGTGGGAAATCCCGGTGCCGCTGCCCGGCGAGCATATGCGGAAAAATCTTCTCCAGGCCGCAATCTTGGCAAGGGAATGCGGGGTGACCTCCGGGCAGATGCGGGAGGGATTGGAGCAGTATGCCGGTTCTCCTCACCGCTGGCAGGAGGTGCAGGTTGAGTCCCTTTGGATGATCAATGATGCCTATAACGCCAATCCGCTCAGTATGAAATGTGCCCTGCGGGCGTTTGCCGAAGAAGCCGGTGACCGGCCGGCCTGGGCGGTGCTGGGGGAAATGGCGGAGCTTGGACCGGAGTCCCGCAGTTATCATGAACAGCTCGGCCGCTTTCTGGATCAGGTGGGCCTGGAGGGAGCGATTGTGGTGGGCGGGCCCGGAACATGGATCGCGATGGGCGCCAGGCGGGTGAGAATTCTTGCAGTGGATACGGTGATGGATGCGGTGGATACGGTGATGGAGGAGGTGCCGGAACGGGCGGCACTCCTGGTCAAGGCTTCGCGCTCTGTTGGACTTGAAACTCTGGTCGATGCGATAAAAGAGAGGTGGCGGTTATGATGTATCAACTTTTTGAATGGTGGCGGCAACTTGACGATCCCGCCCTGAAAGACGCACTGAGTCCTCTGCGGATTCTCGGGTATGTGACCTTTCGTACCATGGCCGGGTCGGCCACCTCCTTTGTCCTCAGTCTTATGCTGGGACCCAAAGTGATCCGCTGGCTGCTGGAGTTTAAAATCGGTCAGCCGGTGCGTGATGACGAGGTGCTGGCCATGCAGCGGAAAAAAGCGGGCACCCCGACCATGGGTGGCGTGCTGATTCTGTTTACCCTGCTGGTGGCGGCCGTGCTCTGGTGCCGACCCGGAAATCCGTTCTGGATTCTGGCCATGGTCAGCGCCCTGTGGATGGGGGGAATCGGTTTTGCGGATGACTGGCTGAAAGTGGCAAAGAAAAACAGCAAAGGACTGGCCGGGCGGTGGAAACTGGCGGGACAGCTTGGCTGGGGACTGATGCTGTTTTTCTGGCTGGAGCGGATTGGGCAAACCGCGGTGCACAGCCGCGATCTGATGATTCCGTTTCTGAAAGAGCCCCTGTGGGCCGACATGCCGATGGCGTTGGCTCTGGCCTATGTCTGCGTGGTGGTGCTGGGGGCAAGCAATGCGGTCAATCTTACCGACGGACTGGATGGTCTGGCCATTGGATGCAGCAATGCGGTGGCGGTCTCGTATCTGGTGATGAGTTATTGTGCCGGTCATATGATCTTTGCCGATTATCTTCAGGTCCCCTACATTGCCGGTTCGGAGGAGTTGGCGGTGTTTTTCGGCTGTTTGCTGGGAAGCGGACTGGGATTTCTCTGGTTTAATGCCCATCCGGCCCGGGTGTTTATGGGGGATACGGGAAGTCTTGCGCTGGGCGGTGCCATTGCCACCGCCGCGGTGCTGATTAAACAGGAAATCACCCTGATCGTGGTGGGCGGGGTCTTCGTGATGGAGGCGCTGAGCGTGGTGCTTCAGGTAGCGTCCTTCAAACTCAAAAGTGTCTTGGGTTGGGTCATGCCTGTCGATC
>CAZVCO010000005.1:8375-18030 GCA_964625795.1 uncultured Verrucomicrobiota bacterium | reverse complement strand
CAAACTCAGAGGAAAGCGTATTTTCCGATGTGCCCCGATCCATCATCATTTTGAAATGGTGGCCAAGGATACCGCCCGGGCCGAGGGCCGGGATGTCGAGGTGGTGGAAACCCTGGTCACCATCCGATTCTGGGTGCTGGCGATTATTTTTGCCATCGTGGGCATTGCCACGCTGAAAATCCGATGACGTCCGGCTCCTCTCTCTCTCCACACACACATTCCGCACCCCGCGACAACCGGGGCCGCACCGTGTGTGTGTTGGGCTCGGGTGCAAGCGGGGAGGCGGCCGCCGCACTGGCGCGGTCACAGGGTGGAACGGTGAAGGTGTTTGATCAACAGCCCGGGGGAGAGGCGCTGACTGAAGAGGACGTAGCCACACATCCGGATGCCCTCTGGGTGGTGAGTCCGGGATTTGCCGCCGACCATCCCTGGTGTGAATGGATCAGGTCCGCCGGAGGCTTCCTGATTCCGGAACTGGAATATGGATGGGGATCGCTTGTCGGAGAGACCGTGATCGTGACCGGTTCGCTGGGGAAAACCAGCATGGTATTGTTTGCGGCGGAGCTGTTAAGGA
The DNA here is from genome assembly GCA_964625795.1 of uncultured Verrucomicrobiota bacterium. GTDB lineage: Bacteria > Verrucomicrobiota > Kiritimatiellia > SS1-B-03-39 > UBA6053 > UBA6053. The sequence continues at coordinate 17,456 of CAZVCO010000005.1, read as the reverse complement.
AAACCGGACGCACCGTGACGGTGTCAGGCAACATCGGCACTCCGGTCAGTCAGACCGCCTTGGAACATCCGGTGGCGGATGTGCATGTCCTGGAGGCCAGCTCCTTTCAATTGGAGACCTTACAGAAACTTCACCCTCAACGGGCGGTTTGTCTGAATTTGTTCCCCAATCATCTGGACCGCCACGGCACAATGACGGCCTACGCGAGGGCCAAGGCCCGCCTCTTCCTGAATATGGGCCCGGATGACACCGCGGCCTGGCCTCAGGAGTACCCCGTGTCCGTATCGACCCGCGTGAAACGGAAGATTCCGGATCCTGACAAACTGCCCAGGCTGGAGGGGACGCCCTTCGCGCGGGGACCGCTGCGGGAAAATCTGGCTATGCTCATGGCCATTCTGGAGGATCTGTCCGGGATCTCACCTGGTCTGGTGGAGGAGGCCGTGCGGGAGTTCCGCTTTCCGGCTCACCGTCTGCAGGAACTGGAGGTGCCCGGGATGGGGCGGGTAATCGACGACAGCAAAAGCACCTGTTTTCAAGCCACCCGTGCCGCAGTGGAGATGGTGGAGGGGCGGGTGCATCTGATTATGGGGGGGCTGGACAAAGGTCAGGATCCCTCAGAACTGACCCGATGTTTTGTACAGAGAAACCCCAGGATCTATCTTTTCGGGGCTGCGGGAAAAAAAATGCAGCAGGCGTGGCAGGATTCCGTTGACGTCTGTGTGTGCGAAGATAGCTTGGAAGGTGTAATGAATGTGTTATTCTCTACCAGGACAACATCAGCGGAACCGGTTCTGTTTTCGCCGGGTTGCTCCAGTTTTGACCAGTTTACAGGATTTGCTGAAAGGGGTGATCACTTTCAGAACTTGTTCCGTCGTATGGCGGAAGAACATCCCCTCCAACATGATTTCAACCCAGGAACGCTATGAAACGACCCACGACCTCCCTCACTTTTCACTCCCTGCTGCTGCCGGGCTGTCTGCTGCTTCTACTGGCGGGTTGCGCCACCCGTCCACCGCGTACGGTGGGTCCGCCCTCCACTCCGGTAATGCCTCCTGCACCCGGTGGTGGTGAAGAAGGACTTCCTCCACCGGTGGAAGTGGAATTCACTCCGGTGGAAGTTGCACCGGCACCGGCCCCGGCTCCGGGAGTACCCGCAACTCCCCAGGTGACCCGTCCGAAACCCGCACCGCGGCCCGGCACGCCTTACACCATTAAGAAAGGCGAGTCTCTCTCTGCCATTGCCGCCCGGAACAAAATGAGCTGGAAAAAGCTGGCGGAATACAACCGCATTGCGGACCCGAACAAAGTCCGTGCGGGGCAGGTGATCCTGATTCCGGAGAGTGTCGTGAGCCAATCCGCCGCCGCGCGTCCGGCCCCGCCGCCGCCCTCTGCCGGCCGGGGAAGCACCTATGTGGTGCAGTCCGGGGACAATCTCACGGTGGTGGCCCGCCGGCACAACACCACGGTTTCGGCCCTGAAATCTGAAAATAATTTAAGATCCGACCGACTCCTGGTGGGTCAGATTCTCAAACTGCCGGCCGGTTCATCCAAACCGGATCGGAGTGAAACCCGTCCGGCTCCGGCGGAAGTTTCCGAACCGGCCACTCCGGCCACCGCGATCCGTCAGCGTCCTACGCCCACGCCCACACCGGAACTGGTTCTGGAACCTGAGCCGATGGAGGATGCGCCGGTGGGTTCAGAAGATCCTCTGGTGGACAAACCGTTCACGATCGTGGTGCTGGAAGGGGATACGCTTGAAACCATTGCCGCAAATTATGTGGTCAGTGTGGAGAAAATCCGGGAACTGAATAATCTGCCGGCCAACGCCACGCTCAAGCCCGGTCAGAAACTGGAAATGCCTCCCGGCCTGTACTAAGCGCTGCGTCACTGATGGAAAAACGCGGTTCTTCCGGACGGAACAAAGAATCGCCTGACGATGAGGCGTACGCCTCGCCACTGGCCGCCCGGGTACTGGTGCTGTCGGTGCTGGTGTTGTTTGGACTGAGCCTCACCATGCTGGTCAGCATCGGTATTGGTCAGGCACAGCCCCTCTTTTACCCGGTGCGGCAGGCGGTCTGGGGCTGTGTAGCTCTGGTGGCCTGCTTATTTACCGCCCGACTGCCCACCCGCTGGTGGAAACGCACCATGCCGGTGCTGTGCCTCACCACCGTGATCCTCCTCATCATGGCCCGGTTGGTAGGGCGGAATATCAACGATGCCCACCGCTGGCTGAGTCTGGGACCGGTGAATTTCCAGCCTTCCGAATTTGCCAAGCTCAGCGCAATGGTCTGGATTGCCTACTGGCTGAGTATGTATCGGCGGCGGGCCAAAGAATTCATCCGTGGCTTCCTGTTGCCCGTCTCCGGGTTGGGGGTGTTGTGCCTGCTGGTGCTCATCGGACCGGACTTCGGCACCACCATGCTGATTGGCGGCAGCGGGGTGTTTGTGATGTACATCGGCGGCACCCGTTTCGGGTATCTGCTGGCGACAGTTCTGCTGGCGGGTAGCGGTCTGGGAGTGCTGATCTGGCATGACCCGGAACGACTCAGCCGTATCACCTCCTTTCTGAATCCTGAGAAGTACGCGAGCGATGATGCCTATCAGCTCATGAACTCGCTGTATGCCTTTATTGAGGGAGGGCTGACCGGTAAGGGGATCGGTAACAGTCTGCAGAAATTCTCCTATCTGCCGGAGGCGCACACCGATTTTATTCTGGCCATCCTGGGAGAGGAACTGGGGATGATCGGCGTCACCATCGTGGTGGGGCTGTATGTGTTGATCTTTCTGGCCGGGATGCGGATTGCCTGGCGCTGTCCCGATTCGTTCTCACGTCTGCTGGGATTCGGGATCACCGTCCTGATTACCCTGCAGGCCTGTATCAATATCGGGGTGGTCACCGGCTCCATGCCCACCAAAGGTCTGCCCCTGCCGTTCGTGAGCTACGGCGGCTCCAGTCTGGTGTTCATGGCGGCCATGGTGGGGATCCTGATCCGGATTGCGCTGGGAGGCGCGACGGAACCTGAACGGGACCGCACGCTGCGCGGCGGACAGGAGTGGTGACTCCCGCCGCCGCGCGCGGTGATGCGATTAAAACTCCGTGCGCAGGGTGATGCCGAACTGTGCGGGATCGCCTTTCATGGTCCAGAGTTTTGCGGGGAAATCAGGCGGCTCGTTGCCAAAGAAAAATCCCCGGGTGGCATAGTCCTCATCGAAGACGTTTCGGCCCCAGAAGGAGATGGACCAGAGGTCAGCGGTATAGGTCAGGCGGAGATGAACCAACTGATACGGGTCGGACTGCTGATCGTGACTGTCGGAGAAGTAAATGGAGTCGCGTCCCTCCACCTCGGTCTGGGCTGACCATCTGTCCGTAAGTGCGGCCCTGATCCCGGTGCGGAAGGTGTAGGCGGGGGCATAGGGCTGATCCCGTCCCTCCACATTCAGATTTCCACCTGCATCGGTGAAATCCGAATATTCCGTGTCCAGTAATCCGAGATTTGCAAACAGCTCCACGTAGTCGCTCACCGGAGTGGTGAACTCAATTTCCGCACCCAGATTGGTGCCTTCAGCCGCATTATCGGTGAAAAAGGTGAAGGTGGTGGGATCGGAAGGGTCCGGCTGAATGGAGGTGCCGATTTGCAGGTCACGTCTCCACATATGAAAAACCGTGACGGCCGCATATCCGCGCCCTTCGGCCCAGGTCTGGCGGATGCCCGCCTCCAGATTGATGATGCTCTCGGGATCATAGACCCGCTGATCCGCCGACAGGTTGGGATTGGCATTCACCCCGCCGCCTTTGAAGCCCCGGCTGATCCCGGTGAAGGCACTCCGCTGGTCGTCGATTTCCGCCTCAAGGGTGATGCGGCCACCCCACATCCAGTCGGAGACGTCCTCGGTCACACCCTCACTGTCCTCGTAGTCGCTGGCGCGGTTTTCGAGCCGCAGCGAGGTGATCAGTTCCAGACCGTCCGACAGAGCGGTGGTGAGCTGGCCGTAGCCGCCCAGGGTCACCGCCTCGTAGTCGCTCTGCAGAGTGCTGAATCCCGCGTAATCGTCCTCCTCCTGCAGCCAGGTGGCCACCAGCCCGGTGCTCCAGGCGGAGGCGCCGTCAAACAGTCCTTCCCCGGGTTTACTCTGAAAGCGGAATTCCTGACCGGCCTGCTGGCGGGTGCGCTCCAGTTCCTCTGTGAAGGAATAGCGGTAGCCCTCGACCGCGGGGTCAAAGTTGTAGGGCGCCGCCGCCCAGAAGGCATCGTTTCCCCAGTCGGCATCATAACTGTACACTGAATCCGCCACGGTGCCGTTGAGAATACTGATGAGGTCAAATCCGCGGAACGAGGTGATTTCCGAACGCAGAGAGCCTCCCAGTAACGAAAGAGAATCCTCGCCAGGTTCGTCGGAATACATGGTGAAGCCATCGCCGGTGACCGCAAAGGCATCGTATCCATTGTCCAGTTCAGCCCCCATCAGGGTTAGATGATGGCGCTGATCTGTTGCCGGAGTGTAGAGAAACTGAAGGCGGCCGACCGCTTCCTGCCGCCGGTTGGTGTTCTCCCGGTTCAGAAAAACGTTGTCGCGGAAGCCGTTCTGACGGCTGAACTGACCGGAGGCGCGCATCAGCAGAAGTTCGGGGTCTTCAGACAGGGCACTGCCAGCTGCGAAGGCCGCCTCGACGTAGTCGTCGGTTCCCACGCTGAACTGCGCCTTGCTGCTCTGCTGCTGCGAGGGAGGGGTGCTGGTGATGCGGAGCAGTCCCGCCAGGGCCCGGCTGCCGTACAGGGTCGCCTGCGGTCCGCGGAGAACGTCGACGGATTCGACATCAAAGAGGGAAGCCGCCCCGGCCAGACCGGAAAGATCGATGTCGTCCATGACCACACCCACGGAAAAGTTCGGCGGACCCTCTCCGGCGAACTGGGAGCGTTCTCCCACTCCGCGCAGTTGGAAATAGCGGGGCCGGGAGGTGGCTCCGGCATAGGTAAGATTGGGCACCATCCCCAGGGCATCCTGAAGGTGATGGGCTTCGCGTCCGGCCAGATCGCCTTCGGCAAGGCGGGTGGTGCTGGAGCTGAAAAGTGGCAGCCGGGTGTCACCGGGGTCGCCGTCCACATTCAGCGGGGGAAGTTCGGTGGTGGTGTCCTGGGCGTTGAGAAAAAGCCAGGAAAGGCAGAGAAGCGAAATCAGTACTTTAGTCATCAGGTCTCCGGAGGGTTAAGGTTTCCGGATGGACGAAAGAAGTTCGCGTACACTGCACACATCCCATTCCTACGCCGGTATCATCCGGATCAGGTTCGTGGGTTCGGTGCCGATGTGCACCATCTCAGACCTCAAGTTCAGGTCACCCCATGGATAAGAGATCTTCTAAGGTGTCTGGAGAGAAACGCAAGTGCAGGGGAGGGAAATCTCCAGCGTGGCCGCGCTGGGGCGCATCCCGCCCCGGCGGGAAAGCCCACAATTGGTGTTTACAACCACGGAAAACGCGCCTGCCCGAGCTGTCGCTCGCGACGGCCAGGGGACCTCACAGACCCATGCAGATAAGCCTTAGAATTTGGGTTATTCGTTGTACGGCCACTTCGTCTCCCTCTGAACAAGGTCCGCGCAGTCCGCGTGGTCCGTGGTTATTTACCCGTGTTTGACCGCTTGAACCAATTCCGGGCTTGCCAGCCGGGGCGGGATGCGCCCCTGAGCGTCGGAATGGCCAGACTTAGGTGTGGTGTTCCTCTTGATGTTGCCGGAGTTTTTTCAGGGTCTGCCAGAATGCCCCCTTTTCCTCATCCGTGAGAGGGGAGAAGAGGTCGTCCAGCCGTTCTGCGTGTGCGGCGAAGGCGGTTTCAATCCGCTCCCGCCCGGCCGGGGTGAGGGAAATGGTGACTTTCCGGCGGTCGGAGGGGTCGGGAGTGCGGGTGACCCAGCCGCGTGACTCCACCCGCTGAACGGCGGTGGTGATGGATCCGCTCGTGAGCAGAACGCGTTTGCCGATGTCGTTCACCGTGAGGGGACCTTTGTGGAGGAGAATCTCCAGCACGGCAAAATCAGTACGCGAACGGAAGCCGGCGGCGGCGATACTGGCGTCGTCCGCTTTCATGACCGCGTGGGAGGTCCGCCACAGCGCGAGATAGAGAGAGGGGCCGGAGGGAATTTTCATGCGGCAAACCTACGTCGCATTACCTTGATGTAAAGACAGTTATTTGAGGCTACAGTTGATGGTGGGTGCTCAGGTGTTGTTCCAGGAGAAACGGAGAGATGAGGTTCCGGTTATGATCACGATCATGATTACGATCACGATTGTGATTACGATTACGATGATGATTAGGAGTAGGGTTTGGGCTGAACCCCCGCTAACTCCTCTGCAGTACATGATTGACGTTTCAGGCAAATGTGTGCAGAAATACCGCTTCAATTTTCCCCAAAATTAAAGGATTTTTATGTCACCTTCTCTTTCTCTTCTCGCAATGGCCGCTCCTCAGGGTCAGGACTCCGCTCAATCCCCTTTCGGGTTCATCGGAATGATTCTGCTTTTTTTCGCGGTGATGTATGTGATGAGCATCCGTCCCCAGCAGCGCAAAGAAAAAGAGCGCAAGGCCATGCTGGCCGAACTGAAGAAAGGGGACCGGGTCCTTTTTGCCGGCGGTCTGATCGGCACAGTGGCGCAGATTACGGATAAAACCGCCAAGATCAAAGTGGCGGACAACGTGCGGATGGAAGTGGCACGCGGGGCCATCACCGCCAAGATTGAGGATGATGCGGATCTGGAAGAGACGCCGGCGGCCTGAGCCTGTCGCTCCCCCCCCCCATTTAAAAACAAAACAAACATTCAAGGATGGTACGTTCATGAAGAACTCCAACAAGTGGTGGCGCTGGGGAATCCTGGTTGCCCTTTGCACCTGGTCCGTCTGGCTGGCGACCCCTCTTAACGAAAAGATCACCCTGGGCATCGACCTCAGCGGCGGATACCGCTTTGTGCTGGGGGTCGACCACGACAGCATTGAGACGGATGGAAACGTTCCTCCCACGACCGAACAGAAACGGCAGGCTGAGGATCAGGCTCTGGAAGTGCTCCGCAACCGGATCGACAGTGCGGGTACCCGCGAGGCGGTGGTTTACAAGGAACAGGGAACCGGCCGGATCGTGTTTGAAATTCCCGGGGTGGGGGACGATGAGCGTCAGAAACTGGAGGACCTCATCAAGCGGCCCGCGGTGCTGAAATTCCGCATGGTGCATGAAGACAATTTCCAGCTGGTGTCCGAACTGTTTGCCAGCGAAACAGAACTGCCGGGATACAAGCGGGTGACGATTGAAGGGGATCCCTACTATCAGCTCGATCCGGAGTTCGAGGGGGAGATGGGCACCGAGGCCTATTTTGAGAAATTTGACGAAGCCACCTTCCACCCTGCAGCCTCCAATACCTCGGACGTGCTGATGCAGAAAGAACTGGTGGCGGGCTATGAGGTGTATGTTCCGTATTATGTGGAACGTAAATCCGTCATGGAGGGCAAACATATCCGCAGTGCCCGTCCGGATTATGACGAATATGGTCAGGTGCAGGTGGCCCTTACCCTGACCGGGGAGGGATCCCGGGAATTCTTTGACCTCACCAACAGTTACCAGCCGGGCGGGCAGAATAACCCCGGCGAAACCCCGCGTCTGATGGGCATCGTCATGGACGAAACGCTTTACAGTGCCCCCCGCATCAATGAAGCCATTGCCGGGACCAGTGCAGTGATCACCGGTCAGTTCACCTTTGAAGAGGCCTCCTCGCTGTCTGCGGCCCTGAACTCCGGTTCTCTTCCGGCCAAAATCGAAATCCTCATGCAACAGCAGGTGGAGCCGACCCTGGGAGCCCAGTCGATTCAGCAGGGCATCCGTGCGGCGCTGATTGGTCTGGCGGCGGTGGTCATCTTTATGCTGGGCTATTATCTGCTGGCTGGCGTGGTGGTGAATGTAGCGCTGATTCTCGATGCGCTGCTGCTGCCGCTCGGCATGTTCGTGGCGGCCGGATTCCTGGGAATTTTTGGAGCGGGAGGGGCACAGTCCGGACTGGGGGGCGTGAACGCGCTGCCCACCCTGACCCTGCCAGGTATCGCCGGTCTGGTCTTGACCATCGGCATGGCGGTGGACGCCAACGTGCTCATTTTTGAACGGATCCGTGAGGAGCAGGCTTCCGGGAAACGGTTGACCAGTGCGATCTCCTCCGGCTTTGATAAAGCGTTCAGCACTATTTTCGATGCGAACATCACCACGCTTCTGGTGGCGGTGATTCTCTTTACCCAGGGGTCCGGCCCTATTCGCGGTTTTGCGGTGATGCTGACCGCCGGGATTCTGGTTTCCATGTACACCGCGCTGGTGTTCACCCGCATGGGCTTTGATCTCATGGCGAAAACCTCGCTGGAGCGGATCAAAATGTTCTCGCTGCTGCCTGCCGATCTGCACATTCCCTTCCTCAGCTGGAAAAAAGCAGCCTTCGGCGTGAGTGCAGCGCTGCTGATTGCCGGCGGTGTCTCCATTGTTCAGAGAGGTTCTGACGTGCTGGGCATCGACTTCACCGGCGGTGCCTCCATGCTGTTTGAGGTTCCGTCGGAAACCGAGGCTCCCAATGAGGATACCCTGAGGGCGTTGCTGGCCGAACAGGGCATCGGTGAAGCGGTCATTCAGTATCAGCAGGCAATCGAAGGCACCACCAGTGCGATGGGGGATACCCTGCAGGTGCGGGTGGACAGTGAATACACCGATCTGGCCCGGGACACGCTGCTCGACGCGTATGGCGAGTCGGCCGGATTTGAACTCCGCCAGTTGGAACAGATAGGTCCTCAGGTGGGGGCGGAACTCCGCTCCCGCGGTATCCGGGCCATCGTCTTCGCGCTGATCGGGATCGTGATCTATATCACTATCCGGTTCGAATTCGCCTTCGCCATCGGCACCATCGCCGCGCTGGTGCATGACGTCCTCATCACGGTCGGCATCTACTGTCTGTTCGGCCGTCAGCTGAGTCTGCCCATTGTGGCCGCGCTGCTGACCATTATCGGTTATTCACTTAATGATACGATCATCGTCTTTGACCGCATCCGGGAAAACCTGCGCAAGTACCAC
>CAZVCO010000005.1:7861-8365 GCA_964625795.1 uncultured Verrucomicrobiota bacterium | reverse complement strand
CAGTCTGCCCATCGTGGCTGCGCTGCTGACGATTGTCGGATACTCGGCCAACGACACCATTGTGGTGTTTGACCGCATCCGGGAGGACCTCAAGCTGCTGAAGGGCAAACCCTATGCGGAGATTGCCAATATCAGTATCAACCAGACCCTCAGCCGTACGCTGCTGACCTCGCTGACCACCTTTCTCACCACGCTGGTTCTCTTCCTGTTCGGAGGAGGGGCGATTCAGGACTTCGCCTTTGCCCTCTGCATCGGTGTGGTGGTGGGAACCTACTCCTCCACATTTGTGGCCACGCCGGTGATGCTGCTGTGGCACAAAGAGGAAAACGCGGCATAAGCGTTTCCGATGTTCGGAACTCTGTGGTATGGCCGAAGCTCCTAAACTCTGGAAGGTGGCAGACCCCGCACCCGGTGCGGAGGCCCTGGCGGAACGCACCGGTCTGCCTTTGCAGGTGGCCGGACTGCTGCTGCGGAGAGGGGTGGAGGATATCGACCGGTTTCTGG
>CAZVCO010000005.1:1306-7851 GCA_964625795.1 uncultured Verrucomicrobiota bacterium | reverse complement strand
TCGATCAGCTCACCGATCCTTTCCTGCTGCCGGATATGGACAAGGCGGTGGCGCGCATCTGGTCGGCGATTGATGCCGGTGAACGGATTCTGGTGTTCGGCGACTACGATGTGGACGGTCTCACCAGCACCTGTTTCCTCTCCCGGGTGCTGGAGCGCCTGGGCGGGAAGGTGGACCGCTTTATTCCCAACCGTCTGGATGACGGCTATGGCCTGAGTGTGGAGGCGATTACCCTTTGTCTGGAGCGGTTTGATCCGGCGCTGATTGTCACGGTGGACTGCGGAACGGGCAGTGCAGAGGCGGTGGCCCATGCGGCTGCGGCCGGAGTGGATGTGGTGGTGACAGATCACCATGAAGCCAGCGGGGGCGTGGTGGCCCCGGCCCTGGCGGTGGTGAACCCCAAACTGGGTCCGGAAGGCGATCTACAGCTGCTGGCGGGGGTGGGAGTGGCGTTCAAACTCTGTCATGCCCTGCTGAAGGCGGGGCGTCAGCAGGATCGGCCCACCAGTCATTCCACTGATATGCGGCCGCTGATGTATCTGGTGGCGCTGGGAACAGTGGCGGACATGGTGCCGCTGGTGGGGGAGAACCGCATTCTGGCCAATTACGGACTGCAGGTGCTGAATCAGCGTCCCGATCCCGGCATCGATGCTCTGGCCCGTTCGGCGGGGATTCAGCAGGAGATGACCGGTTATCATATCGGCTTCGTGCTCGGTCCCCGGCTCAATGCGGCAGGCCGGATGGCCTCGCCGGATCTGGCATTGGAGCTGTTGCTGTCCGGGTCCCCCCGTCATGCCATGCGGGTGGCCCAGCAGTTGGAGGAATCCAACCGGGAGCGTCAGGCTATTGAAGAGACCATCCGGAATGAGGCCATGTCGCGGCTGGAGGCGGACTATAAACCGGATGAGCCCGGGGTACTGGTGGTGAGCAGCCGCTCCTGGCACAAGGGAGTGGTGGGTATCGTGGCCTCGCGTCTGGTGCGGCGGTTTCACCGTCCGGCCATTGTGATTTCCATAGATGAGCATGGGGTGGGGCGGGGAAGCTGCCGGAGCATTCCGGGCTATGATCTGATTGAAAATCTGGAGACGGTGCGCGACCTGTTGGCCCAGTACGGCGGCCATCGCATGGCGGCCGGGCTGGATATCGAGGAGAAGAACATCGACGAATTCCGACGCCGTCTCAATGCCCGGGCCGGGGAGGTGATGGGGATGGAGGAGCTGCGGCCCCGTCAGCAGATCGACGGCTGGATCCGTCAGGAGGATCTCAGTCACGACTTTCTGCAGGCGCAGAACTGGCTGATGCCGTTTGGAAACACCAATCCTGTTCCGGTATGGGGGCTCAGAAACGTCACCATCCGGAATACCCAGCGGGTGGGGTATGACAAAAAGCATCTGCGGCTGATGTTTGATACTCCGCTGGGACCACGGGATGCGATCGGGTTCGGATTCGGGGAACGCACGCTGCCCGATGGTCCGGTGGACCTGGCCTTTCAGCTGAGAACGAATGTCTTCCGGGGAGAGGAGAGTCTTCAGCTGTTGCTCCAGGACCTCCGTCCGAGTGAATGAGAGCCAACGGAGGCTTGCCCGCCGTAGGCGGGATGGCCTTTTAGGCCGTCATCTTTGTCGGGCAGGACTTGTGCGCCGGAGGCGTAATGCCCAACCTCCGTTTTGTTCACGTGCGTTTCAGTGATATTGGGATACACCCGGGTGCCCCTGCAGATGATGTTTCGCGTTGCTTGTGAGCGTGCAGGGGCTATACAACCCGCATGACGACAGCAGAACCTGAACATATGGATGTCTCCCTGGGGGCAGAGGGCGTGGATGTCGATGCCCTGGTGCGCGAGGTGAGGGAGGAAGTCTCTGAAAAAAGAAACGCCGGGGTGTATACGGACGCCAGGATCGGCCGGGCGGAACGCCACAATCTGATGTACATGGCGGACAGTGAGGAGTTACTCCGGTTCTATCTGGGCTGCCTCAAAGACGGGGTGCACGTAGACATCAACGACTACACCATTGAGGACAGGCGGGCGGGCTGGAAGGGCCGGGGGCTGGTGAAGATGAAGACGGTCATCTGGAAGCTGCTCAAATTTTATACGTTCCGCATGTGGCATCAGCAGAACCAGATCAATGCCATGCTGGTGACCGCGTTAGAGAGCAGTCACAAGCAGTCGGAAAAGAAAATCGCCTCGCTGGAGAAGCGGATCGCGGAATTGGAAGCCGGGAAAGAGGCATGAAGCTGGTGTTTGTCACTCCCCGCTTTGCGGTGGAAGGGGTGGTGGGAGGGGCGGAGACTCTGATCCGCGATCTGGCCCGCACCGCGGCCCAGGCCGGACACGATGTGCAGTTGTTCACCACCTGTGCCGCAAATCCGCATACCTGGACGAATGACCGGGAGCCGTGGGAGGAGGAGGTGGAGGGAATCCGGGTGCGCGGATTCCGGGTGCGGGAGGACCGGGAAGTCGGCACCTTCTTGCGGATCCAGGACCGGATCGGTAAAGAACAGGATCTCACCCCCGAAGAGGAGCAGACCTGGGTGGACCACTCGGTGACCAGTCCGGATCTGATGGCGGCTCTGGCCGCGGAGATTTCCGGTTTGGATGCGGTGTTGGTGGGGCCGTATTTGTTCGGGCTGACCTTAAAGGTGAGTGAAGCTTTTCCGGAGAAAACCTGGCTGATTCCCTGTCTGCACGATGAGTCTTTTGCGCGGGTGAAACTGATTGGAGACCGGTTCCGTCAGGTGCGGGGCTGTCTGTTTAATTCTGAACCTGAACGTGAACTGGCCATGCGGCTGTACGGGCTGGGGTCGGACTGCGGGGGCGTGGTGGGGATGGCCATGGAACCGTTCGAAGCGGACGCGGATGCTTTTGCGGCCCGGCATCAGCTCGAGACCCCTTATGTGCTGTATTCCGGCCGGCAGGAGGATGGGAAAAACACGCCTCTGTTGCTGGATTATCTTCATACTTACACCGAACGGCGTCAGGGAGCGGTCACGCTGGTGATGACCGGCAGCGGCGATGTGCCGGTGCCGGAAAAGCTGCGGCCGTATCTGCTCAGCCTGGGATTTGTTTCCGAACAGGAAAAGCACGAGGCCATGGCGGGAGCGGCCGTGTTTCTGCATCCCTCGGTGAATGAGAGTTTCGGGATTGTGCTGCTGGAGGCCTGGCTGGCCGGTACCCCCGCGCTGGTGCATGACAAGGGGGAAGTGCTGAAGTGGCAGTGCCGCCGATCCGGCGGGGGCCTCTGGTTCCGGGACTATCCGGAGTTTGAAACGCTGCTGGACCGTCTGCTGGAGGACGGGGATCTCAACCGCACACTGGCCGCGGCAGGGAAATCCTACGTCGAAAACACCTACAGCCGCGAGGCCATTGCCGCCCGGCTTTTCACCTGTCTGCGAGGAACGACCCATGCGTCATGAGCCCCCGAATATTGACTGGAACCGTCTGCGCGACCTGCGCGACCTTTTTCTGCAGCCCGAGCCCATCACGGAGCCGTATTGGAGTTCCAACCGTCTGCTGAAAGATTATGACTGTACGCTGGGCGCGCGCATCGGCTGGAAATGGGACGCAGTGATCGAGGAGCTGAAGGTCAGGGGCTGGAGGCCTCCCAGCCCGTTTCTCACTGACATTGGCTGCGGAACCGGGATTGCGGCCCGCAGGATGATCAGCGCGTTTCCCGGCGGATTTCAGCAGGTCACGCTGTGGGACCCGTCTCCTCAGGCTATGACGTATGCAAAGCAGAAACTCCGTCACGAAGCGCCGGAGGTGAAGGTGGTACTGGCGAAATCCCCGGCTCCGGCCCAGGGGATTGCATTGATCAGTCATGTGCTCACCGAGTTGGACGACGAGGCGGCCTCCGCTCTGGTGGAACAGGTGGAAAGCGCCCAGGCGGTGGTGTGGGTGGAGCCGGGCACTTATGCCTCTTCCCGCATGCTGATTGAGGCCAGGGAGGCGCTGAAAGACAGGTTTACGGTACGGGCGCCCTGCACGCATCAGGCAACCTGTGGATTGCTGACGGAGGAGAATGCGGCGCATTGGTGTCATCATTTTGCCCCGGCTCCGCAGGGGGCACATCAGGACCCGTTCTGGGGGCATTTCCGCCGGGAGATGAATCTGGATATCGGCCCGCTGGCCTACAGTTTTCTGGTGCTGGACCGCTCATCCGCATCCGGATCCCCGGATCAGGCGCATATGATAGGAAAATGTATGCGCTTTCCCAAATTTCTCCGCACGCTGACCTGTCGGGAGGAGGGGGTGAAGGAGCTGGTGGCGGGACGGAAGGCGAATGTCTATAAAGATCTGAAGCAGGACCGGACACCCGCTCTGTATGAGCTGTCGATCAAGCAGAACCGCATCCAGAGCGGCCGCTGGCTGGGCGGATCCTGATCCTGGAGGAGAGGTCACCCTTCGACAGGCTCAGGGTCTGGAAGAGGTCAGAGGTCAGGGGTCAGAGCAGAGTGGCCGCAGGCTGTAGAGCGTGGGGGAGCAACTGTATCCCGAAAACTGGTGAATTTTGTCTCAATAGACGTTTTCCAGGTTTCTTCGGATGATTACAACCGCGGCCGTCCGTGGTTGTGTTCTTTCCCGTACTGCACCGGGAGCTTATGGTTTCCCTGATCTGTGGAAGGCTGACAGCAACTTTCTGCGGACCCCACCTCTGCTATTTGTAAGCAGAACGGAGTTCATCCGTCCTATCTTATGAGAGGTACTCTTATGAAAACATACTCCATCATCCTGCTTTGTCTGCCATTCCTGTTTGTGCACGGAGAAGAGACCATCATGCCGAATGGAAATCCGATGCCGCAATCCGAGTCCGAATGGAAAAAGGTTCTGACCCCGGAACAGTTCAGGATTTTGAGAAAACACGGGACCGAAAAGGCGTTCACCGGCGAGTTGCTGCGTGAAAACCGTGCTGGGACCTTTCACTGTGCCGGTTGTGGGAATGCCGTATTTTCCTCCGAGACCAAATATAAAAGTGGTACTGGCTGGCCGAGTTTCTTTCAGCCGATTGCGGAAGGAGCGGTGGGAACACAGGAGGACCGGACGCTGTGGATGGTGCGGACGGAAGTGCACTGTTTCGTCTGCAAAGGACATCTGGGGCACGTGTTCGACGACGGTCCTGCTCCCACGGGAAAGCGGTACTGTCTGAATTCCGCAGCCCTGACGTTTGTGCCGGCGGAGTCGGAATAGCATTCCGTTCAGGACAGCTGTGATTTGCGCAGGGAGCGGGTGTAGAGTTCGGTGGCGTTCTGTACCACCTGTTTGAGATACTTGGGCTGAAAAGGCTTGCGGATTATCTCGTACGCACCTTTCTCCTGTAATTTTCCTTCGGAATCCTTGGAGATATTGCCGCTGACTACCACGGGGATCATCTCCGGGTCCACTGACCGGCCGAGCCGGATCATTTCAATTCCGTCCTGATGGGGGAGAGACAGATCGGTGAGCATGACTTCAAAGCGCTGACCTTTCTCCAGCAGGGCCATGGCTTCGGCCACCGACTCTGTGCCCGTCACTTCATATAGATCATGGGGAAGGATACGTTTGATCAGGGTGATGACCTGGGGGTCATCGTCCACCACCAACACCGGGTGAAGGGCAATGCTTGCCTCCCCGGAGGATTTAAGGTCGGACCAGGAGATGATCCTGGTGTCCTCGGATCTGTCCGCTGCAAAGCGGGCGTGTTCGGCGCATTCGATCAACTGGGATCCTGAAGAGATGCCGGGATCTCCCAGAGTAGTGGCGGTGCCAATGGAGCAGGAAACCGGTTCGCCTCCCTGTTCCGCCATGGGACGAAGTCCGGCCACTTCCGCAAGGATTTGCTGTGAAAGTTCCGGCACCCTCTCCGCTGCATCATGGTGGAGCAGGACACAGAATTCGTCCGGACCCCGCCGGGCACAGAGTTCCCCTTTTTGGAGGTGACGGGTGATGCCGGTGGCCACTTCCTGAAGTATCCGGTCACCGACGCTGAACCCGAAGGTGTCGTTGATGGAGGTGAACTCCCGGAGGTCGATATCGATCCAGCCCAGATCCTGATGGGGCAGCGCAGTGTTGTGCCAGGCCTGATGGATCTGCAGTTCCGCATAGCTCCAGGTATAGACGCCGGTCAGGGGATCATGAATGCGTTCCGGTCGGGCATGCTCCAGACATTCCACCACGGTGGAGCGGTTGACCACTGGCTGTCGGCCGCAAATATTTCTCCTGTTGTTCGGATGTGCCGAACTTGAGCAGTGGGTCGCAAAACAGAGAATTATGTGCAGAAAGGATCACGCCTGTTGTGGCGCATACTTTGGAAAGTTCTTCAACAGCAATTGCGTAACTGACATCATCAGCGCCTGCGCCACCGAATTCAGTGGGAATGTTGAGACCCATCAGCCCATAACGCTGCATTTGTTTGACATTGTTCCACGGGAACGTGCCTGTTTCATCCGTGAAGGCAGCAGTCGGTTTGATCTCATTCTGAGCAAAATCATGCACCATCTGCTGGATCATGGCCTGTGTTGGTGAGAGTTGAAAATCCATACGGCCTCCTGAAAGTTAAAAGTTTGTGAAA
>CAZVCO010000005.1:0-1296 GCA_964625795.1 uncultured Verrucomicrobiota bacterium | reverse complement strand
TTCCAGCAGAGCCAAGGCCTCGCTGCCATTGACCGCGCTGAGCACCTGATGGCCCTCTTTGGTGAGCGCAGCCCGGCTGCGATGGAGGATGTTCAGCTCCGGAGAGGGGATACAGGGCATGGCATTTCCGGAGAAAAACTCGAGGTGGTCACAGATTTTCCTGGAAATCGACGCGACAAAATCCGGATCCAGTGGGTGGTCCGATGTAATGGAAAACCGGCCGTACTCGCCGCTCAGTCCCATCACCCCGGCCGCCACGGTCGGGACGGTCTTCATGATTACCGAAGAGAAATCCGCGATGGCCCGGCCAAAGGTCTGATGCTCCATCACCGAATCGGTGTACTCCCGCAGGTAACTCAGTTCACATCCGTAATCCTCCTTTTCCTCCCAGGTTGGCACAGAGTTGCCCATTTCGGTGTCGTCCGGAGCCACCACCTGCTGGATACACTCCTCCAGGGTGTTGAAGCTGATGGGCTTTTCCAGGATGGCCTCGATTCCCAACTCTTTTGCCCGTTTTTTTACGTCGGAATTCAGAAACCCTGTGCAGAGGATGATATTTTCCCATGGCCACAGATAGAGAACTTCCCGGGCAAAGGTCAGGCCGTCCACCACCGGCATCTGAACATCGACAATGATCAGATCGAAATGATTGCGCAGGACTTTGCGGATGCCTTCCCGGCCATCCCGTGCGGTGGAGACCCGGTATCCCAGCTGGCGCATGAAAATTTTCAACAGCCGGAGAATCTTTTCATCATCGTCCAGCACTAAAACATGTAAGGGGCGTCGTTGTAGACTCATAGTGGATTCCGTTAAAGGGCACTTTACCCACGGATGGGCGGTCTGTGCCAGAAATTAGTGGATGAAACCCTGCGGAGGATCCGCCAGGAGAGTGAGGAAATCGGACGGCTTGTCCACGACCATGTGTGCCCCGGCTGTGGTCAATTCCTCCCGGTCGCGGAAGCCCCAGCTGACCCCCACGGTCCAGAATCCTGCAGCCTGTCCGGTTTTCATATCGGTATCGGTGTCGCCCGCGTAGAGGATGGATTCCGGGGGAACGCCCCATTCTTTCTGAATCTCCTGAGCGGCAGACGGATCGGGCTTCACAGGTACGCCCTCCCGGGCGCCGCGCACAGCGGCAAAAGGGATATCCGGAAAAAAGTGATTCACCATTTGCCGGGTGAAGGCCTCGGGTTTGTTGCTCAGAACGCCCAGCCGGTTCCCATTGGCGCTGAGGGCGGACAGAAGATCGCGGATGCCGGGGTAGGGGGAACTGTGGTCCCGCCATCTCCGGCTGTA
>CAZVCO010000004.1:37627-38033 GCA_964625795.1 uncultured Verrucomicrobiota bacterium | reverse complement strand
CAGATGCTGTTCACCACGCTGGTGAGATCAGGATAGTTTGCTTCAAAGCGGCGGGCTGATTTCCTCATGCCCTCCAGGGTATGGGACAACAGGTCTTCGTCCGGATCCGATCTCAGGGCCTCGCGGGCCCCGGAGTCGGTATGGGCCGCAATGCTTTCGGCCTGTTCCTCATCTTCCAGTTTGTCGATTTCGGCCTTCAATTGGGAAATCAGTCCCTCCAGAGAGGCGCGGGCCTCCGGATCGAGGCTGGAGGACTGGATGCGGCTTTCGAGGGAGCGGAGGGTGTCGTCTATCATAGGGTCAAATCTAAACAGCCGGCCGCGGGATTGCAATCCCGCAACTGATGTCATCCACCGTTCGGCTGGCCTTAAGCCCGGACGGGGATCAGCCGGACCAGCCGGCTTCC
>CAZVCO010000004.1:31648-37456 GCA_964625795.1 uncultured Verrucomicrobiota bacterium | reverse complement strand
TCTCCGTTCACAAAGGACATGCCGCACACCGCGATGGAGGGAGTCCAGTGAAGGACCGGGGGCTCGAGACCGGGCAGATCGGTGTGCTCGGTGATGGGCGTTCCATTATAATTAATCCCATGGGTCACCCGCGGCCACCCGTAGTTCTTTCCTTTCTCCACCAGATTAAGTTCGTCTCCGCCCCGGGGGCCGTGTTCGGTGGACCAGAGTTCATCCGTGCCGGGACGGAAGGCCAGGGCCTGAGGGTTGCGGTGCCCGGTGCTCCAGATGGTGTCCAGTCCCTCGTTGCGGAAGGGATTGTCCTCCGGCACGGTCCCGTCCTCGTTCACCCGATGGATTTTTCCATTGGGGCGGTTCAGGTCCTGGGCCTCATTCTGACGGCCCCGGTCGCCAATGGCAAAATAGACATCTCCGTCCCTGAAGACGATACGGGTGCCGAAATGAACCCCTCTGGAACTCCGGAATACGGGGTCGGCCTGATACACGGTCTGGGTGTCAGTCCAGGTGTTCCCATCGATGCGGCCGCGCACCACGGAGGTGATGGAATCCTGGCCCTCTCCGTCACTGAAGGCCAGATAGATCCAGCCGTTTTCCTCAACTTCCGGATGCACCGCCACATCGAGCATGCCTCCCTGTCCCTTGCGCACCACGTCCGGAGTGCCTTCGAGGGGTGGGCCCAGGGTGCCGTCCGCCTGCAGCACGCGCACCGCACCGTCGATTTCGGTGACAATCGGGGTGCCGTCCGGGAAAAAGGATACCCCCCACATGCGGTTGGGATTGTCGACCACCTCCTGCAAGCGGTAGGACAGTTGGTCGGTATCGATCACACCGGCCCTGAACCTCCCGGTCGGTTCGCGCTGTGCCCGGGTCTCCAGTTCCCGCAGATAGACGACCATGGAACGGATTTCTTTTTCGCTCAGCACATCCGAGAATCCCTGCATGCCCATGTCGGGCAGTCCGTCACGGATCACCTGTGCCCAGGCCTGATCATTGGGGCGGTACTGATAGTCCCCGTTCACCAGTGACCCGCCCAGTCCGCCTTCCCCCTGTGCCCCGTGACATACCGCACAGTGCTGCTGATACAGGTTGTCCACCCTGGCGTGACTGACCGTAGGAACTCCGGCGAAACAGAATAGACCAATAATAAAAATGAATGTTGGTTTGATCTCACGCAGTGACGCAATGACCCAGCGGAATGGATGAGGTTGAGTTTGATGAACTCTGAAAGACGAAAGGCTCCTGATCATTGGGGGATGGATTCCGCGTCCCTGCGTCTCTGCGAGAAAAAAAGGCTTCATGACGGCTCTCTACTCCGAATCCGGTTCGAGGCGGATACAGACGGAATTGATGCAGTAGCGCAACTGGGTGGGCGGAGGCCCGTCAGGAAACACATGACCGAGATGCGCGCCGCAGTTTCCGCAGCGCACCTCAGTGCGGACCATGCCGTGCGAGGTGTCACGGATTTCCTCCATGGCATCGTCCGAAACCGGTTCAAAATAGCTGGGCCAGCCGCAGCCGGAATGGAATTTTGCGTCGGAGCGGAAGAGGGCAGCGTCACAGCAGACGCAATGATAGAGGCCTTTCTCCTCCGTATCGGTGTACTCGCCGGAAAACGGGGGCTCAGTGCCGCCCTCCACGCAGACGCGGAACTGTTCAGGCGTAAGTTTGGATGACCAATAGGCCCGGCTTTCCGGATCCTGAGGATTGATGGCTGGGAATGAGTTCATGCTTACAAACATGAACTCTTCAGGTGAAAACTCAAGAGTACAATGTGAACCGGCCGGATCAGCCGAGATTGGGAGCCGATCCGCCGTAGATGCGTTCCAGGGTCTGTTGACGGAACGAGAAGATTTTCCGGATATCCGGGCGGACCAGGAGCCGTTCCATCCAGGCAAACCCCGGGGCTTTATAGATCACCTCGTCGATAACCCGGGTGCCGGAACCGTCCCGTTCAAACCGGTGGGTGTGGTCCCATTTGCTGTAGGGTCCTTTCAACTGCAGATCGGAGAAGGCGTGAGGGGGATCCCAGAGCGTGATCCGCGAGGTCCAGCGGAGAGGGAGACCTTTTACTCTGAGTTTATAGTGGAGTTCCCGTCCTTCGCGCATCTCGACCGGGGTGTCATCCAGCATATGAAAATGCATTTCTGCGGGGGTGAGGACCTGGAGATTCTCAGGTTGACTGAAAAAACGGAACACCTCCTCCAAAGGACGTGGAACCCACTGGGTGGCATGCAGGTGAACAGTACCATCCTCCTGTTCGGTGAAGGTGATGGGTTCCGGGGCAGGGGATACGTTCATGATGATGTTTCGTATAATGGAGAAAGGCCTTACGAAGGTTTGAATGGGTTTTGCGTAAGGATAAGGGGATAGATAGCGTATCATAACCACATGATGGATGCGATTTACATTTCCGTTGTACTGGCCCTTCTCCTGCAGTTTGCCCTGTGGGTGAAGTCGGTGAAGTCCACGAATGCCACCTGGGTGGATCTTGGGTGGAGCTCCGGCATGGCGCTGAGCGGAATAGTGATTCTCTTCACGGTGCCTTTTTCTCTGCGCAGTGTATTGGTGTGTATACTGCTGATCGGCTGGGCGGTGCGCCTGGCCAGTCACATTCTGTTTGACCGCCTGCTGAAAGGAAAGCCAGAGGATACCCGGTACCAGAATCTCCGCAAACACTGGGGAGACAAGGCCAACCTCCACTTTCTCTGGTTCTTTCTCGGGCAGGCTCTTCTGGTCGGGCTTTTTATGCTTCCGGCCCTGGTGGTCGCCACCCGCGAAGGTGACGCGCCGGATATTTTCGACCTGCTGGGGCTGTCGTTTGCGGTTCTGGCTATTGCCGGTGAAAGTCTGGCCGACCGCCAACTGGCGGCCTTCCGGGCGGATTCCTCCACCAAAGGCAAGGTTTGTAAACGGGGATTCTGGCGCTATTCGCGTCACCCCAACTACTTCTTTGAATGGCTGCATTGGTGGGGGTACGTGATCATGGCCATTGGGTCGCCGTATTGGATTCTCACTCTGACCGGGCCCGTTTTGATGTATATTTTTCTCCGTTATGTTACCGGAGTCCCCCATGCGGAGCGTCAATCGCTGAAGTCCCGCGGCGAGGCCTACCGGGACTATCAGCAATCCACCCCAGTGTTTTTTCCATGGATTCCACGCAACTCATAAATCCTCTCACGGACACTTCGGACCTTTCCTACTGGGACAGGCTTCTGATCCGTGTCCTCTCACATTCCCAGGGAGGCGTTATCCGCCTCACCCTGCATGACGGTCAGGTGGTCGAACTCGGCAAAGGGGAGGGGACCGCGGTGGATCTGATCATGCAGGACACCTCCTGTTCCAAAACCTGGCTGTTGGGCGGATCCATGGCGTTTGCCGAATCTTACATCAAAGGACTCTGGACCACCTCTGACCTTTCCGGCCTGTTAAAAATCCTGGCCCTCAATCAGCAGAAAATGGGACGCTTCGCCCGGGGCACCTCGGCCATGCTCAAACATATGGATACCATGATGCACGGGCTGCGCCGCAACACGCGGAACAATGCCAGAAAGAATATTCAGGAGCATTATGACCTGAGTAACGAGATGTATAAAACCTTTCTGGATCCCACCATGATGTACAGTGCGGGGATTTTCAACCAGAGGTCCGATACCCTGTCGGATGCCCAGTCAACCAAACTGGATCGTCTGATCGACCGCCTGCACCTTACACCCACGGATCACGTGCTTGAGATTGGCAGCGGCTGGGGTGGGTGCGCGATGTACATGGCGCAGAAGCTGGGCTGTCAGGTAACCAGTCTGACCCTCTCTCCCAGTCAGCAGGAGGAGGGCATGAACCGGGTGCGGGAGGCCGGACTTGAGGATAAGGTTGAAATCCGGCTGCAGGATTACCGTGATGTGGAAGGGGTGTTTGATCACGTCATCAGTATCGAGATGATCGAAGCGGTGGGGCATGAGTTTCTGCCCGACTATTACCGTACCGTGAACGACCGGCTCAAATCCGGCGGATGCTTTGCTCT
This sequence comes from uncultured Verrucomicrobiota bacterium, assembly GCA_964625795.1. Taxonomy (GTDB): domain Bacteria; phylum Verrucomicrobiota; class Kiritimatiellia; order SS1-B-03-39; family UBA6053; genus UBA6053. The sequence goes on along the minus strand of CAZVCO010000004.1, from coordinate 33,438 downwards.
GCAGGCCATCACCATCCCGGATGACCGCTATGATGCCTACACCAAGAGCTCGGATTTCATCCGTAAGCATATTTTTCCCGGCGGACACCTGCCCAGTCCCTCCATTCTGGAGAAGGTCAGGACCGAACACACCGCCTTACAGGAAACGGATAACTTCGAGTTTGGAAAAGATTACGCCGAAACCCTGCGCCGCTGGCGGCTGAACTTTTTCGCCAGTCTGGATGAGGTGCGGGAACTGGGGTTTGACGACGCCTTTATCCGCAAATGGCATTATTACCTGGCCTACTGTGAAGCAGGATTTGACACCGACATGATTCACGTCCGCCAGATCTGTTATCAGAAAGCAGCCTCCTGAACGTTGACCCGCACTGACCCTGTTCAGTGTCGGGGTTTGTTCTGTGGTCACGTTTTAATGTAATACATACGTCTCTTTGATTGCATCTGCTTTTATGAAAGTGATTTTATCAGCCCGATCAAGTGCAATTTTTCCACCGTCTGAGGTTTTAAGGCGTATACGATCCTTTGACCTTAACTCGGCAGGATTAAAATCTTTGATGCCTTCGTCAAGATTCACTGTTTGAGTTCTGCCATTATGGTCAGTGCAAACGAAAATATTTTCTGATCCATCTTTTGGTATAATTGTCATTAATTTGACGAGGTCACCATTCATTTCATCATAAACAGCGTACCCAGCATCTTCCCGCCGCACGATCATCGTGTCCATATACCCACGATCAGTCACCATGCTGACCTGAATCTCATTTTGATCACTTGGTGTCGCAGTAACACAAAGGACCATCATAAATATCTCGGTAATCACATTTGCTATGAAGCTCATTTTATCTCCTTTTTGTTGCAGAACGGTGACCCGCACTGACCTGTTTAGTGGCGGGGATTCATATCTGTTTTTTCAACAGATCGATAAGCGTCACAAGCAAAATCGGGCCACAATGTCGGTGGTTTGGTGCAATCCAAAAACCGGAGTGGCCGGAAGGATAAGTTGAGGTGTTTTGCCGAGGCTGTGTTTAATCACGGTTCATCACGTTGAAATGCGCTACCTCATCACCATTGGGATCAGGGGCGCTCTTTTTGCGTCTGTAGGCTTTTCGACAGAGCGTGAACATCTCCTTTCCAGCCATCTCCGGAAGGAATTTCACCCCGGGTGGCCAACCGGAAGCACTCCCGGAAGGCCTTTTGGTAAAGGGTCGTTGGAACCCCGTGCCCGGTGTCCGGCCAGACCGATCCATGCAGCACAAATCCCCGCTGCTCCAATTCCCGGGCAAAGCGCCGGTACCATTCAATGCGGGTAAAGGGAAACCGCACCATTGAGTAGTCGGTATCCTCCTTCCCGCAGGAAATGAGAAACGGAATGGATGTGGCCCTGTCCGGGATATCGCCGAATCCGGGTTCACCCGCCCAGGAACCGGCGGAATGGGCGGAGACCCCGATGACCTGTTCGGGAGCATGAAAGGCGAAGCGGTGCACAAACTGCGCGCCGCCCGAGTGACCGTGCAGAAACATGCGGCCGTGTACGGGGTACTGATCCTCGATCTGCTGGAAACGGTCCATCAGCTGACGCGCCCATTTGCCGTTGCCATTCTGATAGCCGTCCGAAAAGGAGGGCACCAGCAGAATAACGGGATCCGGATCCAGCATGTCGGTGATCCAGCCATTGTCCCGCATTCCCTTCAACCCTCCGGCCCCGTGAACATCCACCACCACCCAGGCCCTGACGGGACTTTGGGCTGAGAACTCCGCCGGGATGACGGCGTAACCGTCCCGGAAGTCGG
>CAZVCO010000004.1:25843-31638 GCA_964625795.1 uncultured Verrucomicrobiota bacterium | reverse complement strand
TCACACTTGACGGCCCGCTGTTGAAAAACAGGATCTCGGGTTCAGCCGCTATCAGCGGAGTCCCCGCCAATTGGAATCCCATCCATAGACATGCAGAGAACAGGAGGTGCTTCCGCAGTACAGACCGGGTAGGGAGGAAAAAGGTGGGCGGTTCATGAGGGGGGGGCATCGTATTCCGTTTCAGGGGTGGAGGGCGGGACGTGTTCCTTGCATGCACGGTAAATCACCACGATGGGAAAGCGTCTCAGTTCCTCCGCTTGTTCCTCCCAGGCATCGCTTGTGTAGGGGGCCAGATGCAACTGATGGGCCGGAAGAGCCGGGGGCTCGAGTATGCGGTCCAGCCGCAGTCCGGCCCGCACGATCCATTCCGCCACCTCGCTCACCGGATAGGCGCGGCTGACCGCCTCCGAGCGGTCACCTTCACGTGCGTCCGGCACCGGATGAAAATAATCCCGGAGAAACAGTCCCTCCTCGCCGTCGAGGTCGAGCCATTCACCGGCGTACACCGGATGTCCCATACTGAACAGCAGGGTGCCGCCGGGTTTCAGTAGATCGGCGCAGGTGCGGATCACCTGTTCCGGGTTTTCCGCAAACGGAACGCCGTAGGCGGAATGAATCAGGTCAAAGGTCTGTCTTCCGAAAGTCGGAAGTGCATCGAGGTCGGCTTTCCGAAACTCGGAAGACACCCTTTCCTGCTCAGCCAGTCGCCGGGCGTGTTCGAGCATGCGTTCGCTGATATCGATCCCGATACAGCGGGCCCCTGCTTTGGCCAGCACGATGCTGTTCTGACCGGCCCCGCATCCCAGTTCCAGACAGGTGGTTTCCTCGAGAGGGCGGGGGAGCAGTTGAAGCTGGCGGTCTCCGGGGAGAAGGGGGCCGTAGTGAAAATCGGTCAGGGAAATCGAGGTCTGGGACTGATATTCGGCGGAAAGGTCATCCCAGTACGCCGCATGGTTCCGGCCCGCCTCCGTGAGGTTTCCGCTCAAACGCCGACACCTTTTCCCGTGAGACAGTCTTTGAGCTGAAGCCGTGCCCGGTGAAGGGTGACCCAGAGGTTGGAGGGGGACAAATCCAGTGCCTCACAGATGTCCTCAGCTCTTTGATCCTGCAGTTCCCGCATCACATAGACCGTCTTCTGACGCTCGGAGAGGTGTTCCAGGCAGTCCTCCAGATGTTTCCAGATTTCCTTGCGACGGTAGGCCTCCTCCGGATCGGTGATCCAGGCGGCCTGACCCACCGTCCACTCGCCCTTGCGGTCGAGAAAGGCTCCGGGATCCTGATCGCGGGTCTCCAGATCCTCACTCAGAAACATCCGGTTCTGCTTGCGGAAATAATCGATGATTTTGTGCTTCAGAATGCCGATCAGCCATGTGCGCTCCTGGGAACGGCCCGAAAACGAGTCCGATCCCTTCAGGGCGGCCAGAAAGGTGTCCTGCACCAGATCCTCCGCAGTTTGCGGATCGCGCAGCCTGCCCAGCGCAAAGCGGTATAAGATATCCCCGTGTTCCTCCAGCCACCGGGCCGGATCGAGTTCTCGATCTGTTGACATGCCGGAACAGTAAAGAAGATTATGGGGGGGTGGCAATCCGAAACACGTTCAGGTTTGACCATCACAGCGGGGATGGAGTAAGCCCTGAGGGCATGAAACAAACCCTGTGCATTGATTGTCCTGACGAACCCGGCCTGGTCGCGCGCGTGACCGGCGTGCTGCACCGGCATGGGGGCAATATCGTGGAGAACGGGGAATATGTGGACCCGGTGCTGAACCGGTTTTTTATGCGGACCTCGGTGGAGAACATCACCGATGCTGATCTGCTGGAGCGGGTGCTGCAGGCGGAACTGCCGGATGAGGCCCGGATCACCCTGCGGGGCGGGGAGAAACGCCGGGTGATGCTCATGGCCACCAAAGAGCCCCATTGCCTGGGCGATCTGCTCATCCGGGCGGCCTTTGATGATCTGCCCATGGAGGTGTGCGGGGTGATTGCCAATCATCAGGACCTCGAAAAGCTCTGCCGCTCGTTTGATGTGCCCTTTCATTTTCTTCCCCACGGGGGCCTTTCCCGCGAGGAGCACGAAGCCGGGGTGATGGAGGTGCTGGAGCGGGAAGAGCCGGACGTGATTGTCATGGCAAAGTACATGCGGATTCTGAGCCCCGGGTTCATCGCGTCCTTTCCCAACCGCATCGTGAACATCCATCACAGTTTCCTGCCTGCGTTTATCGGGGCGAACCCCTACCGGCAGGCCTGGGAGCGGGGTGTGAAAATTATCGGGGCCACCGCCCATTTTGCCAGCGAGGATCTGGATGAAGGTCCCATCATTGCCCAGGACGTGACGCCGGTCAGCCATCACCACAGCCCCAAAGAAATGGCCCGCAACGGACGGGATGTGGAGAAGCGGGTACTGGCCCGGGCCGTGCGTTTCGTGCTGGAGGACCGGGTGGTGGTGACCGGAAATAAAACGGTGGTGTTCGAGTGAGAATCCTAAAGTGGGTGCCCCATGCCTGAAGCGCTGGTACAGCTCATCCGTACCCTGGCCCGTCTGCCGGGAATCGGACGGCGTTCAGCCGAGCGGATTGCGTATCGCCTGCTGTTGCGGAATCAGGAGGTGCTGCGGGATCTCCGCAGTGCCCTGGACCGCGCGGAACAGGAGCTTACGCTCTGTGAGCGATGCGGAAATCTGACCACCCATGACCGCATGCCCTGCGCCATCTGTTCCGATCCCGGCCGCTCCGCCAAAGTGCTCTGCGTGGTGGAGGGCGCGCCGGATATTCAGATCCTGGAACAGGCGGGAACGTATCCCGGGACGTATTTCTGCCTTGGGGGGAAAATCTCCCCCATGAATGACGAAACCGTGACCCGTTCTGTACTGGAGTCGTTATTTGCCCGTATCCGGGCGGATGGCGTGAAGGAAGTGCTGCTGGCGTTGAATACCGATGTGGAAAGCGATGCCACCGCCCAACTGCTGGCCGAGGCGCTGAAGCCTTATGAGGTGAAGGTCACCCGTCTGGCCTTTGGCCTGCCGGCCGGAAGCGGGCTGGCCTACAGCGACCCCGAGACGCTGAAGCGTGCCCTGAAAGGGCGACAGGTCATGGACTAGAGCGTTTTTTAACCACAAAAGACACAAAAGACACAAAAGGCACATAAGGTAGTTGTCGCCATCTTCTGTGTGTGTTGAGCTTTTTGCCTGTTCTGAGCAAGGTCGAAGGGGGTCCTCTATCCCCACTTCGATGTTCGACGTTCGCCTGCCCGCGCGTGGCGCGGGCCACGGCCAGGGAGTTCGAAACGTGGCGCATCCGGTCCCCGGATATGAAAGGACTATACCGTGCCGAATCGGTAGACGGTTGTCTGGCGGTAGGGCGTTCCGGGCCGCAGAATGATGTCATCAATCTCCGGCGAGTTTACGCCGTTGGGAAATCCCTGACACTCCAGACAAAGTGCGCCGTATCGTGGGTACAGGGTGCCGGATTTACCCACCAGGTTGGCTTCATCTAAGGACCAGGAGGTGTACAGCTGAAGACTGGTCGTGGTGGTCAGCACCTCCATTTTCCGTCCGGAATCGGGTTCAATGACAACGGCGGCCAGCTCGGGTGATGTGGCGTTTTCACTGCGGAGAATATAGTTTTCCCCGTGTTGTCCATCCGGTTCGGAAATAAAGTCGGCCAGAGCTTTGGGCTCGCGGAAATCATGAAGCGTTCCCTCCACGGAGGAAAGTTGGTCATCAAGGGTACCCTCGTCATTTTTCCAGACCACTTCGCCGCTGAACAACTGCAGGACGTGATGTTCAATGGTCGTGGTCCCCTCGCCGGCCAGATTGAAATAGGCATGGTTGGTGGGACTGAAGGGGGTGGGGGCGTCGGTGGTGGCGTCGTAATCGATACGCAGTCCCGCCTCCGAGGTCAGGGTGTAGCGCACTGTGATGTCCACAGTGCCCGGATATCCCTCCTCACCGGCGGGGCTGACGTAGTTGAGGGAGAGAAACGGTTCTCCCTGTTCGGTTTCCCCCGGGGTGGGGCTCCATATCCGCTTATCCAGTCCGGTTTCGCCTCCATGCAGATGATTGGGGGGCTGGGAAAGCGCCAGCTGATAGCGTTTGCCGTCCAGTTCAAAGCTGCCTCCATTAATCCGTCCCGCCACCCGGCCGGTAATCGCATTGAAATACGGATGTCCATCCACATAGTCCTGCAGGGAGGAGAGCCCCAGCACCACATCCGCAGCAACGCCCTCCCGGTCCGGCACCCACAACTCCGTAATGATCCCTCCGTAAGTAATCACGCGGCAGCGTAGTCCTGCGTGCTCCAGAGTGGCGATGTGAATCTCCTCGCCGGTGGGAAGAGTGCCGTAAGGGTCAAGTCGTATGCTCATGAGGGGAGTCACTAAGGTGAAAAGGGCTGAAAAAAAAGAACGAAATCCCTCCGGAACAAAACCTTTCGGTTTCCACTTGCAACCTTTGACAAACTGCCTATTGAATGCCCCTCCAATTTCATACTTCAGCGTAGCTCAATGGTAGAGTCCCGCCTGCGGCGGGATTAATCACTAAGTTACAGACAATTTAATCCAGCGTAGCTCAATGGTAGAGTCCCGCCTGCGGCGGGATTAATCACTAGGTTACAAACAATTTAATCCAGCGTAGCTCAATGGTAGAGCGGGTGACTGTTAATCACTAGGTTGTAGGTTCGAGTCCTACCGCTGGAGCCACTTTTTCCCTGGCCCGCCAGGGTTCGTAACCAGCTTATAGGCCGAAGGTCCCGCAGAATGCGGGATTCGAGTCCTACCGCTGGAGCCACTTTTTCCCTGGCCCGCCAGGGTTCATACCCAGCTTATAGGCCGCAGGTCCCGCAGAATGCGGGATTCGAGTCAACCCGCTGGAGCCATTTTCTCCCCGCCCCGGCGGGGTTTTTTATGAAATGCTCGGTCTACATTCTCTACAGCGACACCTCAGACCGATTATGGGTCGTCAGCGGTTAGTGAATTCCCGCTGTTCGTAGCTGCGGATCTCCTCAAGCCATTTGCCCTCTCCGGGGACGCCCTGACTTTCGCAGAAGGCCTCCCAGACGTCGCCGTAGGGAAGGGTGTGCAGTTGTTCGCGCAGGCAGAGGCGTCCGGTGAAATCGCCCTGCTGCTCCAGCTCGCGCAGCCGGTCGTGCGGCGTCAACAGAGCCATCATCAGACCTTTGAGGGTGGTGCGGACGCCCAGGGCTCCGGCCGCGATACGGTTGATGCTGGCATCGAAATAGTCGAGTCCGAGCCGGACGCGGTCCAGATAGCCGCCGCCCACCAGTTCCTGCAGGGTGGCTTTGGTGGCGTCGTCGAGCACCAGAACGTGATCGCTGTCCCAGCGCAGTCCTCGGGTGAGGTGACAGAGCACCCCGGGGACATAAAGCAGCACGGATGAGAATTTGTCGGTGATGGTCTCGGTGGGATGGAAATGTCCGGCGTCGAGACAGAGCAGTTTGCGGCGCGACATGGCATATCCATAGTAAAACTCAAAGGATCCGGTCACGTAGGCCTCAGAGCCGATACCGAAGAGTTTACTTTCCACCGCATCCTCCACGAGTTCCGGATCGAGTTCTTCAGAAAAGCTGTCGTCCAGGGCGCTCAACAGACGCTCCCGCGGCGCCCGCCGGTCAGCCGGCACATCCTTGAAGCCGTCGGGGATCCAGACATTGACGGTACAGCGGCTGCCGAGCTCGCGGCCGAAAGCCTCGCCGATACGCTGCTGGACCCAGCGCCGCCGTTTCAATCAGACCCGAGGGCAGTTGATCCATCCCGGATGACGATGGCGGAGTGGATCATGGC
>CAZVCO010000004.1:23183-25833 GCA_964625795.1 uncultured Verrucomicrobiota bacterium | reverse complement strand
GCCGAGCTCGCGGCCGAAGGCCTCGCCGATGCGGCGGGAGGCGCTACAGTGATCGATCCAGAACTGGCGGATCCCCGGATCGGAATGCGACAGGGTGAAATCGTCAGCGGCCTTGGGGTGGGAGAAGCAGGTGGGATTGAAATCGAGCGAAATTTCCTGATCCTTTGCCCAGTCCATCCAGGTGCGGAAGTGCTCTGGCGCATAGGCGTCCCGGTCCACTTTGGCTCCGCCGGTTTCCGCATAACTGGCGTGCAGATTCAGCCGGGTAGTGCCGGGGCAGAGCTTCAGAGCGAGCTCGATGTCCTGACGGAGTTCCTCTCCGTTACGCGGTTTTCCGGGATAATTCCCGGTGGCCGCGATCCCGCCGCCCTCCAGCTGTCCGCCCTCCAGTCCGGTGACATCGTCGAACTGCCAGCAAGGCATGGAGACGGGGAGAGTGGCCAGGGTGTCAAGGGCCTGGTGAACCTCAATGCCGAGGTCTGCGAATGCGGAGAGGGTGGAGTCTGATAGATTCATGTCTGGCATGGTAAGGACCCTGTGCACACTTGAAAAGTTCGAAATGATCCGAACCATAGGCAATACCTCCTTTGGGTCTGACGGAATCCAGCCGGGAGGTCCTGAAAATTTCAATCGATATCGATTGCGATGACGATAGCGATCCCGCCTGTCCGAACTATCGCCTTGAGAGGCAACGGACGGTCAGTGCTTCCGCGAAGCTTTCCGTTTGCGGTGGCGGGATTTTGCGCTAGGGTTCCGGTCTATGAACCTGAACGCTGATTCGTCCACCGATTCTTCATCCTCTCCACCCCCGCCCCCGCTGCCCCGCCGGCGGGCGAAACGCCGGATCCCCGTCATTCTCTGGATCCTTCTGGGCGCCAGTGTGCTGGGCAACATGTTCTGGTTTGCCTCCCGGCGCACCTTCACCTGGTTTGAAGGGGGCATCCGTGAATACCCTCCGGTGGAGGCCACTCTGGCCTGGGGGGATGCGTCGGATCCGGTGCAGGTGGCGGTTCTTTCCCTGGAGGGAGTGATTCTGGATGAGGCCAATCCCACCCTTTTCGGAGAGGAACCCAGTCCGGTGGCCCGGCTGATCAGTGAGATTCAGGCAGTGACCGTGGACCCGAGTTATAACGCGATCCTGCTTAATGTCGACTCTCCCGGGGGCGGCGTAACGGCCAGTGATGAAATTTACCGTGCACTTATGCGTTTCAAGGAATCCAATCCTGACCGCAAATTGGTGGTGCATGTACAGGATATGGCCGCATCCGGTGGCTATTACGCCTCCCTGGCGGCCGATCAGATTGTGGCCCAGCCCACTTCGATCGTCGGCTCCATTGGTGTCCTCATCTCCGCGGTCAATTTCCATAAGCTGGGAGAAAAGCTGGGAATCCAGGATGTCACCCTGGCCTCCAGTGACAACAAGGCCCTGCTCAATGCCCTCGATCCGGTCAATCCTGAACACATGGCCATTCTGCAGGAGGTGGTGGATGACATGTACGACCGCTTCCGGACCCTGGTGATTGAACACCGTCCTTTCGATGAGGAGTTTGCCGATACGCATCACCTGATGGACGGGCGAATTTTCACAGTGACCGATGCCCTGGGACTGGGTCTGGTGGACCGGGTGGGATATCAGGACCTGTCCCGGCAGACGGTGATGGAGCTGTTGGGGGTGTCCTCCGCCGCTTTTTATGACATCTCATTTTCCTCTCCCTCGTTCAGCTGGTTTTCGGCCAAAAGCCCGAAAATCAGTCTGCCGACCCTGCCGCGTTCCCGGCTGATGTATTTGTGGACGCCCTGAGATGCCCCAGACTCATTTGATTGTACAGGGTGCGAATGAGCACAACCTGAAGAACGTGAACGTGAAAATCCCCCGTGAGTCGCTCACGGTGGTGACGGGCCTGAGTGGATCGGGAAAATCGTCTCTGGCGTTTGACACCATTTTTGCCGAGGGTCAGCGGAAATATGTGGAGAGCCTCTCGGCCTATGCCCGTCAGTTTCTCGATCAGATGCAGAAACCGGATGTGGACCACATCGAGGGATTGTCTCCCGCGATTTCGATCGAGCAGCGCACCGCCGGGTCCAACCCCAGATCCATTGTGGCCACCACCACCGAAATTTATGATTACCTGCGGCTGATGTTTGCCAGTATCGGCATTGCCCACTGTCCGGAATGCGGACGGCCGCTCACCCGTCAGACGGCCGAGGACATCATCAATCAGCTCACCGATCTGGAGGACACCCGGGTTATGGTGCTGGCCCCCTATGTGGACGGGCGCAAGGGAGAGCACCTGGAGGTGTTCAACGAAATCGGCAATCAGGGCTTTGTCCGGGTGCGGGTGGACGGAGAGGTGTTGGAACTGGAACAGGTCCCCAAGCTGAACAAGAAAACCAAACACTCCATCGAAGCCGTGGTGGACCGGCTGGTCATCAAAGAAGGCGTCCGCTCCCGGTTGGCCGACAGTGTTGAACTGGCCCTGCGCCTGGGCGGGGGACGAATGCTGGCCATGGTGGGGACAGGGAAGGGGAGCTTTGAGGACAGGGTGTACAGCGAGGAGTTTGCCTGTCTGCTGCCGGATACCGACGGCCGCGGCGCTACCGAGGTCGCGACGCGCATGATCGAGGCTGTCCGGGCACTCGCCATCGCCCA
>CAZVCO010000004.1:20254-23173 GCA_964625795.1 uncultured Verrucomicrobiota bacterium | reverse complement strand
GTCTGCCCTGCCGCCGGAGTTACGAAAAACTCGAAAACCGGCACTTCTCGTTTAACAGTCCGTACGGGGCGTGTTCGGTCTGCGCCGGTATTGGCAATATGGAGGTCTTCGATGAGGATCTTATCGTTCCGGATCCCTCGCTGAGTCTGGATGACGGAGCCATCGACGCCTGGAAACGGGGTGGGCGCCGGGTCATCATCTGGTATAAAAAGCTTCTGCGGGCGGTAACCAAGGCCTGCGGGGTGTCGATGGACACTCCGTTTGAAGACCTGCCCAAAGACTTCCGGGAAATGCTGCTCTTCGGGTCCGGCGATGAGCCGGTGCCCATGAAACTGTACCGGGGCGGCCGGCAGATTTCCTACGACAAACCCTTTGAGGGCGTGATCCCGAATCTGGAGCGGCGGTACAAAGACACCGACAGCGATTACACCCGTCAGAAACTCCGTCATTACATGAGCCGGCTGAAATGCCGTGGCTGCGAGGGCGCGAGGCTCAAACCGCTGAGTCTGGCCTGCACCGTGCACGGCCGGAACATCATTGAGATCTGCCGTCTCTCGGTGCGTGATGCGCTGGCCTTTTTCGAGGGACTGGAATTCACCGACTCCGAACGTCATATCATTTCTGAAGTGTACAAAGAAATTCACCATCGTCTCCGCTTTCTGAATAATGTCGGACTGGACTATCTGACCCTCGACCGGGAAAGCGGCAGTCTGTCCGGCGGAGAGGCACAGCGGATCCGTCTGGCCACCCAGGTCGGTTCGGGACTGATGGGGGTGCTGTACGTTCTGGATGAACCGAGTATCGGACTGCATCAGCGCGATAATCTGAAGCTGATCGACACCATGAAGGGCCTGCGCGACAGCGGGAACACGGTCCTGGTGGTGGAACACGACGAGCAGACCATCCGCGAGGCCGATTACGTGATCGACATGGGGCCCCTGGCCGGAACCCACGGGGGCGAGGTGGTGTTTCAGGGAACACCGAAGCAGCTTCTGCGGTCAAAAACCCTCACCGCCCAGTATCTCCGGGGCCTCAAAAGCATTGAGCCGCCTGAGAAGCGGAAAAAGGTGGTCAAATCCCGCCGCATCAGCATCAAGGGCGCTGCGGAGAACAATCTCAAAAACATCACCGTGAACATTCCGCTCGGGGTGTTCACCTGTGTCACGGGGGTGAGCGGCAGTGGAAAATCCACTCTGGTGGACACCATCCTTAAACGGGTGCTGTTCCGGAAATTCCATGATTCCAAAGACCTCCCCGGCAAACATAAATCGGTGACCGGACTGCAGCATGTGGACAAGGTCATTGTAATCGACCAAAGCCCCATTGGACGCACCCCGCGTTCCAATCCGGCCACCTACACCGGCGCATTCGGTCTGATCCGGGATCTCTACGCCAAACTGCCGGCCAGTCAGGTGCGGGGATACGGACCGGGACGGTTCAGTTTCAATGTGAAGGGCGGACGCTGTGAAACCTGTCAGGGCGACGGCCTTCGCCGCATCGAAATGCACTTTCTGCCCGACGTCTATGTCACCTGCGAGGTGTGCAACGGAAAACGCTACAACCGGGAAACCCTGGAGGTGCGCTACCGCGGCCGGAATATTTCCGATGTACTGGACATGACGGTGGAGGAGGCCCTTGATTTCTTCCAGAAAGTGCCGGGTCTGCAGCGTAAATTCCAGACCCTGGTGGATGTCGGACTGGGGTATCTGCAGGTGGGTCAGCCGGCCACCACCCTGTCCGGGGGCGAGGCCCAGCGGGTAAAGCTGGCCACCGAGTTAAGCAAACGGGATACCGGGAACACGCTTTATATCCTGGATGAACCCACCACCGGTCTGCACTTTGCCGATGTGCATAAACTACTGGAGGTGCTGCTGCGTCTCCGGGACGCCGGGAATTCCCTGCTGGTGATCGAACATAACCTGGATGTCATCAAGACGGCCGACTGGATCCTGGATCTTGGCCCCACCGGGGGAGATGGAGGAGGGGAGCTGGTGGCCGAAGGCACCCCTGAACAGGTGGCGGAGGTGGAATCCTCCTTCACAGGTCAGTTTCTGCGCGAACTGCTGCCGCAGAAATAGACTCCTGCAGACCGCATTCCCATCAATCAGGCCGAAACCAGGTCGGGGGTCACGTCATTGACGCAGGTGCCGGTCTCTTCGAGGTCGCGCAGATTGCCTAAGGTGGTTTCGGCGATGGCGGTCAGCGCTTCCCGGGTGAAAAAGGCCTGATGGCCGGTAATGATGACGTTGGGAAAGGTGAGCAGACGGGCCAGCTGGTCATCCTGGATCACCTCATTTGAGAGATTGCGGAAGAAGATATCACCCTCCTCCTCGTACACGTCCAGCCCCAGACTGCCCACCTGACCGGATTTGAGTCCGGGGATCACCGCGGCGGTATCCACCACGCCGCCCCGGCTGGTATTGACGATCATCACCCCGGGTTTCATCTGCTGCAGGGCTTCTGCGTTGATGAGATGATGGGTTTCCGGAGTGAGCGGGCAGTGCAGACTGATCACATGGGACTCGGCAAACAGGCGTTCCCGGTCGACAAATTCAATGCCGCATTCCCGGGCCTCATCGGAGGGGTAGGGGTCCATGCCCAGCACTTTCATCCCCAGACCGTTGAGAATTCCGGCCATACACTGACCGATTTTACCGGTGCCGATCAGTCCCGCGGTTTTGCCATGAAAATCAAATCCCATCAGACCGTTGAGCACGAAGTTGCCCTCCCGCACACGGTTGAAAGCCCGGTGGGTTTTCCGGTTGAGGGCCATCATGAGACTCAGAGTGTGTTCGGCCACCGCGTGAGGGGAGTAGGCCGGAACCCGGACCACCTGAACGTCCAGTTCCTGGGCGGCCTGAAGATCGACCTGGTTGAATCCGGCACAGCGCAGGGCCACGGCGTTAACGCCCAGGTCCT
>CAZVCO010000004.1:15674-20244 GCA_964625795.1 uncultured Verrucomicrobiota bacterium | reverse complement strand
ATGATGCTCGACCCACTCCAGGGCGGCATCTGTCAGGTCGTGTCCGTTGGCCTCGCGGTTCATCATGCCAAACCACCGACGCCGGGTCAGCACCTCGCGGTTCAGAGAATCGTTCACAAAAACGCAGACGGCCTGATGACCTTCCGCCAGTTTTACCGTGTCGGCATTCAGAGGCGCCTCCAGAAAGGTCACCTGATGTTCAAAATTGCTGTTCACCTGGGTGAACATTTCGATTTCGTAGTCCTGAGCGCTGAAGAAGGCGATGTTCATGGTGTTCGATTACGCGTACGATTAGGAGTAGGATTATGAAAAATTATCGGGAGGGTGTCAGGCTTGATACGTCTACTGTACCCGTACTGTCTGCAAAGCACAAACGATCTGCCCGGCCAATTCCTGTCCGGCAGCTATAAAGCGCGGTCCGGATCGGCCGTGACCGAGCGAAGCTGGGTAGCGTGACAGTAGGCAATCGCCAGGGCATCGGCCGCATCATTCTGGGGCATTTCCTTCCATCCCAGCAGGGTTTTCATCATGGTGGCCACCTGGGATTTGTCAGCCCCGCCGCGTCCGACCACCCCCTGTTTTACTTTACGGGGGGCATATTCATAGATGGGCCGTCCGGCCGTGGCGCAGGCCGTGATCACCGCGCCGCGCGCCTCGCCGAGGATAAAAGCGGTCTTCACGTTTTTACAGAAGAAGATGCCCTCGATGGCCACCACGTCCGGCTGATCGGTCTCGATCAGGGCCGTGATTTTCTCGAACAAATTAGACAGACATCGGCTGCGTGGCCAGGAGGCGGGGGCCTTGATGGTTCCGTAGGTCAGGGCCTGATGACGAATCCCGTCCGTGGCAAGCAGCCCCACTCCGGTTGACCGCAGGGAGGTATCGATGCCAAGGATACGGGTATTTGAGTCATTTGTCATTCGTCACTCGTCATTTGTCAGTAGTCATTGGTCATGGGGCATTGGGTGGCCTCCCAGAATCAAAGGTCACGAATGACTACTGACAAATGACCCATGACCAGTGACGCAAGCAGTTGCAGGTGACCAATGACTAATCCCCCTCCTCATCATCCAGCTGCTCGGCGATTTCGTCGGGGACGTCCATGTTGGTGTAGACGTTCTGGACATCATCCAGGTCCTCGAGCGCCTCGATAAACTCCATGACCTTTTTGGTGGTCTCCACGTCGGTCATCTCAAACAGCAGATCGGTGATCAGGGTAAGTTCGGAATCAATCGCCTTGAACCCGGCCGCCTCCAGCGCATCACTCAGATCCGGATAGTCCGAAGGGTCTGCAGTGACCACAAAGGTGTCGCCCTGATCCTGAACGTCCTCAGCTCCCGCTTCCAGTGCGGCGAGCATCAGCTCCTCTTCATCGGTGTCGTCTTTGGAAAAGGTGATGACCCCTTTGCGTTCAAAGCTGCGGCTGACACTCCCGGTCTGCCCCAGGCTGTAATTGTGCTTGTTGAAACAGTGGCGGACCTCGGAGGCGGTGCGGTTTTTGTTTTCGGTCAGGGTCTTGACGATGATGCCCACCCCGTCGCCGGCATATCCCTCGTAGACAATCTCATCGAACTGAACCCCGTCCTGTCCCTCGCCGGTTCCCTTTTTGATGGCCCGGTCGATATTGTCGGCCGGCATATTGACCGCCCGGGCTTTGGCCAGCAGGGGCCGCAGGGAGATATTCGCGGCCGGATCACCACCGCCCATTCGTGCGGCCACGGTGATTTCCTTGGCAATTTTACTGAACGCTTTGCCGCGTTTGGCATCGGCTGCCGCTTTCTTGTGCTTGATGTTCGCCCATTTACTGTGTCCGGCCATAATGAAAGTGAGAGGTCAGAGGTTGGAGTTCAGCCTGTCCGCGCGAGCCACGGCCAGGGAAATCAGTTTTATGAAATCACGAACCAGCCTTATGCCTCAGAATTGAGGGGGGAGGCAAGAGAATTTAGCCCTAAGGCGTTTTAAGGGGCGCATTCCGGAATTGGTGAGAGGTACGATCATAAAACGGAGGTTGGGAATTACGCCTCCGGCGCAAAAGTCCTGCCCGACAAATGCACGGTGGTGACGGCCAGGACTTGTGCGCCGAAGGCGTAAAGGCCATCCCGCCTACGGCGGACAAGCCTCCGTTTTTCCGTTTACCACGTGTGCACCAAGTCGGGGGATGCGCCCCGTCCTCAGGCGGGAGCGCCTGATTTGCCTTTCTTCCGGCCGCCCCGGCTCCGCTTGGCATTGGGATCGCGCAGGCCGAGGGCCTCACGCTTGTCCATGTAGCCGGGAATCTGATCGTGATAGCGGCCCAGCATAGTTTTCAGGGCATTGCGTTGACGCGGGGTAAGTGACTTCCGGGCGGCAAACTGCTGTTTGAGCGACTCGGCAAACTCGGCGTCATCCCAGGTCCGTTTTCCCCGCTGGGTCGGTTCGTTGAAGGTCTGAACATGTGCGAGCAGTTCCAGCAGCGGACCGCTTTCGTTGTCCTCCTCCTGTTCGGCGTCAATTCCCAATTCCTTGGCTTTGCTTTCAAAATCCGGGATCTGGGCCGCATATTTCACCACCAGGCGGTCCAGATATTTCACCTGGTTGTCGGTGAGACGGCGGCCACCCTCCACCTGTTCTTTCAGGCTGCCGAGGAATTCGGCGTCGTCATAGGTTTTTTTGCCGACTTTACGGGCGGGAGCGAACTCCATGTTCTCCATCAGGGCAAATTTCTTCAGGGTCTCCTCCCGGGCGGGGCGGTTGGCCTCTTTTTCCTTGGCGATCAGTTCGATCAGCTCGAGTTCCTCCGCCTTGGCCTCATCCAGAGAGGAAATCTGTTCGGCATATTTCGCGGCCACCTTGCGGATGTTCTCCAGCTGACGGTCGGTGATGGCCTCGCCGGCATCAATCGCCTCTTTCATTTCCGCCAGGAAGGTGCGGTCGCAGTATTCTTTTTTACCGCGTTTCACCGGCGGGTTGAACTCTTTGATTTCATCCGTCAGAGCAAAGAGTTCCCGGATGACGTCCATATCCATGTGAGCGGTTTTGGCCTCTTCGATCCATTCCTCCAGCCGGTGGTGGAAGTCCTTCATCATCTCGGTCCAGGGGATGTCCCCCTCCTCGATTTTATCGAGCTGTTCCTCCATTCTGGCCGTGAAGTCGACTTCAAACAGATGGGGGAGCCGCTTGATCAGGAAATCGTGCACCTCCATGCCGGCCCGGGTCGGGCGCAGACTGCGGCTTTCACGGTCGACGTATTCGCGGGCATAGAGGGTGGAGACGATGGAGGCATAGGTGGAGGGACGTCCGACCCCGTTTTCCTCAAGGGATTTGATGAGAGAGGCTTCGCTGAACCGGTTGGGGGGCTGAGTCTGTTTCTCCTCCGTGAGCCATTCCATCAGTTCGATCGCCTCGCCCTCCTGCAGGGGAGGGAGGCGGCCGCCCTCCTCCTCCTGATCGTCCTCATCCAGTCCGCGGCCCCAGGCCGCCATGAAACCGGGAAAGACAACTTCGGACGTGCTGGCCCGGAAGAGATAATCGTGGGCGTCGCTGTCGGCGGTAAATTCGATGGTGAGGCGTTTGATGCGGGCCGGAGTCATCTGACAGGCCAGCGTGCGTTTCCAGATGAGGGAATACAGTTTCCACTCCTCCTCCTTCACCTTGCCCTTAACCTGGTCCGGCGTGAGGGCAGGATTGGTGGGGCGGATGGCCTCGTGCGCCTCCTGGGCACCGCCTTTGCTGCTGAACACTCTTGGTTTTTCCGGCAGATACTCCGATCCGAAGGTGGAGGAAATCACGTCGCGGGTCTGCTGAACCGCTTCCGGTGCGAGGTGCGGGGAATCGGTCCGCATGTAGGTGATCAGACCGGAGACCCCCTCGCCATTTCCCAGATCCATGCCTTCGTACAGCTTCTGGGCGATGGACATGGTGCGGGAGGGCGGGAATCCGTAGGCGCTGGAGGCGGCCTGCTGCAGGGTGGAGGTGATAAACGGAGCCTTGGAGCGGCGCTGCTGCTCTTTGGTCTCAATCTTAGCCACCGTAAGTTTGCGCTGACGCAGATCGGTTTCGATTTCTTTGGCCAGCGCCTCGTCCCGGACCTCTCCTTTCTCTCCGTCCACCCGGGCCAGCCGGATTTCGAAGGGATCCCGGGGATCCTCGAGTTTCCGGACCTGGGCGCCGAAAATCCAGTAGGTCTCCGGCACAAAGGCCAGAATTTCCTTCTCCCGCTCACACACCAGACGCAGGGCCACGGTCTGCACCCGGCCCGCACTGGAGCCGCCGCGGATGCGCCGCCAAAGCAGTGGGCTGACCTGATAACCGACCAGCCGGTCCAGCACCCGCCGGGCCTGCTGGGCATCGACTTTGTCCATATTCAGTTCGGTGGGATGGGCAAAGGCCGACTGAATGGCGGATTTGGTGATCTGGTTGTAGGTCACCCGGCTGAACAGGGCCTCATCTTTTTTCAGAGGAAGCAGCAGTTCCTTTTTTAAAAGGACAGCTAATGTACCCATCGCACCGCCAAGGGCCAGTCGGCGTGCTCGAGGAACGCAGCCAGATCCATCCGAACGTCCTCGAGCAGCCGGGCGGCCTCGAAGCGCTG
>CAZVCO010000004.1:15126-15664 GCA_964625795.1 uncultured Verrucomicrobiota bacterium | reverse complement strand
CCCCTCACGGTCGGGGTCGGGGGCCAGCACGATGTCATCCACCTTTTTGGCCGCATCCTTCAGCTCTTTGATCACTTTGGATTTGTCGCGGGAATTGACGTATTTCGGCTCGAAGTTGTTCTCGGGGTCCACACCCAGTTTGCTTTTGGGCAGGTCACGTATATGCCCCATCGAGGCCTTCACGACATAGTCGCGGCCCAGAAACTTGTTAATCGTCTTCGCCTTTGCCGGCGATTCCACAATCACTAAATGCTTACCCATAGGATCTCCAACTTGATCACTCCGCGAGGTACGGAGAGCGGCGGAACATAGTGCAGACCGGCATCAGGCTCAAGGATGGAATCGATTTTCTGTGTGAAAGGGGCGAAGCTCGGGACTTCAATAAGAGGCAAACCGCACCGAGAGGAGCAGGTTCTCTCGCAGTGACGCTGAGTGCGCAGAGGTGGTGATGTTGTGATCCGTGAGCAAAGGTCACAGGGACTGCCCTGTAACTGTCTATAAACAAAAACCCCACATCCTCCTCCGCGCCCTCCGCGTC
>CAZVCO010000004.1:9372-15116 GCA_964625795.1 uncultured Verrucomicrobiota bacterium | reverse complement strand
CGGCATTTTGGGCCATGGCATTGATGAGCTCCTGATGAAAAAGATCCAAGTCCATCCGGTCGGCCACTGCCTTGGCCACCAATTTGCCCCCGCTGCCGGGTTCCCTGGAAAGGGTGATCACCGGCAGGGTTTTGCCCTCCTGCTTTTCCTTCGCCCTGCCGAATCGACTTGAAACCCCTTGAGAGTTTGCCAATACCCCAATGTCTTCATTTCTTATGTCCGATCCCACCCTTCAATCTTCTTCCTCCCCGGAACCGTCTCCTGCTGTCGTGCTCTCGATTGTGGTGCCCATATATAATGAGGAGGAGTGTATAGTGCCGTTCTGTGAAGAGCTGGACCGGGTGCTCGACGGGCTGACCCATGAGACGGAGGTGATTCTGGTGGATGACGGCAGTACCGATGCCACCCCGGAGATTCTGGCCGCGCAGGTCTCGTCGCGTTCCCGCTTCCGCTCCCTGAGGCTGGAGCCGAATGCCGGACAGAGTGCGGCCATGGGGGAGGGGTTCAACGCCGCCCGCGGCGAGGTGGTGGTTACGCTGGATGCGGATGGACAGAATGATCCGGCCGACATTCCCCGTCTGCTGGAGGCCCTGCCGGAGGTCGATATGTGTTGTGGCTACCGGGCCGTGCGCAAAGACTCAGTGGCCAAACGGATCGGCAGCTGGTTCGGCAACACGATACGGAACCGGATGCTGGGTGAAGAGATCCGCGACACCGGCTGCACCCTCAAAGCGGTAAAAATTCAGTATGTCAGAGACCTCATGATGTTCGATGGTCTTCACCGCTTTCTCCCCGCCCTGGTCCGGATGCAGGGCGGCACCCTGTGTCAGATTCCGGTCAACCATCGCCCCCGCACCGCCGGACAGAGCAAATACACGAATTTCGGCCGGCTTAAAAAAGTCGGTGCCGACCTGAAGGCAGTGGCCTGGATGCGCCGTCGCTATCCCCGCTATGAGGTGACCCATCATGAATGAGGCGTTGCAGGAATTTCTGAATCCCCTGATGCACCCCATCGGACTGTTTGGTCTGGTGGGTCAGTGTGCGTTTTTCTCCCGTTTCTTTGTCCAGTGGATTGCCTCGGAAAAAAAAGGGGAATCCATCGTGCCCATCGCCTTTTGGTATCTTTCGCTCATTGGCGGGATCATGCTGCTGACCTATGCGGTATGGCAGCGGGATCCGGTCATTACTCTTGGGCAGTCTGTGGGACTGCTGGTCTACGTCCGCAATCTCACTCTCATTTACCGCAGCCGCGCCCTTCGTCGGAAAGAGGCGGAAGAGCTTGCGGAAACTTTTGATTGAGGCGGCTGGTGTTCCGGCGTTGCGATATGGATTCATATTCGGGCTTGTGCGCCGTGGCGTAGACGGATGCGCCACGCGTGGCAGGCGAACTGCGATAGCGCATAAAGACTCTGATTCACATCCGGGGACCGGATGTGCCACTGTTCACTTGCCCAGCTCTCGAAGACCCTGAGCAAGGTCGAAGGACCGCTCCATTCTCTCAAAGGACACCTGCTTCAGCCACAACTCGGCATCCCCGCCGGTGGTGCGGACTTCGATCTCACGCGCTGTGTTCAGAGTGAACGGAACCGACTGTATCCGGTACTCCCCGTCGAGGTGAGCGACCGGTTCGATCTCCTTTTCGGTCAGGGCATGACGTCCGGCTGCCGGAAAGATTCCCAGCTTTCCCCAGTGATGCCGCACGTCTCGCTCAGGCGAAGCCGCCTTCAGCCTGAAGTGCGCGACATACTCACCGGGGTCGAGCTGCACAACATGTCCGTGGGTGATCGGCAGAGGAGCTTTACTGCCATTACCCTCCCAGTAGGCCACCAGATTTCCCCCGTCCAGCGCCACATCATGACAGTAGGGCATAAGCGCAAAAGGGAGAGTCGGCCGGTCTATCCGCTCAAGCACCGCGGCATTTTCTGTTGGATCGTGACCGCGTTTGATGACCAGATAGGGATAGGCCTGACGCCAGACGCCGGCAGATCCCTCCCGCAACATCGCCATAACCGCACGTGCGGGGTCGGCCTGTGCCTCGAGTTCGTTCAGAAAGAAAAATGTGATGGGCGACAGCTCCGCCTCCCCCCAATGGCGCCAGGTGGTGATGTCGGCACGGTTCGCTGCGAAAGGGGCCAGCCATTGCGAGGCGAGCAGAATGCCGTCACCCGGAATCTCCCGGGCCAGATGGTACACCGCTCTGCCGGTGGGGTCGCGGTTCTGATAGACGGGATGGGAGTGTCCGCCGTAAAGGAAAAAGCCGCGTTCAAGGTGGGAGACGAGGAGTACCGTCAGCATCAGCAGCGCAAACCCCAGCCGCCGACCCGGACGCGGACGGGTATCGTGTGACGTGACGGAGCCGCCTCCGGAACAGGCTTCCACCATGGCCACCGCCGTGAGGGCGATCAGCGCCGCCGGGTAATGAAAACTCAGGCTGTGCTGACGCGGATATCCGCTGGCCATGGCAATGAGATAGGGCAGGGCGGGAAACAGCAGCAGCGGAATCCAGCCTTTGCGGAGTTGAAGGCAGAGGAAAGGCAGGAATGCGGCCGCAAACCACAGAGTGGCCTCCAGTCGCGCCCGCAGGTGGTCGCCCTGCAGGGTGGCGAGAATACTGTCGATCCCGGCTTCACTCTTGCGTACAGCAAACAGAGGAACCCCGTTGAGTTCAGGATACAGCCAGAAGATGGCAAACAGGGCATAGATCACCGACAGCACCGCCAGCAGATAACCGGTTTTCCAGGAATGCCTCCGGGCGGTGTACGCCAGAAAAGCCGGAAGCAGCAGGCCGGCATCCTCACGCATCCCCAGCACCAGCAGCCAGAGAAGAAACGTCCATCCAGGATGAAAACGCATACAGTAGAACATCAACGGGATGAGCAGCAGATAAGCCGAGACAAAATGAAACTCGCTCAGCATCACGCTCTGGGTGAACGGGGAGGCGATGAAAAACAGCAGTACGGGCCAGCGCAGCAGGGAAGGGAGCCGCAGCCGGTTCATGGTGTGATGGAGAAGGCCGGCACCGCCCATGAGAAAACCCCACTGCACCACGATCAGCAGAAAGGGGCTGTCCCATACGTGAACAAACGGGGTCAGGGCCCAGAGCGAAAACGACAGATGCGTTCTTAAGTAATTCTGGTCCACCAGAAAACTGAAACCGTTGCCATGGGCCAGATTCCACAACGTGTTGGTGTAGTTGCCGTAATCGGACATAAGAAAATTCTGTCCGGAGAAGGCGTACAGCGACGCCAGGAGAGTCCGCACCGCAAACAGGAGGCAGCCGCAGATCATGAGCCCGGTCAGAAACCGTTGCAGAATTCCGGGAGCCTTTTTGCAAAGATTCATCGGGCCCTCGTTTCGTTCAGTCCCGGATCCACTCCCGCAGCAGCGCGCGCATCCGGGGCATGGCCGCGGCCGTGGTCTCCGTGACTTCCTCATGGGAGAGCGGACGGGGACTGATCCCGGCCGCAAAGTTGGTCAGACAGGAGACCCCGGAAACCCTCAGTCCGGCGGCATGGGCCAGAATGGCCTCCGGCACGGTCGACATCCCCACGGCGTCCGCCCCCATGCGTTTCCAGGCCTGAACCTCCGCCGGGGTCTCATACACCGGCCCCCGGGTGGCGCAATACACACCGCAATGAAGTTCGACCTCCGCCCGCCCGGCGGCCCGTCGGATGCGCTCCTGACCCGCCTCCCCGTAGGTATGGCTCAGATCGGGAAACCGCGGCCCCCAGGCCTCCTGATGGGGGCCGACCAGCGGGTTGTCCCCCATGGCGTTGATGTGATCGGTGATGATCATCAGATCACCCACCTTGAAATCCGCATGGACGGCCCCCGCGCTGTTGGTGAGCAGCAACTCTTCTATGCCGCAGGCCCGGCAGAGGAAGACCGGAATGGCCACCGGCGTCCAGCCCTCGCCCTCGTAAAAATGTCGCCTGCCTTTGAAAATCAGCACCGATCTGTCACCGGCCCGACACCAGTCGATGGTGCCCTGATGGCCAGCCACACCCGCTTTGCCCAGGCCGGGGATTTCCGAAAAGGGAACCGAGATCACCGTCTCCAGCTCCTCCGCGATGCCGCTCCACCCGGAGCCGCAGATGATGGCACTGGAGGCATCCAGACCTGGAAACCGGTTCCGGAAGGTGTCGGCCGCTTTGTTGCAGAGGAGAAGATCTTGAGCGTTCATACGGGGAGGAGTCGTTCGAGGATGACAGGTTCAGGGGAGGGGGCGGAATCGGAGACGGTCACCGCCTCCGCCAGCAGGTCCTGCGCCTGCTGCAGCCGTTCCGAATCGTTGCTGTGGATGAGCATCAGGGCATCGCCTTTGTCGACGGATTCGCCAATCTGCAGGAGGTCGGAGATGCCCACCGCAGGATCGATCGTGTCCTCGGATGCCCGGCGTCCGCCTCCCAGAATCAATACCGCCCGGCCCACCGCCTCCGCATCCACATCGGCCACCACCCCGGCGGCCGATGCCGTCAGCGGAACCACGTCCGCAGCCTGCTTCCAAACCGACTCCGGATCATCACAGACCCTCGGGTCTCCCCCCTGCGCCTCCACCATGCGCCGGAATCTCTCCAGTCCCGCGCCGGAATGCAGCGCATCCTCCACCTGATCGACCGCCGCCTCCATGCTCACCCCGGGATGGGTGAGATGAATCATGGTGGCGGTCAGTTCCCGGGTCACTTCCCACAGGGCGCCCTCCACATGTCCCTGCAGAAACCGTACGGACTCCGCCACCTCAAGCTGATTGCCCACGCAGCGTCCCAGCGGCGTATCCATGCGGGAGAGCAGGGCGGCCACCGGGGTATTCATGGCCGAACCCACCCGCACCATGTTTTCGGCCAGTTCGCGGGCCTGATCCGCCTCCTTCATAAACGCCCCGCGCCCGAATTTCACATCCAATACCAGCGCGTCCAGGCCCTCGGACATTTTTTTACACATGATGCTGGCGGTGATCAGGGGGATAGAGGGAACGGTGCCGGTTACATCACGCAGGGCGTACAGTTTTTTATCCGCGGGGGCCAGCCGGTCGGTCTGTCCCACGATACAGCAGCCGACCCGGCCCACCACCTCCACCATTTCCTTTTCGGACAAGTCGGTGCGGTAACCGGGGATCGTCTCCAGTTTGTCGAGGGTGCCGCCGGTGATGCCCAGACCCCGGCCGGAGATCATTGGAACCTTCACCCCGCAGGCCGCGGCCAGCGGACCCAGAATCAGGCTCACCTTATCGCCGATTCCGCCGGTGCTGTGTTTGTCACAGATCTTTCCTCCTAGCGCAGAGGTGTCCAACGGATGACCGGTCGCCATCATGGCCCGCGTCAGGTGTGCGGTCTCCTCAAACGACATGCCCTGCAGATAAATGGCCATGGCCAGTGCGGCCATCTGATAATCGGGAATCGATCCCTCGTGATAGCCCTGAATGAAGGCACGGATGTCCTCTGCAGACAGCTCCTGTCCGTCCCGTTTCTTTTCAATGATCCATTGGGGCACAATCATACATTCACCCTGTGCACCGACCCCCGCCACGTCCAGCACTTTTCGCTTCTGAGGAAGGATTGACTCTCGCAGTGACGCGGTGGGCGCGGAGGAAGGGAAGGGTGGGCGGCGTGGCGTAACCGCCGGATGTAACTCTTGCGGTGTCACGATTACGAGCAGGATTATGATCAGGATTACGACTGGTGCGTTACTGCAAAAGGTGACCGCCCGCTGCTGACTCCCGACAGATTTTACGGCGGGGACCGCCG
>CAZVCO010000004.1:6151-9362 GCA_964625795.1 uncultured Verrucomicrobiota bacterium | reverse complement strand
GGAAAAGGGTATCAACTGAATTTCACATTCACATCCGGGGGACCGGATGCGCCACAGCCGACTGCCGACAGATTTTACGGCGGGGACCGCCGAACTACAGCCGACCGCCCGCTGCCGACAGATTTTACGGCGGAGACCGCCGAACTACAGCCGACCGCCCACTGCCGACTGCCGACAGATTTTACGGCGGAGACCGCCAAACTACAGCCACTCTCCGCGTTGCTCCCCGCCTCTGCGAGACTCAATTACTTTGACTTGTGCGTCGCGCTCCAGCACCTGTCCTTGACGGATGGAGCCTCATGGTTCATACCATACCTCAACTCCTCACTCTCTCTTCTTATGAATTTCCCCAGAAAAGCCGGCATTCTCTTACATCCCACCTCACTGCCGGGACCGTACGGCATGGGGGAAATCGGTCCCTTTGCCCGGGATTTCATCCGCAGACTGAACGCGGCGGGTCAACACTACTGGCAGGTGCTGCCGCTGGGACCCACCGGCTACGCCGACTCCCCGTATCAGACCCTGTCCTCCTTTGCCGGCAATGCCATGCTGATCTCGTTTGATGACCTGATTGAGGACGGCCTCCTCCAGCCCGGCGAGATCATCGACCGGCCGCCCTTTCCCGAGGACCGGGTGGACTACGGCCCGGTGCTCACCTACCGGAAGCAGATTCTGGATCTGGTGGCCGGCACCTTTGCCGACAGAGCCGGAGAGGATCTGCTGGAGGCCTTTGAGGGGTTCTGCGCTCAGCAGGCCGAATGGCTGGAGGACTATGCCCTGTTTGTCGCACTGAAAGAGGAATATGATCTCAGGCCGTGGACGGAGTGGCCGGAGGAAATGGTGCAGCGGGAACCAGCCGATCTCAAGGCCTTTGCCGCGTCCCGGCCGGAGGCCCTGCAACGGGTGCGGATTCTGCAGTTTCTCTTCGACCATCAGTGGAATCAGCTGCGCAACACCGCCCATGCCCACGGGGTGAAGCTCATCGGCGACATTCCGATTTTTGTCGCCCACGACAGCGCCGAGGTCTGGGCCAATCAGGAGCTGTTCTCGCTCGATACCTCCGGACATCCCACTGTGGTGGCCGGGGTGCCGCCCGATTATTTCAGTGCCACCGGTCAGCTGTGGGGAAATCCGCTCTACCGCTGGGAGGTTCACGCTGAAACAGGCTACGCCTGGTGGCTGCGGCGCATGCGGCACATGATTTCCCAGGTGGATATTGTGCGCATCGACCATTTCCGCGGGTTTGAAGCCTACTGGGAGGTCCCCGCCTCGGAGGACACCGCCATGAACGGCACCTGGGTCAAAGGTCCCGGTGCGTCATTCTTCCGGGTCATGCAGGAGGAGTTCGGAGACGTTCCGGTCATCGCGGAGGATCTGGGCGTGATCACCCCGGAGGTCGATCGGCTGCGCGACTCTTTTGATCTGCCCGGCATGCGGATTCTGCACTTTTCGTTTTCCGACGGATTGGAGACGCGCATGCGCCCGGAGGGATTTCCGGAAAACTGCATCGTCTACACCGGCACCCACGACAACGACACCACCCAGGGCTGGTTCTGGCGCGAGGCCGGCGGTCAGACCACCGAGACACAGGAGGAGATTGAGGCCGAGAGGCAGCGCGTGCTCGATCTGGTCCACACCGACGGCACCCAGATTCACTGGGACCTTATTTCGCTCGCGCATCAGTTGGCGCCTCACACTGCCATCGTTCCCCTTCAGGACGTCATGGGCCTGGGCTCCGAAGCCCGCATGAACGTGCCCGGACGCATGGAGGGGAACTGGGCCTGGCGCTTCCGTCCCTCCGACCTCAAAGCCGAAGATCTCCAGCGTCTGCGCGAAATCACCGAATGGGCCGATCGGCTGTAAGGGGAGGGGGCAGGTGTGGATGAATTCGAACGTCGAACATCCAACATCCCTGGCCGTCGCCGGGCGACAGCACGGGCAGGCGAACATCCAACGTTGAAGTGACGTCGGGTTTTGGGGCTGGAAAGGGTTTTTCACATCCGGCGGTTACGCCACGCCAAAGGCGTGGATGCGCCACACCCTTGAGAAGGCGTTCATTCCAAAGCGTGGCGCGGTTCGTCCCCGAACTGCGAAAGAGCACTCAGTCTAAATGTTCCCATGGGGGCCGTGGAACTACCGCCCAACGCCACAGCCCCAGTGGCTGCTGACCATTGACGCAGCGCATCTGCACATGACCAATGACGCGCCTCCGGCGCTCCCATACACATGAACCTGTGCTTGCTTCCTTTTAACGGGATGGTATCTGACCGGAATGGATTTATCAGTCGTCGTCCCGGTCTATAATGAGGAGGAAAGTATTTCGCTCCTCTGTGAGAAAATCGAAGAAGCGCTCTCCCCGCTGGCCTTGACCTCGGAGGCGATTCTGGTGGACGACGGCAGCTCCGACGGCACCTGGGAGAAGTTGTGCGGACTGCGCGAGACCTATCCCCGCCTTCACCTCATCCGGTTCCGCCGGAACTTCGGACAGACCGCCGCCATGGCGGCCGGACTCGATGCGGCCCAGGGGCGGATTATCGTGACCATGGATGCCGATCTGCAGAATGATCCCGCTGACATCCCCACTCTGCTGGAGGCCATGACCGACCAGGTGGATGTGGTCAGCGGCTGGCGCAAAGACCGCAAAGACACCTTCATCAACCGCAAACTTCCCTCTATGCTGGCCAACGGACTGATCAGCCGCATCACCGGGGTCCACCTCCATGATTACGGCTGCACCCTCAAGGCCTACCGGAAAGAAGTGATCAAAGATGTGCGGCTGTACGGGGAAATGCACCGCTTTATTCCGGCCCTGGCCCACTGGGTGGGCGGAAACGTGGTCGAAGTGCCGGTGTCCCACCACGCGCGCCAGTACGGCACCAGCAAGTACGGCATCGGACGCACCACCCGGGTGGTGCTGGATCTGATCACGGTGAAATTCCTTCTCCGCTACAGCACCGGCCCCATGCAGATTCTGGGACGGATCGGACTGCAGCTTGGCTTTCTCGGCTTTCTGCTGCTGGGGCTGATCTTCGGCCTCAATCTCTTCGCCACCCTCAGCGGAATGGAGGTGTGGGGGTTTGATCTGGTGAAGCGTCCGGTCTGGCCCATCATGGGATTCATGCTGGTGGGTTTCGGCATTCAGTTTGTCGGTCTGGGCCTGCCCAGCGGCCTGACCTGGACGCTGGATGCCACCGCCGGCGGCTACGCGCTG
>CAZVCO010000004.1:0-6141 GCA_964625795.1 uncultured Verrucomicrobiota bacterium | reverse complement strand
CCTTCGCCGCCGCCGTGTACTACGAGCCCTGGGACTGGGTGGCCGTGGTCCTGGCCGACGTGGCCGACTTCATGGCCGTGCGCGACACCGCCACCAGGCAGCTCGACGAGATGCTGCTGTGGGTGCTGGGCGTTCTTTCCCTGTTCGGCCTGTTCTTCTGGGTGTCGATTCTGCTGCCGGCCACCGCCACCAACCGCATGAAAGAAGGCTGGCGCTGGCTGCAGTGGCGCCCCCTCCCGGCTGATCTGCCGCTCTGGATGACCCTGGCATTTCTGACCTCCTTCGTCCTGCAGCTGGCTTTCGTCATTCTGGTGCTGAGGGGAGGGGAGCGCAGGTTACCGCCGGGGGTGCAGGTGCTGATCTCCATTCTCTGCTTTCAGGCACTGCTCACCGCCACCCTGTTTGTCCGTATGCGTCGGGCGCAGCTCGATGTTCCCACTGCCCTGGGCATGGAGCATCCCTTCCGGCTGCATGAAGTGACGGCCGGACTGGTGGGATATTGCATGTCGCTGCCGCTGGTGGGAATTGCCGGGCTGCTGACGCATGAGCTGTATAACCTGCTTCAGTGGGAAATCGTCCCTCAGCCGCTTCTGGAGGAGTTCTCGCGCATTGAGGGCTGGATGAACTGGCTCACCCTCTTTCTCCTGGTGGGCTTTATCGGTCCGTTGCTGGAGGAGGTGGTGTTCCGCGGATTTCTCTTCACCTGGCTGCGGCAACGCACCGGGATACATGCCGGACTGTGGATTCAGGCCCTGGTGTTCGCTCTTATTCATCAACACGGCACCGGATTTCTTCCGCTCTTCGCCCTGTCGGTGGTGCTGGGCCTTGCTTACGTTTATACCCGCCGGCTTATGGTGTGCGTATGGATGCATGTCTTCTTCAATACCGTCACCCTGTTCAATGTCATGATCGCGGCGGGGGCTCTGCCGTGACTGAGAGCTGGACCACCTCTTCGCCTCAGGAAACCCGCAACGCTGCCGCCCGGGTGCTGCGTGAACTGAACGGGCAGGGGGTCCTGCTGCTGGAGGGGGATCTGGGAGCCGGGAAAACCTGTTTTGTGCAGGGGCTGGCCGAGGCCATGGGAATCACGGATCCGGTCACCAGTCCCACCTACGGACTGATGAAAGAATACGGATCTCCCCCCTGTCTGGTGCATGCCGACCTCTACCGGCTCACGGATCCCGAGGAACTGGTGGAGCTTGGACTGGAGGACTGGCTGGATCAGCCCCTGCTGCTGGCGGTGGAATGGCCGGAACGGGTGCCGGATCTCTGGCCGCAGGACGCCTGGGTGCTCCGCATCACACCCGATCCCGACCACGAGGAGGGTCGCACGTTTCATCTCCACCGCCGGGGAACGACATGAGCGTATGCCTCGGACTGGACTGGAGCACCCGGCGGATCGCGGTCGGGGTGCAAAAATGGTCACAAAAGGGGTCAGCCCTTGCATCTTGCATCGATCCCGATCGGCCGACTAAAAGTGGAGAATATTGCAAGATGCAAGGGCTGACCCCTTTTGTGCGTGAACTGGAGTGCGCCCGGTTTTATGTGCCCGATGCCCTGCAACTGATCAGCGACACCCTGCAGGAGGCCGGGGCCACGGAGGGGGAGATCACCGAAATCCGCATCGGACGGGGACCCGGAAACTACACCGGAATCCGTCAATCCATCGCGGTGGCCATCGGCCTGGCCGCTCCGGGCGGTCTGCCGGTGAGGGCGGTGAATTCAGGTGCGCTCCTGGACGTTCCGCCCGATCCGCCTTCCCGGGGCGTATGGGTCATGGGCGATGCCCGCCGCGGCTGGTGGTGGGGAGGACGCCTGCCCAATCCTGTCTGGAAACTGGCCCGTCCGGAAGAATGGATGCGGGAAACCGAAGGAGCCTGCCTCCTGTCTTCCGATCCTGCCCGCCTTGACGGACTTCAGGTCACCGAAGCGTATCCACGTATTTCTAAGCTGTTGTCTCTTGAACCCGAACAGTGCGCCGAACCCGTCGAGCCTCTGTATCTACATCCCGCCGTTTAGTCTGCTACTACTTATCGTAATGCTACGCACGATTACCCCTAAAATGTGTGAATTTTCTAAATGACTTCGTCTCGTATCCACCCCGTTAATTTCGATCAATCCCCTTGGTTTTCCACCTCAAATTCATATATGATCTCCGTATGAGCACTAAAATTCTTTCTTTCGGTGAAATTATGGGGCGTTTTCAGCCCGATGGTTTCCAGCGTCTGCGTCAAAGTCTGCCGGGCAGTCTGAATTTAACCTTCGGAGGAGCGGAGGCCAATGTAGCCGCCTCGCTGTCCCTTCAAGGCAGGGAGGCGGCCTTTATTACCGCGCTGCCGGAAAATGAGATCGGCGATGCCTGCATCGGTTTTCTCAGAAACCTTGGAGTCGACACCTCCGGGATCGTGCGCACCGGGCCCCGCCTCGGATTGTATTTTGTCGAGGCCGGTGCGAATCAGCGTCCCTCCAAAGTGGTGTATGACCGGGCAGGATCCTCTGTCAGTCTTACCTCCTATGAGGCCTACAATTTTCAAAGCCACTTCGAAAATTCCGGTTGGCTGCACATCACCGGAATCACCCCGGCTCTGTCCGAGATTGCGGCGGTGGCCGTCAGAAAGGCGGCCGAAGCGGCCAAAGACGCGGGGCTCACTGTTTCCTGTGATTTGAACTTCAGAAAAAAACTGTGGAAGTGGCAGCCCGGGACGGATGCCCGCTCCCTGGCCCGGGAAACCATGCAGGGAATTCTTCCTTTTGTGGACGTAGTGATTGCCAACGAAGAGGATGCCTCCGATGTGCTGGATATTCAGATCGAGGATCAGGACATCGACTCCGGCAGTCTGCAGATTGACACCTATCCGGAGGTCGCCAAGAAGGTCGTCTCCCTGTTTCCAAACGTAAAACAGGTGGCCATCACCCTGCGGGAAAGTCTGTCGGCCAGTCACAACAACTGGGGCGCCATGCTGTGGGATGCCGAAAGCGGAACGGCCCACTTTGCTCCCATGATGGATGGAGATTACACGCCCTACCAAATCCGTAACATTGTCGACCGGGTCGGCGGCGGGGATTCCTTTGCGGCAGGACTGATTTCCGCCCTGACCGATCCTGAACTGAGCGAACCGGAGACCGCGATTGCCTACGCGGTGGCCGCCTCCTGTCTGGCGCACTCCACTCTGGGTGACGTTAACTTCAGCACCCGGGATGAAATCCTCACCCTGATGAAAGGCAATGCCTCGGGGAGGGTACAGCGATGAGTGTGGATTTCAGCCGGACTCCCGTCATCCCGGTCATCGTGCTGGACAATGCCGATCACGCCGTGCCCACCGCACATGCTCTGCTGGAGGGTGGTATCCGCATCATCGAAATCACGTTTCGCACCGATGCCGCAGCCGAATCGATCCGCCGTATCGCTCAGGAACTCCCCGAGATGTGGGTGGGGGCCGGAACGGTGGTCACACCGGATCAGGCAAAGAGCGCGATTGACAGCGGCTCACAGTTCGGGCTGGCCCCGGGCTGTGACGGGGAAACCCTGGAGATTTTTGACCAGGCCTCCATCCCCTTTATTCCCGGCATCATGACGCCCAGTGACATCCAGAAAGCGGTGTCTCTCGGCTGCACCCGCATGAAATTTTTCCCGGCCGGCGCGGCCGGTGGCCCGAAGATGCTCAAAAGCATGTCTGCCCCTTACCTGAATCTTGGTGTCAGCTTCTGTCCCACCGGAGGAGTGAGCGAGGAGAACATGCGGGAGTACCTGGATCTGCCCCAGGTGTTTGCGGTGGGCGGGTCCTGGATTGCCACCAAAGACCTCATTCAGCAGGAGGACTGGAGCGCGATCACCGCCAGAGCTTCCGCGGCCATGAAACTGGCCGCGGACTGAGTCAGTCGCGTTTCTCTTTGTCAGGCGTGGCCTGCGAACCGGTGACCACACTGCTCACGCTTCCCCCGTGCAGAAGCGTTTCGATTTCGGTTCCTGTTTCAGGCGGAGCGGTCATGGTCAGCACCCGGCCGTCCGGGGTGCGGCTGATACTGAATCCGCGTCGCAGAACTTCATAGGGGTTGAGCGCGCGGAGATGCTGCCGATGGGTGTCCACCCGCTGTGCCTGATCCCGGTACTGCTCTGCTGCTGCGCGGCGCATGCGGTCCTGCAGTCCATCGACATAGCGCTGATGATCCGTCACGACCGCCTCCATGCGTTGCAGAAGACGTGGTGCGGTTTCGGTCAGTTTCTTTTGAGGCTCACGGACTTCCCGCAACAGGGCGCGCTGCAGTCGGTCCTCCACCCGCGAGATCCGCTGACGATGGGTGGCCACCACTTTGGCCGGTTCATGGAACAGTCGATGTGAACGAAGCCGGGACAGGCGGGAACGCAATTCCAGACGCCGCCGGTCGAGGGCGGCAGAAAGTCTGTACTGGCTGCGCGCCACCTGCTCCTCAAAGTCCTGCTTGCGTCCAATCACCAGTTCTGCCGCCGCAGAGGGGGTGGGCGCACGCAGATCCGCGACAAAATCGCTGATGGTGAAATCGGTTTCGTGTCCCACTGCGGAAAGGGTGGGGAGGGTGCACTCCGCCAGCGCCCGGGCCACCACTTCCTCGTTGAAGGCCCATAAGTCCTCCAGACTGCCGCCGCCACGGCCAACGATCAGCACATCGACACAGCGGGTGGTGGAAAAATAGTCAATGGCTTTGGCAATACGGGATGCGGCCGCATCGCCCTGAACCGGGACAGGGGCCAGCAGAAGTTCACGGTCGGGATACCGGCGGGTCAGCACATTGAGAATATCCTGAATGGCGGCTCCGGTGGGCGAGGTAATGACTCCGATCCTGACCGGCAGCAGCGGAAGCGGTTTTTTGCGGGCTGGATCAAACAGTCCCTCTTTCTCCAGTTTCTCCTTCAGTTCGGCAAATCGGCGCTGCAGATCCCCCATTCCCGCGTCCTCCACCTCCTGCACCAGCAGCTGCACCTGGCTGGCCCGTTCATAGGCTGTGACGCGGCCGGACACTCTCAGCTTCATGCCGTTGCGGGGGAGCAGCGCCGTTGCGGAACGTTTTCCTTTGAACCAGGCGGCCTGCAGCTGACTGTGTTCGTCCTTGAGGGTGAAATACAGGTGTCCCGAACTTGGGGCGGAAAGGTTGGAGCATTCCCCCTCCACCCAGACGGACCCAATCTGACGCTCCAGTACGAAGCGGGCCTGCCCAAGAACCTCCCGGACGGAAAGAACGGTGCGGGCAGGGGAGGGCTCAGTCGCCATAAGGGATTCGTACGGTTTCGATCGCGGAGGCGCGACCGCTGCGGTCGCAGGTGATGAGGGCGCCCTCCACTGAGACGTTCTCCGATGCCGGTTCAAACCGGGCGGGCAGACCGGTCAGGAAGCGTTTCAGCACCGCGTCCCGCTCACATCCAATGATAGAGTCCTTGGCCCCGGTCATCCCGGCATCGGTCAGATAAGCGGTATGGTCTTTCAGAATACGGGCATCCGAGGTCTGCACGTGGGTATGAGTGCCGACCACCGCCGTGACCCGGCCGGCCAGATACCAGCCCATGGCCATCTTTTCCGAGGTGGCCTCCCCGTGCATATCGACGAAGATCGGCTGGTTTTTGGGAGCCAGCTTGAGGATTTTGTCGGCGGTGCGGAACGGGCAGTCAGACGGATTCAAAAACACCCGCCCGATCAGATTGATCACCGTGACCGGTCCGGCCCCGGTCTGTACCGATACCCAGCCCTTGCCGGGAGTGCCGGGAGCGAAGTTGGCGGGCCGGACAATGCGTTCCTCCTGATCCAGATACGGCATGATCTGCCGCTGATCATAGCTGTGGTCCCCCAGGGTAATCGCATCCGCACCCGCCTCCAGAAAGGCGGTAGCCATATCCGGGTTGATCCCTTTGCCGTTGGCCGCGTTCTCGCCATTGACAATCAGCACATCCACTTCGCGGTTCCGTTTCAGGGGAATCGCTTTGTCCATAAAAGCCTTTCGCCCGGCTTTTCCCATAATATCGCCTACAAATAAAATCTTCATACGTGTTTCTTACGCTACGTGTCTCTTTCCTGCAAGGGGAATGGGGCTCTGGACTCCAGAGCGGGGCGCATCCTCGAATTGGTTAAACGCACGTTCATAAAGCGGAGGTTGGGCATTCCTGCCCGACAA
>CAZVCO010000003.1:31909-40446 GCA_964625795.1 uncultured Verrucomicrobiota bacterium | reverse complement strand
GCACCCACGTTGGCCACTTCGCGTGTTCCGCTGACTCCGGCCACGCTGACGTCGGCGATATCAATGGAGACGATTTCAAAGGCGGTATTTGCATCCAGGCCCGATTTTAAGACCCGTCGGCTGATGTCGTCCGGATTCTCCAGCACATGCTTGTAGGTCTCTGAGGAGCCGATGGCACTGACAATTCCCTGTCCCACCCGGGCGATGATGGTTTCCTCGGTGGCACCGCCGACCAGGCGCTGCAGATTGGCCCGCACGGTCACCCGGGCTTTGACCAACAGACGGATGCCGTCTTTGGACACCGCATCCAGATATCCGTTGCTCAGACTTGGGTCCGGACAGTTGATGACTTTGGGATAGACACTGGTACTGACCGCCTCATGTACGTCGCGGCCGGCCAGATCAATGGCAGCGGCCTGCTGAAAGGAAAGGTCGATGTTCGCCTTGTCGGCGGCCACCAGGGCGCGGACCACATTCATGACATTTCCGCCTGCGAGATAATGCGCCTCAAGATTGTTCGTGCTCAATTCCAGGCCGGCTTTTACGGCCTGAATACGGGAGTCCACCACCAGACGGGTGTTCACTTTCCTCATCCACATGGCCACCAGGGTCAGCAGAGGAACTTTGGCTCCCGACACGGCGGCACGGATATAGATCTTGATGAAGTTGAGCAGCAGAACTGCCAGGACCAGAATCAGAAGGGCGACAAAACCAATTATGTAGGGGAACATGATGCTCAGGGGGTGTGTTGGGTAGAGGACGTGGGGATATGAAAATGTACAGCGTTCTGGGAAATGCGCAAACTGACCAGCATGGCGCCCATGCCCCAGCAGGAGGCCAGCAGATGAAGACTGCCTCCAATGTAGGGAATCGTACTGAGGGTGTAAAGCACCACCAGTCCAAGGATCAGGGCTAATGCCAGCTTCCGGAAGGCCAGATCGGTGGTCTGTCTCAGCAGAACCAGCCCGAGATAAAACAGCAGCCCCGTCACCAGAAGAATAAACAGACCCACTCCCGTGCCGATCACCGTGAACAGCAGAAAATAACCTGACAGCAGAAGGACGATAAAGGAGAACAGCCCTATGGTGAGCAACGGTCCCTGCCGGGTCATTAACAGATCAATGTTCTGACCGGTGAATTTCGGGAACACCCTAAGCATCAGCAGTCCAATCAGAGTGGCGGTCACGAATTGAAGGAGGCTGAGTGCCCACCCCAGTTGTTGCAGACCGGAGGCAAGCTCCGAAGGGGCTTCCGTCTCCTGACGCCGTTCACCCAGCACAGTGACACCTTCAGGGATCGGCAGTGGCTGCGGGCCGAGATTAATGAGGTCTCCGGAGATGACCGCACCTGGCAGAAACTGGATGTTTTTTCCCTTCACGGTGAGATTTCCCCCGATGGTTCCATCGACCACAATCCGCGGCGCCTCCGCCCATACATTCCCCTTCACCTGTCCGTTGAGCGAGATCCGCTTTCCTGCCTGCAGAATTGCATCCGCCGCCACCACTGCGTTGGTGGAGAGCACCACATTTCCCAGATGCGAGATCATGCGGACATCCCCGTTCACCGCTCCATTGAGGTTGACCACCTCCATTCCCATCAGCCGCACGTCATCCTGGGCAACCCCGGAAACCTCGATTTTACGTCCGGCGGCCCAGACGTCCTCGCTGAAGGTGCCGGAGAGCTTGATGTCATTAGCCAGAAGGAAGGCATCGCCCGCCACCGGAGTGCTCAGTTCGATACGGTCCTCAAACAGACGCCAGGTTTCGCCGAAACTCTGCAGCGCGGTCATCAGAACTGCGCACAGCAGTCCGGTGCGGAAGATGCCGCCAAAAGGTGTCACGAGGCCTCCTCTGCGGGCTGGACCACAACCCGGGAGCCATGGACCTCCACCACCTTGATGGCCGATCCCGCCTCAATGTAGCCGCGGGTGGCCACCACATCGATTTTCCGTTGATCGATCCGGGCAAATCCGCCCGGTCGAAGATCCGTTTCAGCCACCCCGGAACGCCCCAGCAGAGGATCCGGTTCTTTGGGGGACTCCTTGCGCAGGTCATGGGACAGGGCAAAGCGTTTTCCCACCCGGGTGTCGGGCATGATGGAAAGCCAATAGATGCAGCCGGCCAGAGAGATGGCGATTAAGATCAGGGCGGTCAGCATACCTGCGGCGGGGCCAAAGGCTGCCACCGCGAAGCCACAGGCCGCAAGCAGACAGCCGGCCCCGATCACCGCCAGAACCCCGCCCGGAACGAACATCTCCGCCATAAAGAGTGCGAAGGCCAGGAAGGTGAAAAGAAGAAACAGCAGAGTGGGGGTCATGTCGGTTCACCTGATGTCCGGGTGACGATCACCCGGTTGTTTCGCATCTCCAGCACTTCCACTTCTGTCTCCGCATCCAGGTATTCTCCGTCCGAAAGGGCATCGTATTCCACGGAGCCGATTTGCACGGTGCCCGACGGGGTGAGGGGTGTTTTTGCCGTTCCGGTCTTGCCCGCAAGTTCATGTCGAATGGTGGCCTCCGGTTGACTCGAGGAGGATGTCAGTGCGTCGGCCAGCACCAGCCGTTTGCCGAACAGGCTGTTTTCGTTCAGGCTCTTCATCACGAGCGCAATTCCCACTGCGGCCAGAATGACGGAGAGACTGACGCTGGTCACGGCCGGGCCGATATTGTCCACATTCACCAGACCGGGAAGTTCACCCGGGTTTCCGGGGTATCGGATGGTCATCGCGCGGATCAGCCCGAGTATCAGGCTGAGGGTTCCGGCGATACCGGCAATGCCGAAACCCGGTAAAATAAAGATCTCCACCAGGATCAGGATAAGGCCCAGAGCGATCAGTACCAGATCCTCCATACCGGCCAGCCCGGCCACGTTGTGACCGAACACGATGATGACAAACAGCCGCCAGACCGCCGGCCCAGCCGATTCCGGGAGACTGGATCTCCATATAAAAGAGAACGAAGGCAATGCTGACCAGAATAGGGGCGATTTTGGTGATGAGCAGTGCCAGATCATCCGCCAGGCTGGGAAGCAGTTCAATGCGCTCCGCATCTCCCAGACCAATGCGGTTGAGCATGTTGTCCAGATCCGCCACCGTGCCCTCGGAAAGCAGGGGCGTGCCGTCGGGTAGAAGCTGTTCGGCCTCCTGATGGGTGAGGGTCAGAATCTCACCCTCCTTGGAGATTACCGTTCCATCCTCCAGCGTAAATTCTATGCTGCGCCGGACCATGGCCCGCATCAGGTCCTCATTCCGCCCTTTGGCCTGGGCGATACTCCGGACGATGGCATCCATGTAGGATTCGATTTTCTCCCGTTCGGCTTCGCCCAGTTCGGCGTAGCCTCCCTGACCCATCACCACCGGCATGGCATCGCCAATGGTGGAGCGCGGGGTCATATAAATGTAGTCCGTGGCCAGCGCGATGATCGCGCCGGCGGAAATGGCCTGATCCTCCACCAGGGTGTACGTGGGAATATCGAGGTCGATAATGGGGTTTACCATTTTCCGCATGATCTCCACGCTGCCACCGGGAGTATCCATAAGGAGGACGATGGCATCCGCATTCGCTTCCCGGGCCTTTTCCACTCCGCGCCGGAGCAGATAAAGCTGGGGATGGAAAATGGCCTGCCGCACCGGAATGAGATAGACCTTGGGGGATTCGGACCACTCCTGCCGGCCCCGGTTGACCGGAACCGGCTCATCGGTCACCGGTTCGACCGGTTCGGTCTGTGCGGACAGGAGGACCGGAAAAAGAAGCAGAGTCAGGAGTAAGGCCGGAAGGGGTTTCATACGACAGAGTTGTAGTCTACAGTCATTTTTTAGTATAGCCTTATTTAAAGAACGTCCAAATGCATTTTTATGAATCTCGATAAACAGCGTATTTTAATTACCGGTGGCGGTGTCCGGGTGGGAAGGGCTCTTTCGCTTGCCTTTGCCCGGGCGGGAGCGGAGATTCTGATTCATTACCGCACCAGCAGCGATGAGGCGGAGGAAACTGCGGAACGTATTCGTACCGCCGGGGGAAAAGCTGACACTGTGTGCGGTGATCTTGCAAAGGCGGCGGGCCCGGCGGCGATTATGGAGCAGGCGCTGGCGAAAGGGCCGCTGCACGGTCTGATCAATAATGCCGCCGTCTTTCACCGCACACCACTGGCAGAGAGTGATCGACAGACCTTTCTGGACGAATTCGGTCCGAATCTGCTTGGTCCGCTGGAACTGTTAAGAGCCTTTGCCGCACAGACAGACCGGGGCGTGGTGCTCAATCTTCTTGACCGGCGTATCGCGGCCCATGATGCCGGAGCGGTGCCATATCATCTCTCCAAAACCGCCCTGGCCGAAGCCACCCGTCTGGCCGCGATCGAGTTCAGTCCCGGAATCCGGGTGAACGGGATCGCGCCTGGTCCGATTCTTCCGCCGCCGGGAAAAGAGGGGGAGGCGGATTATCTCAAGGTTCGCGGCGGACGCACGCTTTTGGATCACGCCTGCTGTCCAGAGGATATTGCAAATGCGGCACTTTATCTGTTCAGGGCCCCGGCGGTCACAGGACAGATTATTTTCATCGACGCCGGGCAGCACCTTCTGGGAAATGGAGTATGAGTGATAAAATTTACATTCGGGATCTGGCCCTCCGCACCATCATTGGCATTTTTCCGGAGGAGCGCACCAAGCGGCAGGATGTGGTGGTGAATGTGGAAATGGAGGTGGACTCCCATGCCCCGGCCGCAGCGTCGGATGACATTGAGGATGCCACCGACTACAAAAGCATCACGAAACACCTGATCAATCACGTGGAGGGCAGTTCTTACAATCTGATCGAGACCCTGGCGGAGCGCTGTGCGGAAATCTGCCTGTCCACCTCCGCAGTGAAAAAGGTGAAAGTGACGATTGATAAACCCGGTGCGCTGCGGTTTGCCAGAAGTGTGGCGGTCGAGGTGCTGAGAGAGCGCCCTCCGGCTTGATGCCGGTCCTGCAGTGCGCGGCCTCTTTGCGGACGTTTTTTACAAACAGGAGAATTACCATGAGACATCATTCCCGAATTCCCCATCTCTTATCCCTGATGGTCTGGCTTTCCGCCGGTGTTCTTCTCAGAACGCCTGCAGAGGTGACCTTACCCGCCCCGGGGAGTGCCTCGCTGGAGATCGTTGCCCGCCTTTCCCAGGCGCCTGGAAATCTTACCGTGACGGATGACGGGCGCATTCTGATCAGCCTGCATCAGCATTTCAGTCCGGAACTCCGGGTGGTGGAAGTCCACGACGGAGGACGCCTGACTCCCTTTCCCAATCAGGCCTGGAATGACCCGGACCAGCCGGACTCTGAGCGGCTGGACTCCGTGCTGGGGATTCAGTTCGATACAGAAGGCATTGTCTGGATGCTGGATAACGGGATGCGGTCCGGGGTCACGCCCAAGCTGGTCGGCTGGAATGTGAGCGAAGACCGGCTTGAACAGATGATTGAGTTGCCAGAACCGGTCACCCGGGCAGACTCCTTCCTGAATGATCTGGCGGTCGACCGGGACCATGATGCGATTTATATCGCGGATCCCACCCGTGGGGACCGGCCTGCCATCATCGTGGTCGATCTCGCCACCGGGGAAGCCCGGCGGGTATTGGAGGCCGACACCAGTGTCTCAGCGGAGGATGTGGATCTGGTGATCGATCAAGAGCCCGCCCTCATCCGGCGGCCGGATGGCAGCACCTTCCGTCCGAGGGTCGGAATTAATCCCATCGCCCTGGATGCAGGAAATGACTGGTTGTACTACGGTCCTATGCACGGCACGTCCATGTACCGGATCCGGACGTCGGATCTGCGGAATGAACATCTGTCGGATAAAGAGCTGGCTGCCAAGGTTGAACGATTCGGGAACAAACCGATCAGCGACGGATCTTCGATGAACCGTGCCGGTGAAATGTATGTCTCCGACATTGGAAACAACGCAATCGGTGTGGTCACCCCGAATGGCAGTTATGTGCAGATGTTTCAGGACGATGATCTGATCCGCTGGCCGGATGCCTTTTCCTTCGGACCTGAGGACTGGTGCTATGTGGTGATCAATCAGCTGCACCTCGGACCGGTGCTGAATGCCGGAAAAGACCAGACCCGGCCCCCGTTTCTGATTGCCCGGTTCAAGCAGCCTCAGGGCGGAGTCATTGGGCGCTGAGCCGGCAGTCTTTTGAAGTTCCCGACAAAAAAACGGGAGCCTCCGGATTCGGAGGCTCCCCGGTTTCAGTGAGATGTTTAGAGTTACAGTGATGTGCGTACGGTGAAGCCGCTTTCGGTTTTGTAGGTTTTTTCCGCCGGCTTCACTTTTTTATGTGACATGTCTGCGGCATCCTTCTCAGCCGACTCTTTTTTGAAGGAGGGCATCTCCTTTTTCTTCATCTCTTTTTGGAAGGCTTCTTTCTTTTCTGCTTTTTCGCTGTGCAGATCTTTTCGGGTCATTGTCTTATCGGACTGGATCTCTTTCCACAGGGTTTTGGCCTCGGCCTGGGTTTTGTGATACTCCCCCCAGTCATAGCCTTTACCCTTTTTCTGTTGGGCGGAGGCTTTGCGTTTATGATCGGCTAGGCTCCGATTTTTATCCGCGAGATCCATTATTTTCTTTTTCTTATCCGGATCTTCGGTCTCGGCAGCCATCTCCTGCAGTTTTTTTGCCCGCTGTTCATAGCGCTCCGCAGCCTTATTCACGCCACGATGTTCTTTCTCTTTTCCGTAGTGTGATTTTTCTCCCGCCAGAACGGTGAGGGCCGTCAGGCTCATAACAGTCATCAGTATTCGTGTATTCATAGTAGTACTCCGTGATAGGTATTGGCCTATAGTATACTGGACCGCAATTTATTTTGACAATACATGATCTGAGATTTCTTGCCTCAGAAGAGTGTGATAGGGAATCCCTGTTTGCTTCCTCTTGACTTCTGATTGAACCCCTTTCAAAATATGTAATTATTGTAATATTTGTATCTTATTGATTGCCCCGGTGGACACAAATGCCGATTTTTCTACATGTTGGCCCGGCTGAAATTTTTTCTTCAGACCCATTTACAGCTCCAGGATGCGGAGTGGGTGTTGCTGTTGCCTTTACGGAAGGTTTTTCCCGGAAATCCCGCCAAAACAGGCCTTTATTTACTTTTGTGGTGATGGGATGAACGTCCGGTCCCTATTTGGTTTGGAGCCGTCATCTGAAATCCCTTTCAGAATGGCGTTCGCGGTCTGGGTCGGTATGGTATCAATGCTTGTTTTTGCAAAACCGGTAACGGCTCAGGAACGGGTGGTCCTTCAGCTTAAATGGCATCATCAGTTCCAATTTGCCGGCTATTATGCGGCCGAGGCAAAAGGATTTTATGAAGAGGCCGGTCTGGAGGTGGAAATCCGGTCGGGGGAAAATCTGGATACCATTGCGGAGGTCCTCTCCGGCCGGGCGGATTTCGGGATTGCCCTCTCGGATCTGGTCATACGTTATGCCGAGGGAGAACCTGTGATGGCCCTGGCCACTATTTTTCAACACTCCCCTTTGGTTCTGCTGCGTAAAGGAGACACCTACGCCGGCAGTGTACATGATCTCAATGGTGCCCGGGTCATGCTGGAGGAGCATGCAGAGGAACTGGAGGCCTATCTGGATCACATGGGGGTGGATCCCGATCTGTTGGTCAAGGTGCCGTACGATCAGGCGGTGGCCCACCTTCTGGAGGACAGGGTCGATGCCATTTCCGCTTATATCACGGATGAGCCGTTCGTATTACGTGAACGGAACATCCCGTTTCATGCGTACACGCCCCGGGCGGCGGGAATTGACTTTTATGGTGACACGCTGTTCACCCGCAGAGGGATGATCCGTCAATCGTCCGACACGGTCGACCGCTTTCTGGAGGCAAGCCTGCAGGGATGGCGCTACGCGTTGGAGCATCCGGATGAGATCATTGAGCTGATTCTTGAAAACTATCCGGAGAACAACTCGCGGGAGGCCCTGGCCTACGAAGCCCACCACACTGCGGAGCTGATTCGGAGGGATTTGGTGGAGGTAGGATATATGAGCCCCTCCCGCTGGCAGCATATCGCCGACGTGTATCGGGATCGCGGGGTGGTGTCCTCAGAGGTGGAGCTGGAGAACTTCCTGTATAAGACACGTGTGCCGGTGGAGTGGCGCGACCTCCTTCTGGTGATCGGTCCCATGGGTACCGTTCTTCTGCTCTCCTGGACCGTGCTGGGGTATCAGTTTCGTCTGCGCCGGCTGAACCGGATCCATCTGGAGGAGCGTCAGGAGGCTGAGCGCAAAATGACCACTCTGATTGGGAATCTCCCCGGGATCGCGTATCGGTGTGAAAATGATGGCCGAGACTGGGCCATGCGGTATCTCAGCCCTGGAGTGAAACGCCTTACCGGATATTCCCCAGAGGAACTGCTTGGGTCGGAAGGGATTGTGTTTGGAGAATTAATACATCCTGACGATGTGCAGAACGTTAAAGAAGAGGTGGATGCGGCGGTTCTTGAGGGGAGACGGTACAAAGTGGAGTGGCGGCTGCGTCACCGGGATGGAACCTATCGGTGGG
>CAZVCO010000003.1:25731-31899 GCA_964625795.1 uncultured Verrucomicrobiota bacterium | reverse complement strand
ACGCTGATACGCGAAGGAGAAGAGGCCGGACTGCTGGAGGGGTTTATTTGTGGTATTGATGAGGAGAAACGCCTGAGGATCGAAAAAGAGCAGGCGATGAGCGCGCTTGAAAAAACGATGTCCGAGCTGAAACAGTTGCAGGGGATCATTCCTGTCTGTTCCAGTTGTCACAAAGTCCGTAATGATCAGGGGGGCTGGGAAATGATGGAGCTGTACATCCGCAATCATACCGATGCGGATTTCAGTCACGGCATCTGTCCGGACTGTATTCAGGATCTCTATCCGGAGCTTCACCCTTCAGAGGATAGGGAGGAGCCGGAATCCCCTCAGAAGTAAGAGTGGGTCATTAAGATGTTGAAGGGAGCTGTGATGGGGACTGATCGACATCCGTTTCCCAAACCCTCAGTTTATGTAAAAGGTCCGAAACCACCTCCGGATGGCAGAGCGTCAGATCTTTGGTTTCGGAAAGATCCGTTTCCAGATCAAACAGTTCCGTGTAGGGCGGACTCTTCCGGTTCAGCACCAGTTTCCAGCGGCCCTCTCGTACGGCAATGTTTTCGCCGTAGCGCCAGAACAGGGGTCTGTCCGGGAATTCCGCTCCCCGGGCCATGAGCGGGAAAAGGTCGATCCCGTCCAGAGGGTGCTCTGGACGGGACACATTGGCAAGACGGGTCATGGTGGGAAACAGATCCATTCCCATGCAGGGAACTTCCGTGACCGTCCCGGCGGGCAGGGTGCCCGGCCAGCGGGCGGCGGCCGGAACCCGGTGCCCGCCTTCATACACCGTTCCTTTTTGCCCACGTAAAGGTCCGGCCGACCCCGGGCCACTGGGGCCGTTATCGGAAAAGAACATGACCAGAGTCTGTTCGTCGATGCCGCAGGCCTGAACTGTGTCCAGAATGGTTCCGATGCCGGCGTCCATGCTTTCCATCATTTCCTGGTAGGCCTGGTCCTGATCCTCCCGCGGACCTTTGATAGGCTCGGGGTTTCCGGGGGTTCGGTAGGCGGCGTCGGACGGGCCCTGGTAAGGAAAATGAGGGCATTCGTGGGCAAGATAAAGGCAGAAAGGCTGATCTTTGTTTTCCTCAATGAAACGGGCTCCGTGTTTCGTGACCAGATCCGTGGTGTAGCCGTCCTCAGGCGTCAGTGCATCTCGACACCACCAGTCCTCCACTCCGGTCTGGTCGATATGGGAGAAGTAATCCACGTTCCCGGAGACAAAGCCGTTGAATTCATCAAAGCCCCGGTGAACGGGGTTGTACTTCGGTTCATACCCCACATGCCACTTTCCGAAGAGG
Organism: uncultured Verrucomicrobiota bacterium; assembly: GCA_964625795.1. Classification (GTDB taxonomy): domain Bacteria; phylum Verrucomicrobiota; class Kiritimatiellia; order SS1-B-03-39; family UBA6053; genus UBA6053. Next base: position 30,601 of record CAZVCO010000003.1, on the reverse strand, counting down.
GCCGTACGGTATCCGGCCGGTTTCAGGGCTTCGGCAAAGGTGGTCTCCTCCAGTGGCAGCCCGTGATCACGGTGGTGGGCCGCAGTAAGAACCCCTTCGATCCCGCAGCGCTGCTGGTACCGTCCGGTCAGCAGCGCTGCCCGTGTGGGACTGCATACCGGTCCGTTTGCATGGAAATCTGTAAAGCGGATCCCTTCTCGTGCCAGACGGTCAATGTGGGGTGTCCGGATCTCTTTGGAGCCAAAGCATCCACAATCACCGTACCCCATGTCATCGGCCACAATGATGATGAAATTCGGTTTTCGTTTCATATCTGTCTGTCCTGATCTGCCGGTTGGCCTTTTTTCCAAATCTGACTCTCCACCGTAACCGGCATGTCCCAGGATTGAGGGGGCTGGGGGGTGCAGATCGGGTCCGCATCACGGTCCGGCCAGGTGGGAATGATGTGTTCCAGTTTACGTCTGGAGTCCGCCGCCTCCCGTGTTTCTCTGCCGGTGAGGTCGGACTGTTCCTCCGGATCCATCTGCAGATCGATGAATTTTTCCGGTTTGCGGTCCGTGCCCACGTAAAGCTTGTAGCGCTCATCCCGCACCACCCGGTCACGGAAGACCCATTCATTCTCCACACCCCGGTCACTGACCCTGGCATTGTTCTGGCCTCCCATGGCCAGTATCCAGTCGCGTGGTCCCCCTTCCTCTGTGCCTTGCAAATAGCCGGCGATGGAGGATCCGTCCACTTTGTCTGCTCCCGGGACCGGCTGTCCGGCCAGATCTGCGAAGGTGGGGATAATGTCGGTGAAGTCCACCAGAGCGTGACTGACCCGTCCCCCGGGGATGGTGCCGGGCCAGCTTGCAATGAACGGTATATTGACCCCGGGTTCGATGGTTTTTGCTTTCCCGCCTTTAACCGCCCGGTCGCCGATATGACCCACCATAGAGCCCGTGGTGCCGTTATCAGACGTGAAAATCACCAGAGTCTCCTCCTCGATTCCCATTTCCTTCAGGGCCTCCATCAACCGGCCGAGCAGATGGTCGGAATAGCGCACCATGGCCTTGTGCTTGTCCAGATTCGTGTCCGCGTCCGGTTCCAACGGGGTGGTGGTGAACGGAGTGTGGGTGAGCACCATGGGATAATAGATAAAGAAGGGGGCGGCCCCGTCTTTGTGCTTCCTGGCAACATCGATGACAAAATCGTTGAACATATCCGGCCCGAACGCACCCGGGTAGGTTTGCGCCGGCCGGTCTTTGGTGAACAGATAGGGGTCCCAATACCGTTCGGCACTGGGAGGGTTTCCCGCCTCAAAGCCTGTCCACATGCACCAGTCGTCGAACCCGGCGTTCTCCATGGCCTCCGGTTCCACCCGGAAGTCGTTGATCTGCCATTTCCCGGCGGCTGCGGTGGCATATCCGGACTCCCTCATCATCCGACCCAGATTACAGGCGTAGGCATCCGGATCGTAACGGGCTCCCGCTCCCCAGCGGGGCACGTCCCAGTGATTGACCCAGCCGTTCCGGTAAGGGTACTGACCGGTGAGCAGACACATGCGGGAGGGGGTGCACTGCGGCATGCTGTAGACGTTTTCAAAGCGGATTCCGCCCGCAGCCAGACGGTCGATATTCGGGGTGTCCACATCCAGCGCCCCGTAGCTGCTGATCCACTCCTTCCCGAGGTCATCGAGCAGAATGAAAATAATGTTGGGGTGGCGGGATGTGGGCTTCATGCTGGCAGGGGTGCGGGTTACTGTAAAACCGCCGCCGCCCGGGAAGGGCCAATCCGGTCAATCAATTGCTGTTCGAACAGACTCGGAGGCTCCACTGGCGCATCAGGGCTTTGGATGTAGCCGCTGCCCATCAGGGGAACCCCGTAGAAAACGCCCTCCTGAGGCGTGCCCCAGTACCCGGCCCGGGTGTTGGCATATTTAATTCCTCCGGTGGAGATGTTCTCCCGCGGTTTTCCGGAATATCCGATGGCGAAATTATTTTCTCCGGGGGTTTCCGGATCGTACACCACGATATTCTTTGCGTCGCAGTTCCAGAAGACCGTGTTGGCGGCGGCCCAGCCATGGCCGCTGCCGGAATCACCCCGGTTGATGGCGGCCAGAGATCCGCCGTCTTTCATGGTGATGTTGTCGTACAGCGCTCCAACTCCCCAGCGGGCGTGAGGTTCTGACTGACCGCCCCGCAATGCGGTGCAGCGCAGGAACACAAAGGGTCCGGCCATCCGGGCGCCCAGTACGAAGTCATGCCGTCCGTCCTCTGCAAAGCAGTTGTATACCAGAACATTGTTGCCGCCGCCGATGGCGTAGGTGTAGCGTTTCCCGCCCCGTTTCGCTCCCACCGGCTGCAGAGAGGTGCAGTCCCGTACGGTGACAAAACGGGAGCCGCTGATGCGGACTGCCGCGTAGGAGACATGCAGAACGGTGCAGTCACGCACCCAGCCGTTCAGGGCGGTGATGCCAATCCCGTTGCGGAGATTCATGTAATTCGCGCTCTTGCTGTTGGACGTTTGTGTTTTGTCATAATTTGAAACAACCCGGATACCTTCCACTCCACAGAGGGTGTCTTCGTCCGCAATAGCTTTCCGTACGGTCCCACCGCCATGTTCCGCCACGATGGACTGGGGAAGCATCACATCCAGGGTGAGGGTGTTGCCGTCGATGGCGGTGATGGTGCGAAGATGACTGTAATCCGTAGGTTTCCAGGGGCGTTTTTTGGCTCCCTCTCTGCCGCCGCGGATATGCCGGAGGCGCTCTCCCACTCCAAGCACGTCAATCCAGGTTTCATTGGTGGTTTTGATCACATTGACCAGATCCCCCACTTCAAAGATACCGGCATTCGCCACCGTGATTCTGTCCGCACCGGTGGGGACATAGCTGTCGGTGATCCGGGTTTCCGGCATGTCGGGTTTTTCCTCAAAAGAAAGGCCCGGGTGCCGGGCCGGAGCCTCTTCGCCTTCCCCCAGCCGTTTCAGAGTGTAGGGCATGTTGTGCTTCAGACGGTAGCTTTTGTCGTATCCCTGGGTGGTGGTCAGCAATGGCAGCACGGCGGTGACTCTGGACCCCGCGTAGTCTTCGATCCTGTAGTCCACAGAAAATTTGGGTTGCTGAACCACCAAGTGAGTTCCGTCATTGAAGTTGAGGCGGTAGACCGCCTCTCCCTGTTCCGAGTCTTTGACCAGCATTCCGCTGAGGGATGTCCGGGTCTGAACCGTAGTGCCGCCTCCTTTGCCCACCTGAACGCCGGTGGCATTTCCGTCGGTAAGGGTGAAGACCAGTACCGTGCCGTCTTCGCCGTCTTCCTCTCCCCTCAGCACCACTCCGGAGCGGACCAGCAGAGGGCCGTTGACGTACCAGGTTCCTTTTTTCAGCAGAACAGCCCCTTTGAATCCGTTTTCATCCGGCTCCATAGCGGCCACTTCGTTCAGGGTGCGTTGAATCAGATCAAAACTGTCCGGCCCCACCGGATAGGCCATGTTGTCCATCGGAGTTGCCTCTCCCCCCGGCGGGGCCAGGGTTTTCACCACCGGTATGGTCGGAATCGGCTCTTCACTGCGTTTGTACCCGGCAGTGGAGAAGTCAATGAACCGGTCTCCATGTTTACTGAAAGGGGAATAGATGAGTTCACCATCGGGGCCCGGCGCGACCAGTGGGGCCAGTTCACTTTCAGTGAACTTCTCTCTCTTTACATCGTCGCGGGGAGGGTTCACCCAGGACTCCGGCAGGTCAGATGTCCCGGGGTCTGCCGCCCGACTCTGAACGGCAGCGATGGTAAGAGCCAACGTCAGAATTCGGATGATGAAGACGGGAGAAAAGCGGGAAGTCGGGGTGACGCTAGGATGGGTCATGGCAGATTTAATGTAAGTATCAATACGTCCGGGCTGGTTCGGCCGGAATGAAAATCTAAATGATTTAAGGATATTGAGTCAAGGGCGAACCCGTCCCGCACAGACCTCATCCGGATAGAGACTTTGAAATCAGTCTGTTTTGGTCACGTAGACGTAGTATGCGCCGCGCCAGAACCCATCCTCTCCCTCGAACCAGCAGGTCAGGTGGTGCGGGCCGGAAGGGAGCTCGGCGAAACACACCGTGCAGGTATCGGAGTCGGAGATCTCAGTGCTGAGAGAGCAGACGGTTTCCGGTTGAGCCGCATCCCCTGGACCGCACTTGCCGGAAACGCGGTCGATCCTGACATGGGCATGGTGAAACGCCAGTGCCTGCCCGCCTTTGTATTTCACGTGATGCTTCTCCTGAATGTCCTGTTCCCGGAAGTCATGGTCGGTATCCGCAATTCCCTCGCGTATCGGGCGGTTGTCCTCTTCCGGCCAGCGTCTCAGTTCAATCTGATACCGGCCGGCCTGTTCCACCTGAATTTCGTGATATCCTCCCTGTCCAACCCCTTTACGGACCTGAGACTGGTCGAACACCAGGTGTTCATTGTTTTCCTTCTGCCCCGGATCACCTCCCCATGGATTTTCCGAATGCCGCCAGTCGTGACTGGTCAGGCAGACCCGTTTCTCCAGTTCAGACCCTATGCTGATGGGGATTTCCTCTTCAAACTGAACCGACACCAAGTCCCACCACCGTTCATACTCCCGGCGCAGGGTCTCCACCACCTCCGGGTGATCCGCATGGATGTCATGCTCCTGCCCGCGGTCCTCAAGGATGTCATAAAGCTCAGTGCCGTTCACCAGCCGCCATCGTTCGGTCATTACGGCGGATTTTCTCCATTTCACCGGATTCACCAGCCGCTGGGAGTCGGTCACCAGCGTCCGTTCCGGCGCATAGGCGGTGATGGCGGTCAGCGCCATGGCCCAGGCTTTCGGGTTGACCCATTGGAACGCCGCCGCCTGTAGAAAGGTCATCGGCGTGGCC
>CAZVCO010000003.1:24061-25721 GCA_964625795.1 uncultured Verrucomicrobiota bacterium | reverse complement strand
CGTCCGCTCCGGCCATTCCGGATCGGTTTCGGTCAGCAGCGGTTTCAGGCTGGTGCCGTGAAAGTTACAGGAAGCCACTTTGGTCAGATCAATGCCGCAGAGATCCAGAAGGGTCGGCATAAAATCAATATTCGCGGTGAGCCGGTCCTCATCCGCCGGGTCGCGCAGACCTTTGGGGTAGCGGATAAAGAAGGGAACGCGGTGTCCGCCGTCGTATTCCGAGTTCTTATGCCCCTTCATTCCGCAGGTGTTGTATCCGGGGCCGGGACAGGAGGTGCCGTTGTCGGTCATGAAGATCAGGATGGTGTTCTCCAGCAGCCTTTCCTCCTCCAGCAGCGAATAGAGCCGGCCGACATTCTCATCGATATTGGTGATCATGCCGTAAAAACGGGCCCGGTCATCCTCGCGGCCGTCTTTGGGCACCAGATCGGTGTACATGGCGCGGTACTTCTCCGGTACGTTATAGGGGCCATGCGGCGCGTTGGTGGTGATGCAGCAGAAGAACGGTTCCGCTTTATGGGCCCGGATAAAGCCGGAAGCCTCCCGGAAAAACACATCCGTGCAGTATCCCTGAAAGGGGGTGGGGACGCCGTTGACGCTGTAGGTATCGTCGAAATAGTCATTCCCCCAGTAATCCGGCACCTGAGAGATGCCGCCGGCGCCATGCATGACCACGGTTTCAAATCCGCGGTCCTGAGGACGGTAGGGGGCATTATCCCCCAGATGCCATTTGCCGAAAAGGCCGGTGCGGTATCCATGGTCTTTCAGGACGGACGGAAGGGTGATCTCATCCTTCCGCAGCAGGGAGCGTCCCCCTACGGTATGCCATACCCCGGTGGAGTTGGCATAGTGCCCGGTAAAGAGTCCGCTGCGGGTGGGCGCGCAGGTGGGGCCCACGTGATAATTGGTCAGCCGGACACTTTCGTCGTGGAGCCGATCGATGTTCGGCGTCTGCAGAATGTCGTTCCCATGACACCCCAGGTCACCGTATCCCTGATCATCGGTGAGAATAAACACAACGTTTGGCTTCTGTGGGCACTCATTCATAACTGCAGCTTTCCGTCTGAGTCTTGTTTAGGGTCTGATATTTTATCCGATGGTTCAACATGTTTTCCGAAGGTCGGAAACGCACCATCCAACGAGTTCCGAACATCGGAAACCCGGAATGGCGGACAGGCATGGGGATCACGGTGCGTTGGACCCGGTGTTCAGCATACGTTTCAGCGGAAGGGGCCGAAAGCCGATTGCGAGAGCCGGAGCATCCGGTGTTAATTCAAAATTACCCCGGGCCGCATCCCTGAAGCCGGGGTCAACGGCCAGGCTGTCGGTATCGGTGCCGAAGGATTGAGCCTCGTCCAGAAATCGTTCCCCAGCCTCCGGATCCCCGGTGCACCAGTAAAGGTTCCGGTTGCTTTCGGTGTCGCGCAGCCGGGCTTTACGCCCTTGTCCATGGATCCGCATTTCGTGAACAAAGCGCTGGTCCGGGGCGGAGGTGAGAAAGATGTTCCGTTCAATCACCGATCCGTTGAGTGGACCGGTTTCCAGGGAGAGATGCGCGCGCAGGGGTGTGGTTTGCGGGAGGGCCAGGATATTGTTGGTGACCCGGTTGATGCCCTTCAGGGTGATTCCGGTCGCCCGGCCGCCTTGCTGGTGTACCAGG
>CAZVCO010000003.1:14966-24024 GCA_964625795.1 uncultured Verrucomicrobiota bacterium | reverse complement strand
ACAGCGGATGGCCTCTGCCATGGTGGGGGAGGGACAGGGGCCCACCACATTGAAACGGACCACGTTTCCGCCACCGGCGCCGGAGATGTAAATCCCGTTTCCGTCTCCCATCACCTGCATCACGTCCCGAATACGGTTGTATTCAATCAGGTTGTCCCGGGAATGGGTCAGAGGTTCCCGCACCCACCAGTCGATCAGCCCGGCATAGGGCCAGAAGGTCTTGACGTACCCTTTGCCGCATTGATCCTCCACATCCTCCCAGTTAATGGTTCGACTGCATTCGGCTTTGCCCTCCCGGTCGTACAGTATGCGTCCGGAGCAGACGATGCCGGTATACGGGAGATCAGCCAGATCGTTATCGGCAATATGATTTTCGCCGCTCTGCCAGATAAAAATTCCGGGGCAGTGCCAATAGAGTTGACCGATGTGATGAATGGTGTTTCCGGTGATGGCGTTGTTCCGGTTGGCGTAGGTTCGGCTGGGGCCGTATCCGCACAGCACCACACCGCATCCTCCCAGATGGGCAAATGTGCAATCCTCCACCCGGTTTTCCAGGCAGGCAAGGTCCATGCGCACTCCTCCTGAGCTGCCTTTTTCAAAACGGCAGTGGGTGACTGCGCATGCCTCGGCGTGACGGAGGCGGACCATACAGGTCGAGGCGTCGTGCATTTCCCAGTCGTGCTGAATCCCTTTTCCGGTCAGTCCGTGAAAGCGGTATTCGTGACTTTGGGTGAAGGTGAGATTCCTGAGGTGAAGGCCCCGCACCGGACGCTGAATTCCACCCGGTTCGACTTCACCTTCGATCCGGATATACTCCACCAGATGAGAGGCCGCCAGTTGCCCGTCCTCCGGCACTCCGGATTCCAGGCAAACATAAAGCCGGGAGGTCCTGCGGTGAAAGACACAGTGGCCGGGGGTCAGGACACTGAGGCTGTTCCGCAGCCAGATGGACCCGTTCGGAGCGCATTCAGGGATCCCGATCGGGTAGGTGCAGGGATGATCCAGTTGAACCACGTTCTGACTGAAGTCGATCTCCCGGACGGGAAGAATATTCATCGACCACTGCATTTTGGGAATCACCACAACGGAGGCCTCCTCCAGATCGGACGCCGGACGGATCGCGCCCTTTCGAAATCCAAACCGGTCATGTTTCCAGGAGCCTTCCGCCGTCTCGTCATGTATCCGGCCGGAGATGCAGCCATTCGGTCCCCAGCGGTCCTTTTCAGTTCCAGGGGTCAATGTCGGCTGAACCGCAGATCCTTCCGCCTGCGGGATTCTGCCTTCCGGGCCGTACAGAGTACAGGAATCGGTCTCAGGAGGCAGATCCACAAACCAGACCTTTCCCCGGACGTCCTCCGACAGATCCGGCAGAGCGGGTTCACAGGGTTTCCAGCCCGAGAGAGGGGTTGCCGATGTGATCACGGCCTCCCCGTCTCCGCATCCTTCCCAGATCACCTCAAAGCTGCCGTCTCCCCCGTCCTGTGGACCGAGAATCAGCGGCTCCTGCAGCCGGTAGTGACCCGGCTGCAGCTTCACCGTGATGTCTGACGCTTGACCGGATGAAAAAGAGGCGATGGTGGTGCGGACCAGATCCCGGGCAGCTGTCAGAGTCTGAAGCGGGGCCTTTGCTGTGCCGGGATTCTGATCAGAGCCTTTGGGCGAAACGAAGTAGGAGGTCATATGTTGGGTCGTGTGTCGTGTGTCGTGGGGCGAGTGTCGGGTGTCGTGGGGCGTGGGGTGTGGGGTGCGGGTTCGAATGAACGCATGCTGCCGAGCACATCCAACAGAATGCCCTGATCTTTCAGGTAGCCGGGCAGGTTGTGGACCGTGCAGCCCTCATGGACGACCGGCTGGATGCAGTCCGGCAGCCGGTTGCACTGGGCGATATCGCTTTCGGAGACACCGCGGTGGACGGTGATATCGGTTCCGGCCGCAACCGACTGTTCCAGATTGGTTTTCAGTAACTGTTTGTAGGTGGTGCTGACCTCTTCCGGAATTTCCTTGCGGACGATGTCTGTCTGGGGACAGAAAGCGAGTACCGCATCGGCAAAGCCGGAATACAGACAGGCGGCGGACCCTCCCATGGAGTTTCCGAGAAAACAGATTTTTTTATACGGGGTATTGGCCTTCCGTTTCTCGATTTCTGTTTTCAGAATGCTGCAGTAGTGCTCGTAACCGTTCCATTCTCCCTCCGGTCCCTGCATATACCAGGAGCGGTGCGGATCCAGAATGTGAAGCTGATCGACATCCCCGAAGCTTTCGATGCTTTTTTTAAATTCCGGAAAGCAGACCATACCGGCAAAAATGACATAAAGAACCTCGGCCGGCTGCTGTGCTTTGACGAACAGTGGGTCTTTGGCGCTTACCCCGCCATGCAGAGCGGTCTCCAGAGTATTGGTAAACTCAATGTACACCTTCATGGAGTCTTCGTTGCCGATCAGCAGCAGCTTCTCCTGCAGGGCTTTGATGGCCAGATCCACCGGGTGTTGGGACTTGAAGAGATCAAACACGATTTTCGGCTCCTGAAGATCAAGGTCATCGAAGGTCACCGGGGACTGCAGCTGACTGGAAAAAACCGGCAGCAGCCGTTCGCGGATCAGCACGATCGGCTTGGTCCCTTCGTCGGGATTGAATCCTTCATTTACGCTGTCAAATCCCTCCTCCAGAAGGTTCTGAAGTACCGAGGTGCAGGTGCCCGCAAACCGGAAAAGCTCCGGAGGATCGCTCTGATCCAGAAATTGGTTGATGCGCTGGGTGAATGGCTCTGGTTCAGGTTGTTCTGTCATGGGACTACCTCAGCGGGATTGCGATATTCCAGGAGTGTTTGCCTTTGTCAAAGCCTCCTCCTCCGTCCATCACCGCGAAGAAAAGGGTGCTCAGTCTGCCGTTCTCCACATAGGGAAACACCCGCTCCATCTGTCCCAGAAATCCGGCTTCGCCGTCCGCCCAGACGATTTCTTTGGAGTACGCGCGGGGGGAGGGGTCAACCTCCCAGTCGATTCCGTTCTGAGAATGGCAGAGAATGCCGGCGTGCCGTTCGCCGCAGATGCCGCCCCGCATGTCTTTGGCCAGCATATGATATCCCTCGTCGTCCAGCCACATGGCCGGATCCTCGATTTCCCCCACGTTGTCGGGGCCGAACAGCGGTTCATTGTTCACCACGGTGTACGGACCCTGAATCTGCGGTGCTTTGGCGATGCCGATGGTCATAGGACCGTGGGTATCCCCCTCATACGCCCGCGCCTTGAACATCAGCAGCACCGATCCGTCGTCGTGCACTATGGCGGAGGGATTGGAGGTGAGGAAGCTGTAGAATGTGCCGGGCCGGGTGGGAAGGATTGGATCGTCCAGCCGGGTCCAGGGGCCGAAGGGGGAATCGGCCACCGCCACTCCCACCCGTTTGTTGGAGCGTCCGACGATGCAATGCTTGGAGCTGGTGTCCTGCACCTCCGCCTCCACATAGGATTCAAACGGGTGAGTGGACCCCATGTAGAACAGAAGATACTGACCGCCGTGACGGAGGACCTTGGGGTTGTGGCAGGCCTGACCATCCCAGTACTCCGCTCCCAGTTTGCCCAGAGCCACGTCGCTGAAGGTGTAGGGACCGGTCAGGGTTTCCGAGGTGCAGTGGGCAATTTCCGATTCCGCCATCCAGCCGGGATGGAAAGGGAGCTCACGGCTCCAGCGGGAGACATACATGTGGTAGAGACCGTCGTCTCCTTTGACCACTGTGCTGCCCCATACCCAGTAATTTTCATCCTGGTAGCCGTTGTTGCGAGGAATGGATCCGATGCGGGATAAGATGGGATTAGACATAAACGTTCAGAGAGGGGGGGTATTTTTTACGTTCCGGATGATGACGTTCGAGATGGGACCGGATCAGGTCATCAGCCTGTAGCGGTGTTCATCGATGGTGTCCTGAAGCGGTTCGCCGGCAATAAACCGTTTGAGGTTATTGATAACGTTGACATCCCGGCGGGTGAGAGGACTTTCGCCCGGCCAGGACTCGAACTGTCCAAAACAATGACTTCCGTAGATCAGGTTTTCCCATTCGCGGGCTTCATGGTCCTCGGGAAGATGGTCGGGATCCAGCACATCCAGTCCTGCCCGCAGCCGCCCCGCCTTCAGTTCGGCGAACAGGGCGTCCTGATCAATGATGGCGCCTCTCGCGGTGTTCACCACAATGCCCTGATCGGGCAGTTTGGCCAGCAGTTCTGCCGTAACCGCTTTACGGGTTTCATCCGTGAGCGCGGCGTGAATCGAGACCGCCTGTACCTTCTCAAACAAGTCCTCCAGTGAGGTCACCCGGGTGAATTCCGCCGGAATCTCTTTGGCATAGGGATCAAAGACGTAGACCTCTGCGCCCAGCACCTTCACCAGATGTGCAAAGGCTTTCCCGGCAAATCCATATCCGTACACACCCACGCGCAGCCCGTTCATGGTGCCGCCCCCGTACCCGCTCTGCGAGCTGCTCCGGTGCCATGGTTTTCCAGTCCTCCTCCTCGGTAAGCTCCAGTCCGGGGAGCTTCCGTACTTCGTTCAGGGCTGTAGGGTTGAATCCGCCGGGATGGGAAAGGTAAATCGCCTTCATGAATAGATATGTAGAAAATGTCTCGTAGTCTAAATAAGATTACGGATTATCTACATATCTTTATTTTCATTAAAAGCGTTTCCCGCGCTTTTTTGGCGGAGGGTCAACTGTCAGAAATCCGGATCATCGAGTCAGGGCGTAACGGGAGCGGCTTTCTGCCGAAGCATCCCGGTGGCCCGCTGGTAGTCGATCCAGGCGAGCTGGCGCTCCAGGCGGGCGGCCGCATAGCGGACGCCGGCATTGTTGAAATCCCGCTGCGCCTCATTCAGCCGCAGCAGGGTTTCCCGTCCTGCCTCATAGGCGGCTTCCACCAGATCACGGTTTTCCCGGCTCAGCTCGTAGGTTCTGGCCGAAAGGGACTCCGATTCAACACTGGCGGTGTAGACCGCCACGGTGCGTTTGACTTCGGCCACCGCCTGCAGACGGGCCTGGCGGGCAGAAGCCCTGGCTTCCGCCAGGGTGGCCTCCGCCTCCCGCACCTGCTGCGAACGGCGGTCTCCGGTCCAGAGATCCCATTGCAGCTGAATGCCGATGGTATTCCCCAGATCATCCTCTTCAAAAGAGGGATCGTCCTGCCGTCCGGCACTGAGATTTCCAAAGGCTGAGAGTTCCGGAGCAAATTCCCCCTCCAGGGCCCGGACCCGGGCTTCAGCCGCCGCGACCTGACGCTCCGCCTCGACCAGTGCGGGTAAAACGGTCTGCAAAGATTCCCACACCTCCTGTCCCCCCGGCACCGAGTCCGGCAACTCCGAATTCTCCGGTTCCAGGCGGACGGGCGGGGCAACCGGCTCCTCCGGGTCGACGCCCAGCAGGGCCGAGAGGGTGGCCATGGACGATTCGAACTGGGCCCGCTGCCCGGTGGCCACCGATTCCGCTGAGAGCTTGCGAATCTCGAAATTCAGCCGGTCCGTCCGGCTGTCCAGTCCGGCCTGCTCTTTGCGTATACTGTTCTGGAGCTGGCGTTCCTGAAACTCCACATCGGCTTCGGCAATCCGCAGATTGGCCCTGGAGAGCTGGGCCGCCGTAAAGGCCTGTCCCACTTCGGCCAGAAGTCGTTCACGGGCATCCGCCAGACCGGCGGTGAAGGCCTCCACCGTGAACTCCCCGGCCTGCACTCCGTATTTCCGGCGTCCCCCGTTCCAGAGAACCCAGGCCGCACTCAGCTCCACTTCATACTGCTCCACCGCGTCCGGGGTTGAACCGGCATCTCCCGGCAGAAAACTGAGGTCCGCACCGCTGTATTCGATTCTGGAGCCGGAGGCCGAGCTGGAAAGCAGAGGGTGATAGGCACTGCGTGCCTGGGCGGCCTGCGCCTCTGCCCGGCTCAGACGGGCCTGGGCGATTTGTTCTGTAGGACTGTTCTCCAGCGCGATGGTCCATGCCTGTTCGAGCGTAAGCTCAGCCGTCAGAGAGAAGGGGAGAAGAATAAGGAGGAGGAGGTGTTTCATAAGAGAATCAGTTCCGGGTGCGGGCAGGTTCAAGATCGGCCCGGCGTTCTGGTCGAAGGCCGGTGAAGAGGAGGCGCAGTCCGATGCGTACATCGTTTAGAACCAGAATGAGACTGGGCAAGAGCAAAAGGGTGAGCAGGGTGGCAAAGGCCACTCCGGCCGCAATGGATAAGGCCATGGGAATGAGGAACTGGGCCTGCAGACCCTGCTCGACGATAATGGGACTGAGACCGCCCACGGTACTGATGGTGGTGAGAAAGACGGCCCGGAACCGGCGTTTACCGGCCTGCAGCAGGGCCTCCTCCACATCCAGACCAATGGAAATGTGATGATTGTAGGATTCAATCAGCACGATGGCGTCATTCACCACCACGCCGGCCAGCGCCACGATGCCGAACAGACTCATGAGGGAAAGGTCGATTCCCATGATCACATGACCGATCACCGCGCCGATAATGCCGAACGGAACCGTCAACATGATCAACAATGGTTGCAGATAGGAGCGGAAAATCGCCGCGATGATCACGAAAATGCCCACCAGCGCGATGGGGAAGCCCACCTTGAGGGAGGAGATGGATTCGGCGGTATCCTTCAGCTCGCCCTGAAATTCCAGATACACGTCCGGAAAGCGCTCCCGCAGCACCGGAAACACCTTCTGTTCCAGATCGGAACTGATCTCCCCGGCGGACATTTCCTCGTTGTTCACGTTACAACTCACAGAGATGGCGCGGAGATTGTCAACCCGGGTAATACTCGAAAAACCAGGTCCGGTTTCTATGTCGGCCACGGCGGGAAGGGGAATCTCACGTCCGTCCGGAGTGCGGATCCTGAGATTGCGGATTTGGGAGAGGTTTCCGCGTTCAGCGCGGGTGGTGCGGATCATGACCTTCACTTCATCCCGGCCCCGCTGCAGCCGCAGCGCCTCTCCGCCATAGTAGGCGGTGTTCACCTGACGGCCCAGTTCGGCCACGGTGATGCCCAGGGCTTCCGCCTCCGGTTTCAGGCGGAAGCGGATTTCATTTTTACCGGGCCGGAGATCGGATTGGATCTGTCCGGTGCCGGGGTAGCGGGCCAGGATGTCTTTCAATTCCTCCGCCACCGTCCGCATCCTGTCCAGATCCGCTCCCCGGACCCGGATATCAATCGGTTTGCCGGGAGGACCGGCATTCAGTTCCTCAATGGTCACAGCTTCCGCACCCGGCAGAATTCCGATTTCCTCCTCCCACATGCCCATGATCTCCTCTGAGGAGAGGGAACGGTCGGCACTTTCCACCAGGATGATCTGCACCGACCCCAGATTTTCCGCCGGCAGGGCGTAGGGATCATTCAGATTCCCTCCTGCGAGCTGAAGTACGGTCTGAATAGCCGGCTTTCCGCTTTTGGTGTCGATCCGCTTTTCCAGCCGGCCGGCCGCCTGCTCCACCGTATCCAACGCCTCCTGGGTCACCTCCACCGGAGTGCCCTGCGGATACTCCACCACTGCTGTCAGCATAAAACTGTCGAAAGCCGGAAACAGGGTGAACTGAATGCGGCCGCCGGCGATGAACCCCAGAGTCAAAATCAGGACACCCAGGGCGATGCTCAGGGCCAGATACCGCCAGGCGAGGGCCTGGCGCAGAAACGACAGATAGGGACCGGCGGCAAACCGCTCCAGCCCCTTGCCGGTGTAGTGATGAAGCCGGTTGAAAAAGCGGCGCAGCGCGGTGTCATCCCGGCGCTCACCCGGAAGATGCACCCCCAGATGGGCCGGAAGTAACAAGAGGCATTCGTAGAGCGAAACCACCAGACAGGCGATGACCACCACAGGCAGAATCGAGATGAATTTCCCCATGATTCCCCCCACAAACATCAGCGGCAAAAACGCGATAATGGTGGTGGTCACCGCTCCGAAGACCGGAACCCCCACCTCGGAAACTCCGTCCACGGCCGCCGTGAGCGGATCAGCCCCGGGCTGTTGCTGATGATAATAAATCGCCTCGCCCACCACAATGGCATCGTCCACAATCACGCCCAGCACCATAATCAGTCCGAAGAGGGATATCATGTTCAGGGACCCGCCTGTGGCCCAGAGAATGACAAGCGCACCGGCAATGGAGATGGGCATGCCCATTCCGGCCCAGAAACTGAGCCGGAGATCCAGAAACAGCCAGAGCAGAATGAAGACGAGCAGGAGGCCAATGATACCGTTTTTCACCAACAGCCGAATGCGGGCGTTGAGTTCGGTGGTCGCATCGTAAATCAGATCGATGTCCATTCCCTCCGGCAGCACATCCTGGCGGCTTTCCAGAAACTCCATGGTGGCCCTGGAGATCTTCAGAGAATCCTGTTCGGAGGTTTTGTTCACGTAGAGAAACACGGCAGGGTTCCCATCCACTCCCGGGCGGATGGCCTCCTCCGTAAAGCCGTCCACGATGTCCGCAATCTGTCCCAGCGACACCACGGTTCCGTCCGGCCGGGTGATCACCGGGATCCGGGCGATCTCCTCTCCGGTGTATTTCCGGCCCAGGGTGCGGAGACGGACGACCTCGCTTTCCGTCCGGACCAAACCTCCGGGCACATCGAGATTGTTGGCGCGTACCGCATTGACCACATCGTCCAGCGACAGCTGGTATTCCCTGAGACGATCCTCGGATACCTCCACCGAGATTTCATATTCCCGGGCGCCGAAAATGGTGACGATGGTGATGTCATCCTTCTGCAGCAGATCCTGCTTTACCCGCTCGGCCCACTCTTTCAGCCTGTCCTCCTCCATGTCGCCGGATACGGAAAGAATCATGACCGGATCCAGCAGGATGAGTTCGGAAATGATGGGGTTCTCCGCCCCGGCCGGAAACGTGCTGATGCCGTCGATTTCGGCCCGCACCCGATTCAGCACCTCCTCGGTGTCCGCACGTTCGTCCACTTCCACGATAGCGGTTCCCGCATTTTCACTGGCATAGGTCAGCAGTTCTTTAATCCCCGGTTCGCCCTGCAGTGCCTCCTCGATTTTGCGGAGAATGCCCTCCTCCACCTCCTCGGG
>CAZVCO010000003.1:7152-14956 GCA_964625795.1 uncultured Verrucomicrobiota bacterium | reverse complement strand
GTGTCACCGTAGGTCAGGGCGAAACCGAGGTTGGGATCGGCCCCGGGGTAGGGGACGTTAATGCGGACGATATCCAGGGCCATTTCCGGAAACTGTTCTTTCCGCATCTGGTGAATGCTGAATGCGCCCACCAGAAACATCAGAAAAATCATGATGTTGGCAAACACCACATTGGAGGCAAATGCGTGAACGAGCTTTCGCATTCAGTCGCCGTCCGTATCCCTGAGTTTTACTCCCTCCAGCGGGGCGACCAGGCGGGTGCCCACCACGAGGTCTCCTTCCTGGATGCCCTCCGAAACAAAAGCGGTATCCTCGGTGGCCCAGGCCACGGTGACATCCACCGTCCGCAGCCGGCCGTTGTCAGAAAGATACGCCTGGTTGTCGAACGTCACGGCCTCACGCGGCAGCGCGAAGACGTTCTCCAGGGTCTTCCCCGGGATGCGGACCCGGCAGAACATTCCATCCGACAGCGGAAATCCATTCTGATCAGCGGCAAGCTGCTCTCCTGAAACGAGCACGGCCAGCGTGGCGGTGCGGGTGGTGGCATCAAACGAGACCACCCGGTCCAGCGTGCCGGACCAGGTATACCCCGTTTCGCTACCGGTCCACTCGATGTCCACCTCAATCGGTTTCAGGGGGGGGAACCAGGCCGGACTGCCGGAACGGGATTCAAAGGGAATCCACCGGTTCAATTCAGACGCCTGCACCGGCACCTGGAGTTCCAGTTCGTGGTCATCGGCCAGTTCTATCAGGGGTGTGCCCGGGGAGACGAAGCTGTCCTCTTCCACCATGGCGGTAACGACCCGTCCGTCGAACGGAGCCCGCACGGTGGTGCGGTCCAGCTGGGAAGCCGCCTGTTCAAGCCGGGCGGTGGCGGCCGCCCGTTCGCTGCGGATCTCGGCCTGCTGAGCGGGCAGGACCTCCAGGGTCTGTTCCAGTTGGAGAACCTGAACTTCGGCCTGCGCCAGGGTGCGTTCGGCCGCTTCCGCCACGGCCTGGGAGACCGAATTTCCCTCGTTGACCAGCCGGCTCAGCCGGTCAAAATCCTTTTGAGCCAGGTCGCGGGAGCGGCGGCTCGACTTCAACTGGGAGCGGGTGGCCTTTTCGGTGGCCTCCAGCCGCTGCAGGGTGGCATCGAGCCGGGCAATGGCGGCCTCCGCCTCCTGAACCGCCGCCCGGTAATCCACCGGATCAATTTCCAGGAGAAGGTCTCCTTCAGCCACCAGGTCGCCGGCTTCCAGCCGGCTGGGAACCCGGAGGACCCGTCCGCCCACCTCGCTGGACAGAGTGACGCTGCGGGTGGGGCGGGCGATGCCGTGGGTGGTGACCGTCACCACCGTGTCGATCGCCACAGCCGGAAGAAGATCCGCCGCCACCACCGTTTCCGCCGGCGGCCGGGTCACGGTCTCCGGCTTGAGTTTCCAGATCAGAACGGCCAGTCCGATCGAAAGGGCCAGCACTGAACTAGCCGCCAGAAAGCGGATATGCAGCAGAGAAAGGCGTACCTTCATTTGGATTCCTCCTGCAGAATGCGGTCCACCTGCTGCATCACATCAAACCAGTGATTGATGGTGGTGTTGCCCATCTGGCGGGCAATGCGGTCGAATTCATCGTAAAAGCGCTGATGCATGTCGTTCATGGCTTTTTCCGCTTCGGGATGGATTCGCAGTTCCACCTTGCGTCGGTCGCTGGGATCCGGGGAACGGGTAATGATGTTTTTCTCCACCAGACGGTCAATCATGACGCTGGCGGAGGGCGGAGAGATCCCCAGCTTGGTGGCCAGTTCATTCAGACTCATGGGCTGATGCAGCCTTACCTGCATGGCGGTATTCATCTGAATGGCGGAAAGCTCCTCACAGATAGAGGGGGTTTTCCGGTCCTGGCTCATAACGTTTTCGTGCAGAACTAAACGGAATCGTTTTCCGGTTTCGAAGATAAAAGAGAGCTTGTCGGTCCGATTCATTTAGTTAGAATACGTAATAATTTGAAAATATATACAAAAAAGGTCAACCTTTTCCAGAACGCCCTGTCCTTAAAAATCAATCCCTCTTGCAAAATGGACGCAATGTCCCTACACTTCCAAACTTCCGGACATCTGTTTCCTTACAAGAGAACCCATAAAATTTAAGTAACCTTCATGACTGAATCCGATAAACCCAACCAGGAAGATTCTCCCGATTCTGCTGTGGAGAACGAAGCGTTAACGCCAGAACCTGAAGAGACGGTTGCCGCTGAGTCCCCGGAGACGGGCGCGGAAACCGGTTCCTCTGAAGCGTCTTCCGGTGAGGAGTCCGCAGAGGCGGCCGCCGGTGCAGCCGCTCAGGAGGCCCAGCCGGAGGAAGACTATAAAGATCAGTATCTCCGACTCCGCGCCGATTTTGAAAACTTCCGTAAACGGACCCGTAAAGAGAAAGAGGACTGGACCCAGCGCTGCCTGGAGAACATCTGCACGGACCTGCTGACCATTCTGGATCATTTTGACCTCGGGCTTGAAAATGCCAAAGGTCAGGAGATCCCGGAGGAGACCCTGCAGGGGTTTGAACTGATTCGCGGTCAGCTGGGCACTGTGCTCGGCAAATACGGTCTGGAACCCGTGGAGGCGGAATCCGGCATTTTTGATCCCAATCTGCACGAGGCCATTACGCATCTGCCCTCCACCGAGGTGCCGGAGGGCGAAGTGGTGGCCATGACCCGCAAGGGCTATCAATTGGGCAGCAGGCTGCTCCGTCCGGCTCAGGTGGTGGTGTCCGCTGGTGAGGGAGAAGGCTGATGGCGGAAAAACAGGACTATTATAAAACACTGGGCGTCTCGCGCGATGCGAGTGCGGCTGAAATCAAAAAGGCCTACCGTAAACTGGCCATTAAATATCATCCCGACAAAAACCCAGGGGATGCCTCCGCTGAGGAGAACTTCAAAGAGGCCACCGAGGCGTATGAAGTTCTGAGTGACGAGCAGAAACGGAAACAGTACGATCAGTTTGGTCATGCCGCTTTCGGACCCGGCCGCGGTGGGGGCGGCGGAGCCGGCGGTTTCGGCGGGGTGGATCTGGATGAGGCCCTCCGGACCTTCATGGGCGCCTTTGGCGGCGGCGGAGGCGGTTCTATTTTTGATAACTTTTTCGGCGGCGGTGGCGGCGGCGGGGAAGCCAACAACCGCGGCGCGGATCTGCGCTTTGATCTGGAGATTGATTTTGAGGAGGCCGTCTTCGGCTCCAAACGTGAGCTCTCATTCAACGTCAACGTGGAATGTGACAGCTGCAAGGGAAGCGGGGCTGCGCCCGGAAGTAAGAAGACCACCTGCACCACCTGTAAGGGCGCCGGACAGGTGATCTCCTCCAACGGTCTGTTTCATATGCGGCAGACCTGTCCGGATTGCGGCGGCACCGGACAGATGATTGGAAATCCCTGTTCCGACTGCCGGGGCACCGGACAGAAAAAAGGCAAGCGCACCATCACCGTGCGGATTCCACCCGGAGTGGAGACCGGTTCGCGTCTGCGGGTGGCCGGAAAAGGTGAGGGTGGCACCCGGGGTGGGCGCGCCGGAGATCTGTATGTCATCATGCATGTCAGACCGCATAAGATTTTTGAACGGCACGACCTCGATCTGGCGCTGGAGGTTCCGGTGCCGCTGGAGGTGGCGGCTCTGGGCGGAGAGGTGTCGGTACCCACTCTTGAGGGAACGTCCACGATCAAAATTCCGGCGGGCACCCAGAGCGGTAAAATGCTCAGGCTCCGGAACAAAGGGATACCCGACCCCCGGGGCCGTGGACAGGGAGATCTCCACATTAAAGTGAAGGTCGAGGTTCCCAGTCACCTGGGTGGCAAAGAGAAAAAGCTCTTCCAGCAGCTTGAGCAGCAGCTGAGCGAGAAACAGTATCCCGAACAGACGACCTTTGCCAAAGAGATCGCGGATTTCGGCCGAAAGCGGGAAGAGCTGAAGAAAACCGCCACCCCCCGCTAACCTGCATAGGTGCGGCGACCATGCCGGTTACAGCTGCCGTCTTTTCGGGCTTGAGTACGGGAGTCAAACATGCTTATCATACGCCTTCGTAGCGAAAGGGCGATTAGCTCAGTTGGTTAGAGCGCTTGCTTCACACGCAAGAGGTCACAGGTTCGAGTCCTGTATCGCCCACCATCCTAAAGCTCCGCTGCGCTTCGCATTAAGGATGGCAGGCCATAGTGAAGGCAGATTGGATGACTGAGTTTGCTTATACGTATGTGCTTCAATGCTCGGATGGAGAATGGTATATTGGGTCCACGCCCGATTTGCAGCGTAGAATGACCCAGCATAAAGCCGGGGAGTCTGAGAATACCCGGAAAAGACTTCCTGTGAAACTGGTGTATTACGAGGCGTGTCGCTCACTGGAAGCGGCCCGCGCCAGGGAAAAGCAGTTGAAGACAGGATTTGGCCGGGGCTATCTGAAGAAGCGGCTGGGTTTTGAGCTCTCGTAACCCAGCCTGCCCTCCTAACTGGGAGCCCCGCGACCTGTTGGAGGGTATCGCCCACCAGCCTTCGCACGCAGCGCAGCGGAGTGCAAAGGCTGTCACGCCAAAGCCCGAGCCTGCGAGGAAGCGGCGGCGGACGGGTTTATCTGCATGCTACGGCTTGGCATGCCTCACGAATGTATCATCACGTTTACATATGGGTCAGTGAAAAAGACTCCACCCGTCACTACTCGGAATGGTGGAATTCGTATCTGTGATTCTATTAAAGAGAGCTCCATCCTGGATGCCGCAGGAAGGCTTGCAGGTATTGTGCGTACGGGGTCACTGTCCTTTCGTCGAAACTGCGGATTAGCGCAGGCAGGAGGCCGTGAGGATATGGGGTCGTCCGGCTCCGATCAATTCCATCCCTGTTCGGCCCAGGTGGTCACCCGCCAGGTGAGCATTTCCAGCCCGAAGACTCTGGGCACGCCGGGAGGAGCCTGAGTGCTGAGAATGGAATCAAATTCCCAGTCCCGTCGGGGTGCGGTGTAGTAGTTGCCATAGGACCAGGGGGAATTTGCGATCTCGCTGTGCCAGAGGTCGATGATGGATCCCCGGAAACGGGCGGTATCGCCGCTCCAGTTTTCCATGAACCGCAGTACATTCTCCAGACCGCCGTTATAGGCTCCGCCAGCCACGGTTTCCGTGTTACCGGTCATCACCACCACATTGAAATCCGTGCTGTCCGCCTGACGATCCCCCAACCCCGAGGTGCTGCGGGCGTCCTGCCAGTTATTGGACAGCATCGTCACCGCATCTCCGGTGACCATACTGGGCTCCCGGGTGTCACCGGTGTTGAAATCGCCCTCCACATAGAGAGGCAGGTCGGTGGCCACGGTAAGACCGCCGGAAGGCATTTCCCGACCGTTCCGCAAGCGGACGGCAGGCATAAGCCCTCCGCCCACGGGTTCGTCCCGGGTCACGTAGACCACTCCCCTTCCTTCGGAGATTCCGTAATCCGCGCCGCTGAAAAGTTCGGGAAATTCTTCCACCAGCTGATCCACATAGATATCCACCGGGGCCACGATCTGGTTTTCTCTGGAGTCCAGAAACCGCTGGTCGGTATCGTAGCTGCCTTCGTCGTCCATTTCGTAGGTCCCGTCATCTTCTTTCTCAAAGACCGGGGCGCCATTCACTTCACCATCTTCCTCAAGCCGCGCTTTTGAAAGTTTGTAGGTGACATCCTGACCACGGGAATCGATGGCGGACATGTTTCCGTTGGCGTCGACATGAATGCGGAGGGCGGCTTTGTTGGCGAATTTTTCAGCCTCGGTCTCTGCCCGGTACTCATCAGAGCTGGGGGGGACGGGACGGCGGATGATATCATAGGGTTCATCCAGAGAGTTGATGGGCGGGCTGAGCTGTGGGACGCCGTGACTTGAGTTCTGGGCGTTTCCATCAAACAGATTCAGAGAGTCGGTCATCCAGGTGTCGGATGTGGAGTCGATGATCTGGCCATCCTGTACCAGTTGCACAGGATCGCCATCGTTGTTGTATATCGCAGTACTACCCCGATTTGGACCCCTGGAGTCCTTGCGATCATGATAGATGCCGCCGTGTGCGGTTATCGGTGCGCGGATTTCAAGCGGCCCGGTCAGATATGCGTCATGATTGGTATGAATGGGACCATCAAAAAACATCGTACGGCCCGGATTGATCTCCAGATCGTACCAATAAAACACTCCGAACCGCATGATAAACAGAGAGGTGGCCTGGATCCGCTGCGTGAGAACCGCACCCGCTCCTGTATCCGGATTCCGGGCGCCGCAGGTAATGGTATAGAGCTGATATTCCCCCAGTTCACCCCGCCCCACACTGCCGTTGGGAATGGCGCCCTGCGTGGGTTCCGTGTCGACCGTGATCCGGAAGGACACGTCGCCGGACGGTGATGTATACTCATAATCGGATAGCACGGGGGGAGGGGGGAGGTTGTCGACCAGAGTCTGCATCTCCTGCTGGGTCAGACTGAATTGAAAGCGGAAAATCAGATCCTGGAGTTCGCTGATGCCGTAGTCCAGGCCGGCCTCTGCCGCCACCCGGGCCCGTTCATAGTCCAGAGTTCTGCGGGTCATGTCGGCGCTGTGACTGGAATATTTCAGCAGGGCCAGCACACTGACAGATCCCAGAAAGGTCAACAGGATGGCCGCCATGGTGGCGGAGCCGCGTTTCCATTGGTGTCCGGGGGTCATGAGTATCTCCTGATTCGGGTAAGAAAGGGGGTCATTGCTGAATAAAGTCGACGATGTTCCGTGGAGAGGCCGCCATGTGAATGATGGCCCCGGTGTAACTCTTCCGGACCCCGGCGGTGGCTCCGTCTGTCGGCGGGCGCAAGCCTACGTAAAAGGAGACCAACGTGGTGTTATTGCTGCCACTGACGATGCGGAACATGGGGGTGTTGGCGATTTCAGACACATAGGTTGCGATCACGTCTTCATCCCCGTTGACGTTGATATTCGCATCAAAGATCAGCTGACTTTCTTCCGGGGAATCCCCCGGTTGGAAATACAAACGCGAGTTGGTAAGGTTCGGCTGCACAATGTTCAGTGAAGAGCTGTTTCCCGCTGTAACGGAGGCGGCTCTGGCATTCTGAATGATGTTGGCCACCTGCTGTTCGGCTCTGCGTGCCTCGTCTACAAAGGTGATATGTTCCGACCCATCCTGGAACTGGCGGGCAGACTGGATAAACAGGGTGAGAGCGGCCACCACCACCAGTGAGGTCAACGACATCCCCACCATGACTTCCACCAGAGTGAAGCCGGTGCGGGAGATTGACGTTTTGTTGCCGGGGAGAGTGTTCATGAGGGCGTTCATCTGCGGGGATATAAAAAGGTCTGCACAGTTTCATCAATTTCCCTTCCCTGGAATTCCCACTGAATGCGTACGGTCACCCGTTTCCGCTGGGGCGAGGTCAGGTCCTGCAGGGATAAGGTCCGGGTGGCCGGAATCACCTCCTGAGTCACGCCCCCCAGATTCACCAGATCCAGATCGACTTCCTGGACCTGTGATCCATAAAGTGCATCCAGTTCATTGTAACCTCGGCCTTTCAGTTCCTCGAGTTTGGCTTTGGCCAGTCCAAAGGCCGATACCCGCTGCGCGTTCACATAGGTCAGGCGGCGGGCGACCGTGGCCCCGCTGATTACTCCGGCGCCCAGAATGCCCACCAGGAATGTGGCGATCATCACTTCAATCAGCGTGAATCCTTTTTTGGGTGAGGTGGAAGAGGTGTTCATATCAGGTGTGGTTGACTTCTTTACTAAATACCCCAGGTTCCTTAATTTGTAAAACGTTATGATGAAGAACCTTACCTCATTTGAACGCAT
>CAZVCO010000003.1:2548-7103 GCA_964625795.1 uncultured Verrucomicrobiota bacterium | reverse complement strand
GATTCTAACCATTTGTCCGTACGGCAAGTAAACGTTCGTTTGTCGGGTTGGTGAAGCGACGGTTGATCGGGGCAGGGGCTCTGTGCTCAGGAGATGTGAAAAGCGGAACTTCCAGATTAGTGACCAAGTGACAGAAATCGACGCGGACACCAGTAAGAGAAGCATCCAAATTGTGAATATTTTAGCTGGTCAACTTGCGACAAAGTA
The DNA here is from genome assembly GCA_964625795.1 of uncultured Verrucomicrobiota bacterium. Lineage (GTDB taxonomy): Bacteria > Verrucomicrobiota > Kiritimatiellia > SS1-B-03-39 > UBA6053 > UBA6053. Next base: position 6,896 of record CAZVCO010000003.1, on the reverse strand, counting down.
ATTATTTATTTGCGACATATGACAAAGAAAACGCCCTCCATCAACACGGAAAAGAAACGAATCCTGATGTGCAGTTTTGGTCAGGGGAATTTTATCACCGGCACGATTCAAATGGGCTTCCGGAGGTACACGCTGAACCGCCCGGAATGGCAGATGGGGTATCTGAATGTGTTGAATGAGCGTCCATCTGAAGTGTCGGAAGCCCTGAAGTGGAAGCCGCATGGCATTTTTGTGGTGCAGCGTCCGGAAAAAGTTCCCGATCTGATGAAGATCCGGGGTGTCCCGTTGGTTCTGGTGGATCAGTTCCACGACCACCCCCGCGGCATTTCCCGTATCGAAATCGATAACGAAGGCGTCGGTCGGAACGCGGCACGCTACTTTCTGCAGAACTACTTTGAGCATTTTGCGGTCGTGCTCTGGCCGGGAAATCCCGGGTTTTCCGCTTACCGGGAGCGGGGTTTCACCAAGGAGCTGCATAGGAACAAGTTTGACGTTTCTTCGTTTGAAGTGGAGCATTTTTCAGAACAGCCCTGGCATGAAAATCCCCAACTGGACCGCTGGCTGCAGCAGCTGCCCAAACCAGTGGCGGTGTATTGCGTGCAGGACATGATTGCCCAGCGGATCCTGGAGAGGTGCCGGGGGCTGGGAATCCGCGTGCCTACTGAGGTCAGCGTGTTGGGCACAGATAATTCCCCGCTGATTTGCGAATCCAACCGTCCGTTTATCAGCAGCATGCCTCAGCCTCTGGAGCAGGCCGGATTTGAAGCGGCGGCCATGCTGGAGAAGAAGATGAAGCTTAAGGCGGCCGGAAAACGGTTTCCGGTTACCCACAAGCTGATTCCGGTGGGCGATGCGGTGGAGCGGCAGTCCTCCAGTCTCCGCGCCATCCCGGATCCCAACATCGCTCAGGCGGCGGATCTTCTCCGGAACCTCATTATTCAGGGCGGCACGATCTCGGATGCGGCCCGGGAAGTCGGTATCACCCGTCGCACCCTGGAACGCGGCTTCATGAAATACATGGGCGTGACTCCCGGGGTCTACGTAAGAGGGTTGAAGATTGCCCATGCCAAAAAGCTGCTGGTGGAAACCGACCTGCGCATGTGGGAAATTGCCAAGGCCTGCAGGATGACCCAGGAGCACTTCACCATGTTTTTCCGTGAGGAGGCCGGGGTCACTCCCTCCACATACCGCAGGACCCGGAAACATCCGATTTCTTCCTGAAATACCTGTCGTTCCTGCCGTGATCTGAACCCGGTTACGAGCTCTTTTCAGCCAGGCATGAAGCGGTGAGACCCGTCAGGCCAATCCCTGCGGCCGCCAGAGGCAGGAAGGCGCGGGCAAGGTCCAGTCCCAGTAAGGTGAGGCCGCCGAACAGACAGCACATCAGCGGAACGATGGCGGTACTGATCAGACGTCCTCCTCTTTGCATCACCAGCAGGAATCCCAGCGTGGCCATAGCGGTCGGATCCGGATGCATGCCGAAAACCTCCGCCTGAGCCGGACCGCTGCCGGTCACCGCTGACAACACAGGCGTCAGAAGCATTCCAGCCACAAACAGGACCATTCCGGCCCACTGGCCCGGTCTGACAGACGCAGCGTCCGGGCCCCGGATGGCGATGTCAGGAGAAGCATCAGCAATGCCTGCAGGTAAAAACCTGCGGCCAGAATGGTTCCGGCCCAATGGAGGTTGGTATAATGCTGCAGGTGATACACCGTGCCCACCCAGACCCAGACGATGGCCCAGGGAACGCCGGTCCAGCGGCTGCCCCGCAGACCCGGAAACATCGTCCAGCCCAGCCCGAGCAGAAGGCCGACCAGATGCAACGGCCAGAAGGTCTCATTGATGCGCTCCGTGAGCCGGACATACACCTCCGGGATGAAGGGAATGAAGTCCTCCAGACGGGCGGTGCTCCACTCCGCAGTCACAACGAGGTGAGTTCCCGGATCATACGGTTGCGTTGATCAGGATCCGGCAGCAGGCCCTGTCCGGCCTGCATGTTTTCCCGCAGGTGTTCCAGCCGGGTGGTGGCCGGGATGGCGCAGGTGATGGCAGGATGAGAAACGATAAATTTTAGAAGCACATCCGCCCAGGTGGCGCACCTCAGTTCCTGTCGGGTCCAGGCGGGTATCTCATGCTGACGCTGCAGGCGACGGATGAGGTGACCGCCATCGTAGGGCCGGTTGGCAATCACCGCCAGACCCCGTTCGCGGGCCGCCGGCAACAGACGGTTCTCCACCTCGCGATGGGTGAGGTTGTAGGTGAGCTGAACAAAATCGATGTCGTCTTCCTCCATCACCTGTTCGACCTCGCGGTGACGACGTCCGTGTGAGGTGGTAATGCCGATATACCGAATCTCGCCGGTGCGTTTCAACTCCCGCAGATTCTCCAGATGCGCCTCCCACGACAACAAATTGTGAATCTGCATCAGGTCAAACCGTTTCAGGTTCCACCGCTGAGCCTGCTCCTGTATCTGCTCACGGGTGGCCTGCCCGTCACGGGTCCAGACTTTCTCCGCAGAAAACAGGGTGTCCGGCACTCCCAGACGGTTCAAAGCAACCCCCAGCACATCCGCCGAGGATCCATACATGGGAGAGCAGTCCACCATGCCGCCGCCCAGATCAAAAAAGGCCTGAAGCAGTTCGGTCCGCTGCTGACGCAGTTCCGGATCCCCGCCCACATTGAAGGTCTGCCAGGTGCCCATCCCGATCATGGGGATTTTTTCTCCGCTGGAGGGGATAGACGCCGTCAGCATCGCGTCCGGTTCCGCTCCAAACGCCCTTAGGGAGGGAAGGGAAAGGGACAAAGCGCCAGCCCCCAGGCCTTTCAGTACCTGTCGACGGTTCATGGAAGACGGTTTCATCATAGCTGAAACCTACGGTTTGGAACAGGGTTGTCAAAGAGTTGTGGGTTGGATGAAGACATCTCCCCTGCTGTTTGAGGCGAAGTGGGGTCTCCGCATCCTCCTGAAGGAGGCAGGGTTGAAAAGTCTCGTTGAATAGCGGGTTTGGGCTAACGTTACTCCTTATGAACCTGAGAAGTCAGATTCGATAACGATTACGATCCCGATAGCGAACCCGAGTCCGTTGATATTTTTATATAGCCCCTTATGGAATCCGCATGAGCACCTACACCAACCCGGTTATCCCGGCCGATTTTTCCGATCCCGATGTCATCCGGGTTGGCGATGACTTTTTTCTGACCGCCTCCAGTTTCAATATGGTCCCCGGGCTGCCGATTCTGCACTCCCGGGATCTGGTGCACTGGAGGCGGATCGGATACGCGCTGACCCATCTGTTGGCGGTGCCGGAGCCGGGGCCACGGCGGAACGAGGAAGAGCTGGACTACGATCTGCCCCGGATGGGCTGCGGAGTGTATGCGCCCTGCATCCGATTTCATGCGGGCCGCTTCTGGATTTTCTGGGGCGATCCGGATGCCGGGGTCTACCGGGTGACGGCAGAGCGGGCGGAAGGCCCATGGTCGGAACCGCTGCTGGTGCATGCGGAGCAGGGGATCATTGATACCAGTCCGCTGTGGGACGAGGCGACCGGCAAGGCCTGGCTGTCCTTTGCCTACGCCCGCTCCCGGGCGGGCATCAAGGACCGGATTGATGTCCAGGAGATGGACTGGGATGGCGCCTTTCTTCTGGGAGAGCGCACTACGGTGTACGACCTGAAAGAACACGACCGCTTTCTTTCCGACCGGGAACAGCCGACCATCGAAGGGACCAAATTCCATACATTCGGCGATGAATATTATATCTTGTGTCCTGCGGGCAGTGTTCCTTTTGGCTGGCAGACCGTGATGCGTTCGATGAATCCGCAGGGACCCTATGAAATCCGCACGGTGCTCGAAACCGGCGATAAGGATCTCAATGGTCCCCATCAGGGTGCGTTGGTGGACACGCCGCAGGGAAGCTGGTGGTTCCTGCATTTTCAGCATACCGGAGTCCTGGGCAGAATCAGCTGGCTGCAGCCCGTGATCTGGCGGGACGGCTGGCCGGTGATGGGGGTGGACGAAGACGGGGACGGCATCGGCAATCCGGTGCACACCTGGGAGATGCCGGTGGAGGATGCTGAGGGCAGGGCGTATGAGCTCACGCGCTCTGATGATTTCTCCGGACCTGAGCTGGGGCTGCAGTGGCAGTGGCCGGCCAATCCCAATCCGGCTTGGTACAGACTGCAGGACGGACAGCTGCATCTCTTTCCCTTTCCCCTTCGCAACGGAAAGTTGGAGCATACGCCCCATGTGCTCACCCAGATGCTGATCGGCTACGACACCGTGGCCACGGCGGAAGTGGAGCTGATGACCACCTCTCCCAGGGTCCGCGGCGGACTTGCCTCCATGGGA
>CAZVCO010000003.1:1225-2538 GCA_964625795.1 uncultured Verrucomicrobiota bacterium | reverse complement strand
GCTCCGATGTGTCGATCGAGTGTTGCCCGAAGTCGGACGGGCCGTGCGACTATACCCTTACGGTCCGCAACGACGGTCAGGTGACCGCCGAAACCCCGCTTCCGGGGCCCAGGGTGTTCTTTCGGATTGAAACCCGGGGGGAACTCCCGTTGCCCTATACGAAAGACGGGGGAGGGGGCATCACCGGACAGTTTTCCTACAGCACCGACGGTGCGGAGTTCATCCCGATCGGTGATGCGTTCGAGATACATCCCGGCCGCTGGATCGGCGCCCGGGTTGGGCTGTTCTGTGTGGAGGATTTCTGCGGAGTTTGTGGCGAAAAGACGAATGGCGTTTCAGAGGGCTCTCTGATGTTTGAACATATTCACATTCAGTCGTTCATACATAGTCCGTCACTGGAATGAACCGATGAACGGTTGAAGGACTGGGCAATGGCTTATAAAGATAGGTTGGCTGGTGGAACCAACTTAGGGGAGATCATCATTCTCACGATCGATTCGTCCGGATGTTCCATTCGGAACCGCAGCCGACGGATGGCCCGCTCCGCCAGATCGTCAATCTGCAGATCCAGAGTCGCCGGCAGGGTTTCCAATGCGCTGAAACAGCGGGTTTCGTTGTCGCAGCCGATGGGAACGCAGCGGTCGTGAAAATCCACCCCCAGCATTTCCAGCTGGGGCATGATCACCGACAGTTCCAGGTCTGTAGGGGCAAACAGTCCGAACCGCTCCGGATGGTCCTCCGCAATCTGCCGGATCAGATCGTTGCGTTTTTCAATGACCCGGGTTTCGGCCGGCAGGTGGCTGAGGGCGTTACGAACAGCCTCTATGTCAGTGGGGGAAGCCTGGAAATACACTCGACAGGGAGTGCCTTTGGCCGCAGCTAGTTTTGCAAACGAGGCGCAACGTGCCAGGCTCACGCCTCTGGTGCGATTGTTGGTGGTGGCAAACACCAGCCGGTCGCACCCCTGCTGAAGCAGATATTCCGCCGCCAGCGCTCCAGCCTGCTCATTATCCGGTCCCAGATGATCCATCCAGTGGCGCCCGATCCAGCTCTTTCCCAGCACACTCACGGCGGGAAGGCCGGCCAGCCACTCCGACGCCTCCCGGTTTATATCCACCAGACTTGAGGTCCGGATCACCACCCCCTGCGCGTTGCCTACTACATCCTTAATGGATACGGCGCCCATATCTGTGACCTCATAAGATGCGATGGGATGGCCTTTGGAAGCGGCGGCTTTCATCAACGCCTGCTCCAAGTGCCGGGTTACAGGGGACTGTACCGCTGATTCGAAGGTGCCAATACGCAAAAATGCC
>CAZVCO010000003.1:0-1215 GCA_964625795.1 uncultured Verrucomicrobiota bacterium | reverse complement strand
TCTGTCTTCCCTCTCGGCTTCGGCTGGTAGCCAGTGTCCCGGATGGCCTCACGAACCCGTTGCTCCGTTTCCTCGCGGAAGGGGCCTTTCCCGTTGATAATGCGGGAAACGGTGGCGATGGAGACATCGGCCTTCTCGGCCACGTCGGTAATGGTGACGGCTAGTTTAGGTCTCATAAAAGCGGGTTAATCAGAAAGATTTATAAGGGACAAGTAGATTTACATAAATTTACATAAAAACTACTCTTGTCGTTTAGTAAACCTCATGCAAAATTTGATCATACATTTAACAACGAGACTGAATATGAAAAAAATTATTACGTTATCATTTATCTGTTTGAACATTTCCATGCTCAGCTTAATTCAGGCTGCAACGGTTGTGGTCACTCAAGTGGAGGCCATCGGCAGCGGGACCGAACAAGAATATAACCTTACCAATCTTGGCTCGTCTGACTGGCAGATTTTTACCGGAGACACGGTTGCACCCACCGATGAGATGAGCGGGGGCTCGGGCATTGGCGCCTTAACCTATGACGGAGGAGTTGGCGGGACGCTGCTGACCCAAACCGCATCGGGGAAATCACCTGGTTATACTTGGACAAATGGGATCAATACCGCGTCTCAAACCAATGGTCAGGAGGATACCCTCGCGACAGTAAGTGATGAGCTCAACATAGGACAGACATTTACCCTTACGGTAGATGCTACCAACACCGCTTCCGAGCTGTACTTTTGGGTTATGGGTGAAAACGTTAATCTGGATATCACCGGTACCCTCTCGGGTACAGGGACGACCAATACACTTGCGGCTGGCGCAGGCGGAAATTCGCCCTTCTTTGGCCTTTTCAAGATCGATTTTACGGCGGACACTGTCTCGGACACCTTAACCGTTGATATTGAAAGAACGGGTAGCCAAGGAGGTTCAAATTTCCGGCATGGTATCCAGGCTGCCGCGCTGACCGTCATCCCCGAACCCTCCAGCCTTGTCTTGGTGGGAATTGCTCTGGCCGGTGGGATGCTGGTATGGAGACGGTGAACAGCCTGACCCGAATCGAGTTGACTTTACTGAATCCCGGAGCCTCCGCTCCGGGATTTTTTCGTTGTTGACCATGTGGAGCGTAGGAGCTGCTGAATACGCCGGAGGACATGCCCCCTGCGGGTTTATCCCGCGGGAGCAAAAGATCTGCGGCTAGACCCGCAGACACTCTTTTCTCGG
>CAZVCO010000002.1:12906-40505 GCA_964625795.1 uncultured Verrucomicrobiota bacterium | reverse complement strand
GCTCCATCCCGGACCCCTGCACCACCTCCTCCGCCTACCCGACAGCCCATCGCCGAATCGGTTAAAACGCCGAAAACCGACATTGGAGCCATGGATCTGGCCGATTCTTATGAGGAAATGAAGGACATTGAGGATGCTCTGGAGATTTCCTACGAACAACTGGAGGGCAAAGTACGGGGACAGACACTTGAAACCGTCCGGCAGGTGATGGTGGATTTATCCCCGACCATGATCGATTTTGCCCGTCTCCCGGTTCAGCGCATGCGTGCGGTAGAGGGAAACACCACGCCACCTGCCTTGAAAAACCGTAAAGCGTTTAAAAAAGCCTTACTGGGTGCAGCCATCCTCGGACCACCGGTGGCGCTTCAGGATCCGACGAACCATGAAAGGTGAGCGGCTGGATCAGCGGGTGACCCGTGAAGGCCTGGCGGACAGCCGGGAACAGGCACAGCGCCTTATCCGCGCCGGAAAGATCAGAGTAAACGAACAGGTGGCCAGCAAACCCGGTCACTCCGTGAATCCCGACGCGGTGCTTACCTGCGACGCCCCCCCCCGTTTCGTGAGCCGGGGTGGTGAAAAGCTGATGGGAGCGCTGGATCACTGGCCGGACCTGGCCGATGAGATCCAGGGAAGCACCGCTATTGATATTGGGTCCAGCACCGGTGGGTTCACCGACTGTTTGCTTCAGCATGGAGCCCGGCAGGTCTATGCGGTGGACGTGGGTAAAGGACAGCTTCACTGGGACCTGCGCAATGACGAACGGGTGGACGTCCGGGAACAGACCAATGCCCGCTACCTGGAGGCGGATGATTTTGACCCCCGCCCCTCCTTTGGCGTCACGGATGTCAGTTTTATCTCCCTCAAACTGATCCTGCCGGCCGCGGCAAAGGTGCTCCTGCCCGGCTCCACCTTTGTCTCCCTGATTAAACCTCAGTTTGAAGCAGGAAGGAAACATCTGCGCAAAGGGGTGGTGGTCGACGAGTCCGTACGGCAGTCCGTCGTGGAGGACATCGTCCGCTTCGGGGAAAATGAATGCGCCTGGAACTGCCTGGGAGTGGTCCGATCTCCGCTGACCGGCCCCAAAGGCAATGTGGAGTTTCTGGCACGATGGACAACCGCCTGAGTTGCCCCTGAGCTGACGGGCTTCGGCAGTTTTTAGGTCATTGAGATGAGCTCTGCGCGGGACCGCTTCAACCCGCTCCCTTCAGGCAGCCGACGGTAGGCCACCGGGATCATATACCCGGGAAGGTGTGCACGTAATCCGTCATTCCACATCGTGACAGCATCCTGGGTCACCTCTACATCCACCCAGGCCACGGGACGCTGTCCGAACTCGGGATCCTCTTTCGGCACGACCACCGCCTCGGAAATCCCGGAAAGATTCAACAGCGCCTGTTCAACCACCTCCGGCTGAATGTTCTCTCCTCCGGAGATAAACCGGGAATCCATCCTTCCCTCCACAACCAGCACTCCATGCTCGATCCTGCCCGCATCCCGGGTGTGGAGCCAGCCCTGCGCGTCGGTAATGGGCCGCAGTCCTTCCGGATGCATCACACCCGCGGCCGTGCTGGCCGCCTTGATCAGGATTTCCCCGTCTGTTGCAATCCGGCACTCCGCATGGTCCAGACATCGTCCTGATCCCACTGCGGGCTCACCCGGCGGAGTGGCGGTGACCTGGGAGGCGGTCTCGGTCATCCCGTAGCTGACCGCAATCGGAAGTCCGGCTGACCGGGCACGTTCCCGCAGAGACTCTGACAGAGGGGCGCCACCCATCAGTACCCGTTTGATTCCGGAACCGGAGAATTCTTTCTCCTCCAGCCAACGGTACAGCTGGGTCGGCACCAAAGAAAGATGACTTGGGTGGAGCGTCTGTATCGCCTGAGAGATGGCCTGGTTGGATTCGGGAAAACACACAGCAGCCCCGGCCAGAAGACAGCGGAAAAGAATGGCCAGTCCTCCGACATGATACAGCGGCAGCACACACAGCCAGCGGTCACTGGGCGAGAGAGCCGCCTGGGCATTCGATGCGGCCGCCGAGGCCAAATGATGTTTCACCTGATGTACAACCGGTTTCTGATCCCCGGTACTGCCCGAAGTAAACAGCACCGTCGCGGTCTGCTCGGGATGCCACCACCCGGAAGGAACCGGACCTGAGACGGGCAGCACCCCACCCGCCTCTTCCAGCCAGATGTCCTGCTGTTCACGGACCACAGCCGGAAGGCGGAGATTGAGCGGAGCCACTGGAATCCCCTGCCGCAGGGCCGCAAAGATCTGGATCACCGTGTCCACCTGGGAGAGAGGTTCTTTTAAGCAAAGGAGCCGGCAGCGGTTTTGCAGCAGCTGCTCCCCGGCCTCCTCAACCTTATCGAGCACCTCTCTGAAAGTGAAGACCTGGTCCGGAGTGGACAGAAAAATCCCTGCAGGCTGGCGGTCGGCCAGACGCTGCAGGGGACAGGGAATCAAAGCTGGACCGGACACGGTCCGTAACCTTACCGGTCCTCCATCTGAACGAAAGATCGCACCGGTTTGCCCACATAAATCTGCCGGGGGCGGCAGATCCGCCGGTTCTCATCTTCGCGGAATTCCAGCAGATGGGCCAACCATCCGGCCATACGGCCAATGGTGAACATCACCGTGAACATCTCCTTGGGAATGCCCATGGCTTTGTAGGCAATCCCGGTGTAGAAATCCACATTGGGATAGAGGTTCCGTTTGACGAAATACTCATCCTCGAGCGCGATTTTCTCAAGCTCCATCGCGGTATCCACCAGCGGCTCATCCACGCCCAGTTCCTCCAGCAGCTTGTCCACCACTTTTTTCGCAATGACCGCCCGGGGGTCGTACGTTTTGTAGACCCGGTGGCCGAATCCCATCAGTTTGAAGGGATCATTTTTGTCCTTGGCCCGTTTGATGACCGAATCGAGATCCCCATCGTCCATGTGGATATATTCCAGCATGTTGATCACCGCTTCATTCGCACCCCCGTGCAACGGCCCCCAGAGCGCCCCGATTCCGCCCCCAATGGCGGCGTAGACATTCGCACCGGAGCTGCTGATCATGCGCACAGTTGAGGTGGAGCAGTTCTGCTCGTGATCAGCGTGAATGATAAACAACTGTTCCAGCGCATTGGCCATAATGGTGCGCTTCTCCACCGGAAGCCGCTTGGAGAACATGGAGTTCAGAAAATTTTCCGCATAGCCCAGAGAGGGGTCGGAATAGATGTAATTCATCCCGCGTTTACGGCGGAAAAAATGGGCCGCGATCATGGGGGCTTTGGCTATGAGCCGCACCACATCCATATCAAACTGGTAGAATTTCTCTTCGCCCAGGTCCCCGTAGAACCCCGTAAGAGAAAGCACCACACTGGCCAGCAGAGACATGGGGTGGGAGCGAACCGGGTAGTGATCCAGCAGTTCCTGCAGACTCGGTCCCAGATAGGAGTTGTCTTTGATCAGCCCTTCCCAGTTTTTGTATTCTGCGGAACTCGGGAGCTCACCATCCATCAGCAGATAAGCCACTTCAAGAAAGTTACAGTGTTCGGCCAGATCCTTCAGTTCATACCCCCGGTGATGAATGACCCCTTTTTCACCGTCCAGAAAGGTGACACTGCTGGCGCAGCTGCCGGTATTCCCATACCCGGGATCCAGATTGATGAGGCCTGTCTCTTTCCGGAGCGAGAGTGCATCAATCCCCAGCTCATTCTCCACACCCTTCACCAGATCCAGTTTCAGGGTTTTTCCATTTACTTCCAATGTAGCGGCTTGTTTCTTTCTTTCCATGTTCATGAGGGTTCCCGGGCAAAGTTCAAAATTCAGCGTCAAGGTATGTTCAAACTTGTTTGAAGGCAAGTGTTCATTCCACTCCGGTTTCGCTTCCGGCTTGAAACCGCTCTGAGGTTCCCGTAGGCAGTGCTCTCTTTTCAAACCCCAGGATTTTTTATGAATATTTTAGTACTGCCCGGCGACGGAATTGGTCCCGAAGTCTGCAATGAAGCCGTTACCACGCTCCGTGTTCTCTGCAAAAAAACGGGTGTTCCGTTTGAGGTCGAAGAGGATCATGCCGGGGGAGCGGCCATTGATGCCTATAATGACCCCATGCCGGATTCAGTCATTGCCAAAGCCAAAGCGGCCGACGCCGTGATGCTGGGCGCAGTGGGCGGTACCAAATGGGATCACCATACCGGGGCCATGCGGCCGGAATCCGGGCTGTTGAAAATCCGACGTGAGCTGGGAGTCTTCGCCAATCTGCGGCCGGTTTCCGTGCCCGAATCGCTGGCCGAGGCCTCTCCCCTCCGTCCGGAGGCGATCGCCGGAACCGACCTCCTGGTGGTCAGGGAGCTCACCGGAGGCATCTATTTTGGAGAACCCAGGGGCCGTTCCGGCGAACCCGGATCCGAGGAGGCCTTTAACACCATGCGGTACAGCACAGAGGAAATCGAACGGGTGGCCCGGGTCGCGTTTGACTGGGGAAGACGGCGGGGAGGACGGGTCTGTTCGGTGGATAAAGCCAATGTCCTGGTGGTCTCACAGCTGTGGCGGGACGTGGTGAGTAAACTCCATGCCGAGGAATATTCAGATGTGGAGCTCACACACATGTATGTCGACAATGCCGCCATGCAACTGGTGGTGCGCCCGGGTCAGTTTGATGTTATCCTGACTGGCAATCTGTTTGGAGATATTCTCTCCGACGCCGCCGCCACTCTGGGCGGGTCGCTGGGTCTGCTGCCTTCGGCCAGCGTGGGAGGTCCGGTGGGTCTGTTTGAACCCGTGCACGGCAGCGCTCCCGATATTGCGGGCCAGGGGATCGCGAATCCGGTCGCCATGCTGCTCAGTGCCGCCATGATGATGGACGAACTGGAACAGCCCGCCATTGCCGCTGCCATCCGGAAGGGAGTTGAAACCGCATTGAACGAAGGGCTCCGCACTGCCGATTTATATCGGGAAGGCACCACAAAGGTCTCCACCTCAGAAATGGCCGACCGCATCCGGGAATCCGCCCTGGCAGAACTGTAACCCAATGTCTCTTCCCCGCAATCCACGCCCTCTGCTGATCACCTTTCACTGCGGGATCTTCTTTCTCTATTACGCGGTGTTCATGATGAGCATTTCCAACCGCGAAGTGGAGCCGCATTTTGAGCAGATGGGGCCGGACTTTATTCGAAATATGCTGATCATTCTCAGCGTGAATTTCGTCGGCTATCTCGCGCTCTGGAATCTGCGCCGCACCGGCGTGGTGATCCTGGGAATCGCCGGGGCTGTGCTCTGCGCATACGGGTTTATGGTAGGGCAGCCCATCCTGCTGAATTATCTCCCCCTGGTTGCCGCCCTCACCACCGCCCCGATGTGGCCGGTATTGAAGACCCCGTAGCTGTCAATGGTGATTACAGAACCATGAGCAGAATTGACAAACCATCTATTCACACCAAAATGAGGGCATGGAAAAAGATGTTCCTTTTGTGAACCTTGAGGATGCCGCTGGAAAGGTAGTGGGAATCCGCAAAGCACCTGATGCCTGGGAGGCATCCATGACCCTGCAAAAGACAGGAAGATCTTTTCACAACCGCTGGGGCGGCGGAGTCATTCGAGGCCGGGTGTACCGGTATAATAGCTTTCAGGAAGCCGACCAGGATTTAATGGACAGCTATGTTCGGGAGTGGTTTCGGGCAAGAAAACTGGATCCTCCTGGAAATGAATCTATTTGAGCGTTACAAAAGTGGATCCCAGTAGCGGGTCTCCTCGCCCTGATAGTTTCTGAGTTTCAGGTAGTCCCCTTCCCGTCCGAGCACGTACTCAGGCCCTACCGGCACTTTCCCGCCACCTCCGGCCGTGTCCACCATGTAGGTGGGCACAGCATACCCGGTGGTGTGACCATGCAGCGACCGGATCAGATTCTGACCGGCCTCCACCGAGGTCCGGAAATGGGAACTCCCCTGAATGGGGTCGCATTGATGAAGATAATACGGTTTGCAGCGGACTTTCAGCAATCCAAGGTTCAGGGCTTTCATCACCTCCGGATCATCATTGACCCCTTTGAGCAGCACGGTCTGTCCACCGGTGGGAACCCCGGCATCGGCCAGGCGGTTACAGGCCTCCTGCACCTCGAGGGTCAATTCGTCCGGATGGGTGAAATGAATACTGAAAAAGACCGGATGCACCTTTTTTAAAATAGAGAGGAGAGACGGTGTGATGCGGTATGGCAGCACTGCAGGCACTTTGGTGCCAATACGCAGAAACTCCACGTGAGGAATGTCCGCCAGCCGGGTCAGGATCCATTCCAGACGCTCATCGGAGAGAATGAGCGGATCCCCTCCGCTGAGGAGCACGTCCCGGATCCCGGTGTGCTCACGGATATAGTCAAGCGCCCGCTCCCACATGGACCGTTCCGGCAGGAACTCACCGGCCCCCACCATACGGGCCCGGGTACAGTACCGACAATAGGTCGCGCAGAAATCCGTGACCAGAAACAGCACTTTGTCGGGATAGGTGTGCACCAGACCGGGCACCGGACTGTGGGCCTCCTCCCCCAGCGGGTCCCGGCATTCATCCCCGGTGACCGTGAACTCGTCCAGGGTGGGAATCTTGGTCCGCCGCAGGGGATCCATAGGGTCCTCCGGATCGAGAAGAGAGGCATAATAAGGAGTGATGCCGATAGGCAATGCCCCGGAGCGTTTACGTATAGCCTCTTCTTCAGAGCTGGAGAGCCGGAACAGGCGCGCAGCCCCCTCCAGATCCCGGATACGGTTCCGCAGCTGCCAACGCCAGTCCTGCCAATGATCGTCGGAGGCCTCCGGATAATGCCGATGCCGGAACCGGGCCACCCGCTCATCTACCGGAAACGGATCCGGAACATGCACCGCAGACCGAATCAATTGGCCAGGGTCACGTTCGCCACATTATCCCGGGTGGCACTGTTGGTTCCACTGCCGAAATCCACGTCTTTTCCGGCCGAGATCACCACAGCTTTTTTGCGATGACTCTCTCCGGATTCATTCATGTACTGAACCCGGCCGTCAAAATTCCTGTCCACCATGATGTAATACTGCGTGCCCCAGGGGTCCAGAAGGGTGCCGTCATCTGTAGAGGTTTCAGTGCCAAGATACACTTTGCGTTTGGGGTTCAGCGTCTCAGTTCCAGGGCTGGCCGTCAGCACCTCAATGATGCCAGTGGATTCGCTGAAATCCGGGGTAAGACCGCTGGGAGCGGGGCTGTCGGAAGCCTGATAAGCCGGATTGATGGGCAACCGTCCATTGTTGTCGTTAAAGTACATCATGATGGCATTTTCAATATTCTCCGCCTCCACCGCAGCCTTACGCCGGTTGGCTGAATTCAGGGCAGAGGTCACGCCGGCCAGCATGATACTTGAGAGGATCGCGATGATCGCGATCACTACCAACAGCTCGATCAGGGTGAATCCTTGACGGGTGGAATGCGGAGTTCTGGGTGCAGAGAGTGTTTTCATAAGTTGTTCCTTAATTCAGGGCTCCGTTCCGGTTGGTGATGTCGTCCACATCCCCGTTGTCATCCGTTCCGTTGGGTCCACTTGAACCGATGAAATATACGAACGGACGGTCCGAATCAAAATCGTAGAGGTATTCGCTCCCCCAGGGATCGATCGGGGCATCCGGCTCCCCTTCTGTAATGGTGTACGCAGTGCCAGAATATTTTTCGTTGGTGTACCAACTTCCGAAATCACTCCAATTATCGGGATAGGAACCTTTATCCACTTTGTATTTTTCGATCTCATTCATGAGATCGGCAATCTCGGCCTTGGCCTTGGCCTCCGCCGCCCCCTGCTGGACTGCGCCGCTGATTCCGGTGACCAATCCCATCAGGATCCCGATAATCGCCACCACGACCAGGATCTCCACCAACGTAAATCCCTGTTTGCGTTTCGTTGAAAAAATGGTTTGTTTCATATCGTTGTCTCCTGATCCACTCTCATAAACGTACACCAGTCCCCGCACCTGGTATAGCAGAAACCGAATCAAAACCGAATGCCCTCCCCTCCTGAATCCAGCCTGTCCGGTATCGTTGAGCGCGTGACGTTTCACAGCGAGGATACCGGGTTTTCAGTCCTAAAGGTCAAGGTGGAAGGGGAAAAAGAGCTGGTCACGGTGGTGGGGCGTGTCCCCACCGTGAGCGTGGGGGAGTTTCTCACGGCCGCGGGCGACTGGATCATGGATCCCACCCATGGCCGCCAGCTGAAGGCCTCACTCCTGAGAACTTCCCCGCCCCAAAGTCTTGAAGGAATCGAAAAATTCCTGGGATCCGGTCTGATCCACGGGATCGGCCCGGTGTATGCCGCAAAACTGATTGAGAAATTCGGGGAGGAGGTGCTGGACGTCATCGATAAACATTCCGCCCGGCTGCAGGAGGTGGAGGGAATCGGCAAAACCCGAAGGGAGCGCATCAAAACCTCCTGGAATGAAACCAAAGTGGTGCGGGAGATCATGACCTTTCTGCTCAGCCACGGCATCAGTGCCGCCCGGGCCAACCGGATTTATAAACTGTACGGGGAACAGGCTATGGCCCGGGTGCAGTCCGATCCCTACTGCCTGGCCCGGGATCTCCGCGGAGTCGGATTCAAAACCGCCGATGATATCGCCCGTGCATTCGGGATCCAGGCGGACAGCCCCCTGCGGGCCCGCGCCGCCATCGAGTATATGCTGCAGGAAAAATCAACCGCAGGTCACTGCGCCGTCCCGCGGGAGGATCTGGTCCGGGAAACCCATGAAGTGTTGGATATCCCCCAGGAGGTGCTGGAGCAGGCGGTCCTGAAGGGACTGGCGGATCAGCGTCTCATGCTGGAAACGGAAACCACCCGAACCCCGCTGGTCTATCTTGCCCCTCTCTACCGGGCGGAAATTGAACTGGCCCGGGACATCTCCCGCTGCAACCGGGGCAGCGCCCCGCTGGCGGATGCGGATCCGGAAAAAGTGCTGGCATGGGTCGGCACCCGGCTGGGATTCACCCTGTCAGACAATCAGGCCGGTGCAATCAAACAGGCACTGGTGAGCAAAGTCATGGTGATTACCGGTGGACCCGGGGTGGGGAAAACCACGCTGGTCAAAGCGCTGATCGAAATCCATCGCGCCCGGAAACTGAAAGTGAAACTGGCCGCGCCCACCGGCCGGGCTGCCAAACGCCTGTCTGAAAGTGCAGGCGCCCATGCCACCACTCTTCATCGGCTGCTGGTCTACGATCCAGCCACCGGAGGGTTTAAACACGACCGCTCTCACCCCCTCAAGGGCGATGTCTTCATTATCGATGAGGCCTCCATGCTCGATCTGATGCTGGCTCACCAACTGATGCGGGCCGTGCCCACTGACGCCGCGGTGATTCTGGTCGGAGATGTCGATCAGCTGCCCTCGGTCGGTCCGGGCTCGGTTCTTCAGGACCTCATTCAAAGTGACTGTGTTCCGGTCTGCCGGCTGACCGAGATTTTCCGGCAGTCGGCCGGCAGCCACATTGTCACCAACGCCCATAAAGTCAATCACGGGGAAATGCCCGTCAGTTGCAGCAGCTCGCAGCCCGGCGACTTCTATCACCTGCAGGCCGAAACCCCCGCGGAGGTCTGGTCCAAAATCCGGGGGCTTCTGGGCGGAAAAATCCAGACCACCTTTCATCTGGATCCCCGCAGGGACGTGCAGGTGCTGACGCCGATGCAACGGGGCGAACTGGGCGCACGTCAATTAAACCTCGAACTGCAGAAGGTCCTCAATCCCTCCGGAGACGCGGTGGAGCGTTTTGGTGTAACCTACCGGGTCGGGGACCGCGTGATGCAGATTCAGAACAATTACGACAAGGAGGTATTCAATGGCGATATGGGGATCCTGGCCGCACTGGACCGGGAGGAGCAGATGATCTGGGTGGATTTCGGAGGCAACAAGGTTTCCTACGCTTTCAATGAACTGGATGAGCTGATTCTCAGCTACGCCGTCACCATTCATAAATCCCAGGGCTCGGAATACCCCTGCGTCATTCTGCCCCTGCACACCCAGCATTACGTCATGCTGCAGAGAAACCTTCTGTATACCGGAATCACCCGCGGAAGAAAACTCGTGCTGCTGATTGGCCCCACCACCGCAGTGCGCATGGCTGTGCAACAATCCGACAGCGGAGCACGCATCACCCAGCTGGCGGAACGGCTGCGTTCTTCCGCCGATTGAAGGCTGCACCGAAAGGAACGCAGGAGATTCTAAGGATTGACCCCAAGGGCGGTTCGATTTACTACGTGATGTCCTATGTCCCACCACAAAGCACTTTCCCTCTTCATCGCCCTCCTCTGCATCCACTCTGCGGGCCTGGCTCAGGATGCGGTCACCATTCTGAGACGGGAGCTTGAACGCACCGCCCGTCAACGCGATGAGGCTCAACGGGAGTTTCTGGAGGCCCAGTCCCAGACCCAGAACCGGATTCAATCCCTCTCGGGAGAGCAGCAGGAGCTGAACCGTCAACTTGAGGAGGCCGACCAGTCTTTGCTGGAACTGGAGGCGGAGGCCAACCGCTCTGCGGTGGCCGCGCGCCGGGCAGAGGAGGAAATCTCCAAAAGGGACCGATCCCTGGAGGAACTGCAGCGCACTCTGCGGGATAATCGGCAGAATCTGGAAACCCTTCGGGCTCTTCCGGAGGAACAACAGAATCCTAAGGAGGTCGAGAAGCTCCAGCGGGAAATCGCGAGCCAGACCGAAGGAATACAGGCCATGCGGCAGGCAAGGGATCAGGCCGTGGCCGACCGCAATGCCCTCATGCAGTTGAATGCCGAACTGACCAGCTCCCTGCGTGCCACCAAACGTTCCGAATCCCTGGCGAATGCGAAACTGGCCGCGCTTGAGGCGCGTCTGGGCAATCTCAACCAGGAACTGGCCCGTCTCTATGCGGAGCGCAGCGAGCTGGAACAGGAGAAGGAACAACTGAAACAAACAGTTCAGGAGCTGACGACCCGTCTGGCGGAAGCGGAGGAGAACCGGGTGCCGCGCTCCGAACTTGAAGCTCTCAAATCCACCCTAGAACTGGCACACGAAGAAACCCGGAAACTGAGAGCACAGTTGAAAGAACGGGAAAAAGTGCCGGATCTGAGAGCGGATCTGGCGGAAGCCAACCGGGAAAAGGAACTGCTTCAGGCCAAACAGAAAACGCTCTCCGACAAGGTGTCGACCCTTCAGAACTCGCTGCAGCAGGAACGGGCCGCATTGCGGAATGAACGTGAACTGCGCCGGGGCACCGAGCTTCAGCTCAGCCGCACCGAAAAAGAGAATCAAAATCTGGAAAAGGAAATCCGCCGCCTCACCAAAGGACTCGAAGCCGCCACATCCGCCGGAGTGGAAGAGGAGGAACTGGCGGAAATCACCATGCTGGTGGCCGACCTCGAAGAGGAGAACGAACAGCTGAAAAAGGAATCAGCCAATTTCCAGAAAGAGAACGAGCGGCTGATGTCGGAACTCACCAACACCGATGAGAAGAAAACCTTTCAGATCCGTGAACTGCAGACCATGCTGGGTGAGCAGATGCTGAAGCTCACCGATGCGCAGGAGAAAATCGAGGCCCTGGAGGCAACCACCGCATCCATCGAGTCCATTCGGACGGAGCGGAATCAGTTGGTCGAAATCCGGGAGAAATCACGGCGGGATATGAAAACCCTGGCCCGGCATATCTACACCCTGCGGGAACAGCTGGCCGAGGCGGAACAAACAGAGGCGCAACTGAAACGTTCGGCCGCCACCCAGCAGGAGCTCCGTGATGAAATTGAAAAACAGCGGCGCCTCACCAAAGCCCTGCAGGCCGAACAGGACCGCAAAGAGGCCGAAATCCAGGAATTGAAGAGGAGGCTGGGCCGGGAATCCGCGGAAAGCCGACCGGCCGAAACCTCTCCATGAGCCCGGACCCCGTTCTCCTCCCCTCCCCCAGATTCTGGGAACGGCATCCGGATACCGCGGACACCTCCGGTTTCCGGGAAATAGAGGATCTGCACCCGGTGGTGACGTTTTCCTCCTCGCTTCATCCGGAGGGATACCGGATCTCCGTCTCCCCCCATCAACTTGAGGTTCAGGTCGGGGGAAATACGGCCCTACGATATGCCTGGCAGCATTTCCGGCAACTTCAGGGGGATCAACCGGAAGTCACCCCCTGCGGCGTGCTGGAGGACAGCCCGGCGTTCGACCGCCGGGCATTCATGCTGGATGTCAGCCGATGCAAAGTGCCCAACGAAAGAGGATTCCAACAGTGGCTGCATCTCCTCTCCGCCTTCCGGTATAACGAACTGCAGCTCTACACTGAACACACCTTCGCCTACCCCGGCCACCGGGAGGTCTGGCAGGAAGCCTCTCCAATGACCCCGGAGGATATCATCCGGCTGCAGGAACAGACCGCGGCACTCGGCATTACCCTGGTGCCAAATCAGAACTGCTTTGGACACTTTGAACGCTGGATCCGGCACGATGCGTATAAAACCTTTGCGGAAGCACCGGACGGATTCACATCCCCCTGGGGAGATTTCCGCCCGGTCGGCTCCGTCCTTAAACCGGATGACGCCTCCTTCTCTCTGGTGACCGGACTGCTGGACGAACTCCTTCCTCTGTTCACCAGCAGCCGGGTGAATCTGGGTTGTGATGAAACGTTTGAACTGGGTCAGGGGGCCAGCCGTGAGCGTTGTGAGCGGGAGGGAACCGGTGCCGTGTATGCCGGCTTCGTGAGCCGGATCATGGCTTATGTGAAGGAACACCACCACAAACAACCGGAGTTCTGGGGGGATATTCTCATCAAGCATCCGGAGGAGATTGGCCGGCTGCCTGCGGACGCCCATGCCCTGTGCTGGGGATATGAGGCCGACTCCCCTCTTTCCGACCACTGCAGAATCTACGCCGAAAGCGGTCACTCCTTTACCGTCTGCCCCGGCACCTCCAGCTGGCGGTCCTTTGCAGGGCGCACCGATAATATGATCGCGAACCTTCAGGCCGCGGCGAAAGCCGCCGACACCTGGGAGGCAGACGGACTTCTGCTGACGGACTGGGGGGATTGCGGACATCTGCAGCAGGAGCCGGTAAGCTATGGTCCCATGGCCCTGTGCGCATTGGCAGGATGGCAGGGACCCTCCGCCTCACCGCAGGAGGCCTGGGCCTGGTGCGATGAGGTGGCCTTTGAGCGGCAGGCGGGCGATACTCTCTGCTGGCTGGATGCCGGCCGCATCAGCGAACAGACCGGAATCTCTCCGTCCAATTCCTCCATGCTGTTTCAATGGTTTCTCAACCCGGACAGCCCACATGGACAGTCCGTCGGCCTTGAGACCCTGGACCATATCCGTGAACAAATCGACAGCCTGAACCCGCCCGCCTGTTTCCGGGAAGAATGGGAGCAGACCTTACGGAACCTCCGGTTGAGCGTGGCTCTGGCCCGGGATCACCGGTCCGGATCCGACCGTGCGGCACCCCTGCTCGAGGCTGCCCGGAAGCACCATGCAGCCCTTTGGCGGCAACGAAATCGTGAAGGAGGTCTTGCGGAAAGTCTGGAACACTATACCAACGCTCGAAACGTAAACCCGAGGAATGATCATGACTGAAACCCCCGACATGCTGCAGGACCTGTTTGATAAACAGATGTCGCTCAATCACCGCATCGGCGTGAAGCCAGAAGAGATGAATGAGGAGGAGAAAATTAAATGGATCCTCAACTACACCCGGGCTGCCTCACAGGAACTGGCCGAACTGATCGACAGCGTTCCCTGGAAATGGTGGGCGAAATACCAGACCTTTGACGAGCAGAACGCCAAGGTCGAAGTGGTGGACCTGTTTCATTTCCTCATCAGCCTCGCCCAGGTCCTGGGCATGGATGCCGCTGACGTGCACGATCTCTATAACCAGAAAAACAAAGTGAATTTCAAGCGGCAGGACGATGGATACGCCAAGAAAGACGAGAACGACAATAAGGGAATCGGGTAGTGCAGAGTGCAGAGTGCAGAGTGCAGAGTGCAGAGTGCAGAGTGCAGAGTGCAGAGAATCTGTCTCACCCCGTCCCACCCTGTCAAACCTTGTCTTACGGCCTACCCCTGACCTCTGACCTCTGACCATTGACCTGAAAAATGGTGGCGGTGGAGGGACTTGAACCCCCGACAAAAGGATTATGATTCCTCTGCTCTGCCAGCTGAGCTACACCGCCATCAGGGCCGGGGATATACGGGATCAGCCTGATTTGTCAAAACGAAAGTGCACAAGGAGGGCCAACAGGGTTTCTGGTTGTCGAAACGGGGTTTCAGCAGTAGGCTTCTGAAAAATTCCGCCCCGTATCCTTTTTCCCATCCCCAACGGCCCCCTTCATGTCCCGTAACAAATTTCTGGTCACCCTGTTTCTTCTCGGAACCATTGCCTTTACCGCTCTTATGACCTTCTACGTGGGGCCGCGTATGATGGCTGTGCGGCAGGAAGTCGCCGTCGACAAGCATTTCTACAAATGTCAGAAGGTGGTTTCCGGCTCTCAACTGGAAATTCAACTGAGAGCCTGGGAACGCCCGAATCCTCATCCTGTCTTCCCCATCCGCCTGGCCGGGGTCGACACCCCTCCGCTGCGGAATTCACAGGACCGGAACCTCATCGCCTGGGCCGACGCCCGCGGGATCGACCCCGAACGCGCCGCACTGATGGCGGAAGCGGCCCACCGGACCCTGCAGGCCTTTATCCGCAAACAAAACCTTATTCTGGAAACCCTGGAGGGGGAACGGGCCGGTGTTACTCTGACCCCGGGACAACCGGTTCATGTCTTTGTATCGGGTACACAGGTGAACCGGAAACTTCTGGCCAGCGGACTTGCCCTGGTGGATGAGGACACCGCCGGGGGCTATGCCGAGCTCTACCGGGAGGCCGCAGATCAGGCCAAACAGAACGGCACCGCACTCTGGGCTCCCTGACCTTCCCTTTTTGAACCCGTTAAGTCTTTCAGGGTAAACATTTTTGAAAGATCATACAAAAATGTCAATCGCGCAAGGGCTCTTACTTTTCTAACGGTTTTCAATTTTACGGAATTTTCCTGGAGCTCTAGGTTGATGATATGCACCCGAACGGGACATCCAAAAAAGGCAGTGCGCTGCTGCTGACCCTGCTGATCACCAGTTTACTGATGATGATCGTGCTCTCTCTCACCGTACAAGTGCGGCTGGGTCTGAGAGAAGCAGAGAACCGGATGGACCGACACCTCGCCAGAAAAAATGCCAAACTCTCTTTGCACCTCGCCCTGAATCAGCTGCAGAAAAGTGCGGGGCCTGACCAACGGGCTAGTGCGCGGGCCGAGATAATAGGAGTTACAGGGGGTGGGAAATATTGGACCGGTATTTGGAAAGACAATGGTACCGGCAGCGTGGCGACTCTTCCACAATGGCTAGTATCTGGAACGAACCCAGACCCAGTAACCCCAGGTACTTTTCAAATTTTTCCTAGCATTGAAGGTGACGCTGGTGTTTTGGTAGAAAAAGAGCCTCTGATTGGCAAAGACGGATCTTTTACAGGGGAGCTCGCGTATTGGATATCAGATGAGGGGGTTAAAGTGAGTTTAGCTAAAGTTGATCCGACAAATACACCTTCTATTTCAGCTTCGATGCGGGGATTGAATGAAGAAGAAAGCATCATTGCAAAACAAGTGTCTCCGGGCAGGCCGAGAAAAGAATTTCTTATGTCACCAAGCGATAGTTGGGACAGC
This sequence comes from uncultured Verrucomicrobiota bacterium, assembly GCA_964625795.1. Classification (GTDB taxonomy): domain Bacteria; phylum Verrucomicrobiota; class Kiritimatiellia; order SS1-B-03-39; family UBA6053; genus UBA6053. The sequence continues at coordinate 24,825 of CAZVCO010000002.1, read as the reverse complement.
TTGAACGAAGAAGTTCTAAAAACGTCGTCAATTGATGATTTCGTTTTATTGGGAATACCTAAGAATGATCTGAACGCATCAATACACCAAGTGACGTGGCAACACTTGGGCGTTATTTCCAATCCAGAATCCGGAGGTTTAAAACAGGACTTATCTTTCACAGGCTCATCACTGGAAATGGACGATCTATCCTCCCACCCAAATTTTCAGGATTGGTTAAGCTCACGCTCAACCTCAGAAGGAACTCCTTTGAAGGGAGCTCCATCACCCATTATTTCCGCAGGCGAACCCGTGAGCACACACCCTATAGTTTTGACTGAATTTGGTTTGTATTTTCGATTTTCCAGAAATGGAAATCAAAACAGCCTTCGTCTGCAAATGGCCGCGAGAGTTGAGTTTTGGAATCCCAACAGTGTCTCAATAACTTTTCCAGAAAATGAGGTTGTGGATCTTAATATTCAAATAACCGGCCTTCCGGAGCTTGAATGCACATGGACAACAGGAACTTCTAGCGCTGTGATTACATCAGGTAATTTCACAATCGACCCAAACACTACAAATTTCAACCATGCAGACGATCCAAATAGTATCTTTACGCCTGATAATATCCCAGTTGATGTCAAATTATTACCACTGGACCCTGGTGTAGTGTATCGAACTACGACACGCGCAGAGGTGCCTATAGGTATAACATTTTCTGATAGCACTGGAATAAATACTGACGATTATATTGAAATTATTGCACCAGAATCAGAGGTCACCGTTCGAGTCACGACGCCTAATGGCCAGCTTATACAGGAGTTCACCAATATTCCCTTTGCTGAAAGCGATACAACAGGAAGAAGATCTGCAAATGACGATCTATCTGGACGTCAAGTTAACAGCCGGGGATTTGATGAGTTCCAAATAGTTTATTATTTTCGAATGGATGATGAGACGCCCAATGAACTCACAACAGGTCTTTCCCCAAGCGAATCTTGGTTTCGCGAAACAGACCCACGATCTCTGTACATGCCCACTTCCACATATAATGATTCGGTTATCATTCCACCTCCAGACGAGGCTGCTTTAAGTTCTCTTTTCCAAAGCTTTCCCGATCTATTTGCTTTTGGCTTCAGGTACTATCCGGCCTATGACATTCCCACGCTAGATCCAATCTCTATTGGATCATTGCAGCATTTGCAGTTCGCTTACAGTCCTCCTTCAACTGTGGGGAACACATGGGGAAACAATGTCGATGCATTTGGAAACAGTTTTAACAGCTATTTTGATAGATACTTCTTCTCCACAGTTCCTCAAACAGAAACAAACTGGCAGCCTGCAGGAAGAGCACCTTTGGCTAATACCTATATTACTCCTGCTTTTTCGACTCATTTTAATGAAGATCTAAGTAACTTTCAAAGCCCATTCTCATCAATTTTTTTTATTAATGATGGCAGTTTAAATTTGAACTCCGTGGACCCTGAAATTTGGCAGGCAATTTTAGGCTCTAACTCACTCACCGAATGGGAATATAAACAAGGAATAACTGATATTCAGTATGGCATTTTCCGTCTGCCCATGGCGGCTCATCTTCAACACAACCACCCTTCAGAAGACTTGGGCCAAGAGTACCCAAATAACCTTTCAAGTGAGGCAAAAACGGATTGGTTCAGGGACAACAGAATCCCTTTCTGGGCGAACGCATATCGACTTGGGATTCGTGAACTCAGCCAAACAGAAATAATGAATTTATCTGATGAAATCACAAAAAGATTAATCGCAAACCGACGCCCATTCTTAAGTATGAATGAACTCCTGAATTCAGGCCTCATACAAGATGCTATAGATGAAACGACCATTAATTCCACCAATGGGGGCTCCTATACTTCTGCGCCTCCGGAACAACGGATACCGTTTAACTCACCTTCATTTGTTACACAGGCAGATGTGGCTCAGCTTCTTGCACCCTTTGCTCAAACACGGTCTGATACTTTTATTATTCGCGCTTACGGCAGCTCCTCATTAGACGGAACCACATTTACCGAACAGATGTGTGAAGTTAAAGTCCAACGCATCCCCGAACCAGTCTCCCTGCAAGGAGCAACCACCCTGTCAGACATCAGAAGAGAGTATATAAATCCCTCAAATCCATTCGGGAGAAGATTCCGCATCATTTCCTTCAAATGGCTTGATGATGAGGTAAAACCATGAAGTACTTTTTAATAATCTTTTATTTTATATTATCTGTTTTGTACGGAAAAGGCCCAGTAGATCAGGAAATACAAAATAATTCTGTAAAAATTAAAACTATTTCAATAAGAAATGGTGACTTTGATGGTATTTATCTTTTTTCATCCCCCAAGGAATCCGAACCTTCACTCCTAAGCTTTAATCGGTTCAGACGCTCACCCTCTATTAACTATGAAGGCCCTTTCCCAATAATATTTTATCACTTAAAGCCTCAAAATCCATCAATACTTAATCCTATTCGAGTTCCAATTGCATCTTTCACCCCTCCAGATGGAAGCAATGTTAAAGAATGGCTGCTATTTTTTGATCCGGTACAAAACCCCCAACCCGGAGAACCGTTATTTAGGGTTTTGGGGATGGATGATTCTTTATCTGCGTTTCCGGTCGATCATGGGATAATATTTAATGCCACGACCATTGAATTTTCAGGAATAATTGATGATGCTAAATATAAAATTCCCATTGGCCCCGGCAACGTCTTTGAACTAAAAGATTCAACCAGAACCGCACTTGCCATCCAAAGACAAGGAACTCCAATTGTAGTTTTTGAAAATACTTTTACGTTTCGAAAAGGGACTCGTACGATTATAATGATCCGCCCACCGACACGAAAAGGCTCTCTCCGAGTAGAAGGTTACATTATCCAAGAATCTGTTACAGAATCTGCGGAAACTCCTAAAAATTAGTTTTAGCTCGCGGTTTAATCTGCGTCAAAAATCTTGGAATATTTAATCTATAAGCGCTTAGCTTTATGATAGTGAATGAAACGATTTGGATTTCGGTCGTTTCAGTCAGGCGGTCTTTTCGGTCCGTCGATTTTTGTCCCGGAGGGGTTCCGGTCATCCTTCTCCTGACGTTCTGACCTGATCAGATCCCGGAGGAGATGAGGGTCAATGGGGCATCGGGATGCTCCACCAGCTGCCGCAGGGCGTGGGCCCGGTGGGAAATCCGACTTTTCACTTCGTCACCAAGTTCTGCAAAGCTCTGCCTGTACCCATCCGGAACAAAGAGAGGGTCGTAACCGAAACCGGAGGTGCCGGAGGGGGCATGCAGGATCTGTCCGCGACATTCCCCGCGGATCACCCACTCCTCCCCGCACGGTCCGCAGAGCGCAATCACGCAGACAAAGGCGGCGCCGCGGTTTTCCTTTCCCTCCAGATGCTTCAGCAGGAGGTCATTATTCGCCTGATCATCGCCATGAGTACCCGCGTAGCGGGCGGAATGGATGCCGGGCCTTCCCTCCAGGGCATCGACCGCCAATCCGGAATCATCCGCCAGGGTCCACTCCCCCAGTGCATCCCGCAGTCCCCGCGCTTTGATCAGGGCATTGGCCTCGAAACTCTCACCATCCTCAATCAATTCCGGGGGATTCGGAATCTCCTTCAGTCCCCTCACCGGAACTCCCAGAATCTGCGAAATTTCCTTCAGTTTGTGAGAATTACCGCTGGCGACCGTGATCACGTTTTTCATGTTTGATCTGTTCCTTTGCATAGGTTTCCCGGACATGGGCCCGCATGGCGGCCAGCCCCTCATCCTGAAGCTGTTTAATCCGGGCCCGGGTCAGCCCGAACTCGTTGCCGACCTCCTCCAGGGTATATCCCTCCACATACCGCATCTTCAGGATCCGCTGAATCCGTTCCGGCAGACGGCCGACCGCATCCCACACATCGTTCCGCTCCACTTCCTGGGACGAATCGATATGCTGATGATCCGCAATGATATCATGCAGCGAGGAATGGGTGTCGCCGATGGCCGCATCAAGTGACAGGGGGGTGCCGGGCGTCCGCTGCCACTGCTTCACGATCGGCAGCAGTTTTTTTACCCGCTCCGGGGTGAGCCCGGTCATTTCGCTGAGGATCAATTCGCTGGGCTCCTCTCCATGACGTTCTTTCCATTCCCCCATCACCTTGATGATCTTGTCCATTTCGAAACTGGGCTTGATCCCCAGCGCACCGGAACGGACATGATCGCGGAAAAAATTCCGCAGCCGGTTATGGATGGACCGTTGCGCGTACGCATAAAAGGGCACGCCCCGGGTGAAATCAAATTTCCGGATGGCATGGCCCAGTGCCCGGGATCCCTCCTGCAGGAAATCGGAGATCCAGAACTGGCCGACCCAGTAAAACGGTTTCACGCAGGCCACCACCAGAGGACGGTTGGCAATAAACAGCTCCTCCTCCGCCGCCTCCAGCCGCTGAAGATAACGTCCAAGCTGGACCACCGCCTCCGCCCAGAAGGCGGCCTCATCTGACTCGACCGCCGCCAGGGCCCGGATGCGGATGCAGCACCAGTGAATTTCCCTGAACAGGGCCAGCGTATTCTCCGCACTGAGAATCTCCACCTGTCCCATTTCGGCCAGAAAACGGGTGATCGGAAGGGTGTTGGCATCGGCCCTGCCGTACCGACGGTCCTGTCGGACTTTCGGAGGATCAAAATCGGGATCCTCGGCTTCGGGCAACTCGAGTTCCAGAAACGGAAGACCCATCGCGGCCTCGATCACGTCGTTGCGGTCCCGTTCCATCCGTTCACGGTTCTGTTCGTTGTCCTTACTCACAGCCCCCCCCCTACCGGATTGTGATGCCGGTGTCTGTCCGAAAAATCCTCTGCCCACTCCCGCAGTACCGCCTCCTCCGTCCAGTTCAGCAGTTGCTGCACCGCGGCCGGAATGTGGCGGAGGAAGCCGGCCGTGCCGGGCAGCGCGCCCAGCCGCCCATAAGCGCCCAGGGCCTGACACATCCGCTGCGTCACTCCGTCCCGGTACGCCTGCAGGGAAACCGGTGCTTCCGCCATCTGGTTGTAGCTTTCCAGCAGTTCCAGTTGAAGCTCAGGCGGACGGTTGAGATAGGGATCGGCCAAAAGCGAACCAAGATCATATGACGCCGGACCTTTCCGCATGCCCTGGAAGTCGATCAGCACCGGCTGATGCCGCTTCCACATCAGATTGGTCGACTGCAAATCGCGGTGCACCAGCACCCGGGGCTGACGCAGAAAGCGTCTGCCCACCCGGGCAAACGCCGCCAGCAGAACGTCGGTCTCCGCTTTAGGGTCCATCTGCTTAAGAAAATGCTCAAGAAAGAGCTCATGCTCCCAGCGCACCAGGGCCGGAGTAAAAGGTGGTTCCAGATTCCGGGGAGGAGAAAGCCGGTGCAGATCGGCGGTCAGCTGCAGCACCTTCTCCATGTCCGACCGGTTCCTCGCTGCGGACCCGGTGTTCAGCCGGTCGAGCAGATGGACGCGGCCGACATCCTCCATCGCCAGCACCCGGCCCTGTTGGCGAACCTGATCCAACCGGGGAACGCGGATACCGTTCCGCTGAAGAAACCGGGTATGTGCGGCCATGCGGAAATTTTCCGGCCGCTGTTCCCCCGATACCGACAGCACCAGAGATCCGGCCGGGGTGTGCAACCGTTTATAGCTGCGGTCCGAACCCCGGACAGGCAGAGGCTCGACGCCTCCGACCTTCGGAAACCATCTCCGCTCATCCTCTGTAAGTCCGTGCCGGGGAGAGACCAGAAAACCGGAAACCGTGCGGCGCCCCTTCAGGGTCACGCCCGGCCCCACCACGGCGTCACGGAGAGTCACCCCCGGTCCAATGCCGGCCCCGGGAAACACCACCGACTCCCCATTCGCTTCGAGCAACTGGCCGGGCGTCCCGATATCGGCCCACTGACTTCCGGGTATCTCCACCCCCACCACCCGCTCCCCCTCTGCAATCGCGCGTTCATAGGCCGGGATCACAGAACAGAACATTTCCTCCGCCGGCAGAACGTCCAGTAACCGGGGCGACACAAGATGCAGCCCGCTGAACGTACTTCCTTTTCCTCTGAAACTGGTGATCTCACCTGAAGAACCGGTCTCCACCGTCTGGGGCCCCTTTCCGGAGATCAGCCAGAGACAGGCCAGCGGCGAGGTGCGGGCAAAGGTGTTAAGCAGAGGAGCCGGATCCAGGTCCGCCTGAATATCCGCATTGCAGATCCAGACCGGGCCGGCTCCAAAAAACCAGGCCAGCCTGCGCAGCCCGCCTCCGGTTCCCAGCAGTTCGGGTTCAAAGGAGATCACCACCTTCAGGCCCGCCGGCGTGATCTCCGGCAGCGCCGCCACCATCTGATCCGCCAGGGTATGCACATTGACTGCCACTTCACGCACGCCCCAGGCGGCCAGGCGCTCCAGAGTGTGGGCCAGGACGGGCTTTCCCTGCAAAGGCACCAAGGCCTTGGGACAGTCCCGGGTGAAGGGATGAAGCCGCGTTCCGAAGCCGGCCACCAGGACCACCGCCTTTTCAGGCCTTTTCACGGACGCGCTCCGGGTGAGGTCAGATGGAAACCCAGAAACCGGCATTCCACCGCGCCGTTATACAACGTGGTCCGGTCCGCCAACTTGAGACCAAAACGTTTGGCCAATTTGAGATTGCCGGTAATGACCCAGGCCATCCCGCCCGGAGGCAGCCCTTTCAGCCAGTGTCCGATCCCGGCATACAGGGGCTCCAGATCCTCCCCGTGGTCCAGGCGCAGACCATAGGGCGGATTCAGGATCACCCAGCCTCCCGGCTCAAAACGGCTTTCGGTGAACTCGCACACATCGAAATCGATATGACACTCCAGCCCGGCCAGTTCCGCGTTGGCCCGGGCCCTTCCAAAGGCCTCGGGATCGCGGTCTGAGTAGTAGATCGGCGGACAGGTGTCGCGGACCTGCTGCTCCAGACGCAGCCGCTCCTGGTCTTCCATTTCGCGGGTGTAGGGCAACAGATGCTGAAACCCGAAAAACGACCGGTGCAGACCAGGAGCTTTATGGACCGCCATGCGCGCGGCCTCAATCGCCAGCGTCCCTGCCCCCCCCATCGGAACGCTCAACGGCGTATCGCGATCCCAGCCGCTGCGCAGCAGCATGGCCGCCGCCAGCGCCTCCTGTAACGGAGCCTCGCCTCCCTGCTGACGGTATCCTCTTCTGGACAGAGGCACTCCGGCTAGATCCACCGACACCGTGAGCTCATTCTCCACCCAGTACAGGTAGAGGGTGGCGCCATGATCTCCCGGACCGGAATCCGGACGTCGGCCGTAATGATCCCGCAACCGGTCCATGACCGCATCCTTGGCCTTCAGCAACGCCACCCGGTTGTCGCGGATATCCTCCCGGCGCACTGTACCGATCAGCCGGACATATCCATCCGGCCCCAGCCACTCCTCCCAGGGAAACTCAACCAGGGCCCGGTACAGAGCGGGCAGTCGGGGAACCCGGCCTTTCCACACCGGCACCAGCACACGGTGAGCGGTCTGCAGTTCAAAGCAAAGCCGTATCTGCCCGGCCGGATCCGCCCGGGTCTGCACCCCGGAAACGTCCTCGACATCGACCGGAAACCCCAGTGCAAGTATCTCCCCGGCCAGAACCGGAGCGATCCCTTTCGCGCAGGTGACAAAAACCTCCTGTTCGCTCACGAAGAGGCCGGCCGTTTTGCCATCTTCAACACATGGTCGAAGTGTTCTTTCTCCACCGGCTGAATGCTGAGCCGCTGACCCTTTCTAATGACCAGCATCCCCTCCAGTTCCGGCTCCTCCTTCAACTCTGTGAGCGTCACCATACGTGGCAGTTTTTTCACGAACTTCATCTGACGCTGAATCCAGGTGGGATCCTCCGGATCGGACTTCGGATCGTAGTACTTGCTGGAGGTATCGAACGCCAGTTCATCCGGCTCGGGACCGGACACGCATTCCATCACCCCCACCACTCCGGGGGGCTTGGCATTGCTGTGATAGAATAACGCCCGGTCCCCCGCCTTCATGGTGTCCCGCAGAAAATTCCGGGCCTGATAATTACGGATGCCGTCCCAGGGTTCGGTCACATCCCGTTCCAAATCGTCGATGGAATAGGCATCCGGTTCGCTTTTCATGAGCCAATACTGTTTCTTCTTTGCCATGAGGAATCTCTAATCAATCGAACCCGTTTCGCAAGAACGGATGTAGTTCCATGGCCTCCGTGGAAAAAATTTTACGGCGGGGACCGCCGAACTACTGTTTTTTTACGGCGGGGACCCATGCCTTCGGCAGGCAAGCGCAGAACTAGTGCGCTCCGCTTCGGCCACGACCCCCTTGGCCATGCCACGGAACACCAGTTCATGCAGCCCATAAATTCCGTACCAATAGCACAGGCCGCTCAGCCCCTTGGGATCGAACACCGCCGTCTGGGTGAGCACAGCACCGCCGTCATCGTTGGGTTTCACCTCGAATTCCAGCCAGGCGCGGCCGGGCAGTTTCATTTCCGCCCGCAATCGGAGCAGCCGTCCGGGTTCCACTTTTTCGACCCGCCAGCAGTCCAGCACATCACCGGGGAGCAATCGGTCGGGATGGCGCCGGCCTCTGCGCATGCCCACGCCGCCCACCCACTCATCCAGATATCCACGCCATTTCCACAGAAAGGTGGCGTAGTACCAGCCACGCTCTCCCCCGATCTGCTCCACCGCTCTGAACAGGTCTTCGAGAGAGGCGGACGAGTCGACCCGGCGGGTATCCAGCAGGCGCGAACCGAAACGCACCCCCGCCCAGGTCCGGTGGGTGTCTCCGGCGGACAGGGCATCGGACCAGCGGGTAAGGGCAAAGCCCTCCTCTTCCTCCTCCAATGCCTCCCGGATCGCCGCCACCACCCCCTTGGGTTTCACCGGGAACACCTCCAGCGCAACCGGGCGCTGCACCACGCTGGGGTGGGTCACGCTTTCAATCAGTTTGCGTCCCACCCGGGCCAGCAGCGGCGTGACCAGTCCCAGCCACAGACTGGAGATGCCCGGACTCAGAATCGGCACGGGCAGATAGATCCGCTTCAGCTCCCGTTCATGGGCAAACGCCTGCATGATCTCTTTGTAGCTGTAAACATCCGCCCCGCCGATCTCGTAGATACCGAGTTCCTCCTCCGGCAGATCCAGGGCATGCACCAGATACTTCAGCAGATCCTCAATCGCAATGGGCTGGGCTTTCACCTGCACCCATTTCGGGGTGATCATAATCGGCAGACGCTGCACCAGCGCCCGGATCATCTCAAAAGAAAGACTGCCGGCCCCCAGCACAATGGAGGCACGGAATTCCAGGGTCGGCACCGAGGAGTTTCTCAGAATACGGCCGGTTTCGATCCGGCTCTGCATGTGGGGAGAAAGGCCCTCGGACTCATCCGCAAGCCCTCCCAGGTAAATGATCCGGCCGACCCCGGCCTCTTCCGCCGCCCGGGCAAAATTTCCGGCGGACTGCCGCTCCAGTTCCTGAAAATCGTTTCCGCTCTTCATGGAATGGATCAAATAATAGGCGGTCTGAATGCCCTCCAGCGCAGCCGGCAGGGTGGATGGATCCAGCACATCCCCCTCCACCACCTCGATTTGATCGCCCCATTTCGCCCGCAACCCCTCCCCGTTCCGTGACATCCCGCGCACGGCAACATCCCGCTCGATCAGCTTTTGAATCAGACGACCGCCGACATAACCGGAAGCGCCCGCAATAAGAACATCAGGGGAATGGTTCATACTAAGGGGTCGGGTGCATGGTCTGCACCTAACAGAAGGAATCGGAAAAGTCCCGGTAAAGAGACCTTCCCGAATTAGAGCTGAAGCATCAGCTGAGAGGGATCCTCAAGGGATTCCTTGATACTGCCTAGGAACTGAACCGCATCGCGGCCATCGATCAGGCGGTGGTCGTAGGTCAGCGCCAGATACATCACCGGTCGGATCACCACCTCACCGTTTTCCACCCAGGGACGTTCCTGAATGGTGTGCATGCCGAGAATAGCACTTTGCGGCGCATTCAGAATCGGGGTGGAGAGCATAGAGCCGAACACCCCGCCGTTGGTGATGGTGAAGGTACCACCGATCAGTTCCTCGTACGTGAGTTTGGCGTCTTTGGCCTTCCCCGCCAGTTCACGGATCCCCCGTTCGATCTCGGCAAAGTTCAACTGATCCGCATCGCGCACCACCGGCACCACCAGTCCACGGGGTGAGTCCACCGCGACTCCAATATGATACGCCTCCTGATAAAGGATATCGCGGCCGTCCAGCTGTGCATTGACAATGGGATATTTTTTCAGGGCCTCCACCGTGGCCTTCACAAAGAAAGACATAAATCCAAGCTTTACCCCGTAGTCGGCCTGGAAGCGTTCTTTGTATTTGGTTCGGATATCCATGACCGGCTTCATGTTGACCTCATTGAACGTGGTCAGCAGGGCCGCAGTGTTCTGCACCTCCTTGAGACGGTTGGCCACCCGGGAGCGCAGTTGGGACATCTGCACCCGCCGGACATAGGGAGGATCCTCTTTAGCACTGTTGGAGGCGGATGCTTTTTTGGCCTCCTCCGGAGGAACCTCTTTCATAGACTCCGCCCTGTCCAGTCCGAGGTTCTTTTTGGCTTCAGGGGTTTCATCCAGAAAACGCTCCACATCTTTGCGGACGATACGACCGCCCCTACCACTGCCGGTCAACTGTTCCGGATGGAGATTGTGCTCCATCAGCAGCCGCCGCACCGAGGGGCTCAGACCTTTGAGCTCCTTTTCGTTCACATCAGAGGGTTCCGGAGCGGAAGGTGCGGCCTTTCTGGATTCCGCAGGTGCGGAATCCGATCCGGATTCCTTTTTCTCCGGTTTCTCATCATCAGACGTCGACCCGGAATCGGCAGAATCACCGCCGGCTCCCTCCTCCAGTTCCGCAACCAGATCGCCGCGCTGAATGATGTCACCTTCCTCCACCTTGGTGTGCAGTACCCCGTCGGCCGGCGCGAAGATCTCCAACACGATCTTATCCGTCTCCACATCAGCGATTTTATCATCCCGGTTGACAGTTTCGCCGTCCTGGGCATGCCAGGTCAGCAGGGTCGCCTCATCAACGGACTCGGGAAGTTCGGGGGTCTTAATAGAATGTGCCATGAATGGTGTGGGGTTGTCTTCGGGGTGTCAAAAGAGGTGAAGAGTCTTGTCAGCTCATCTCCGGAACATCAAGTCCGAGTGACGCGTGAATGAGGATCTGTTCCCGCTGGTTGTGTCGCAGCACACTGCCTCCGGCCGGAGCCGAACAGGCCACCCGCCCGGCAAACACCAGTTCCTGGGACTTTTTCACGCAGGCCTGCAGCCGGTGTCGGATCTGATACCAGGCGCCCTGATTCATGGGCTCTTCCTGACTCCACACCAGTGTTTTCATTTTCGGATAGCCGGAGAGCTGCTTCATCACTGCATCGTGATCGAAGGGATAGAGCTGCTCCAGACGCAGAATCGCCACGTTTTTCAGCTCCGATTCCTCCCGCTGCTTCACCAGCTCGTAGTAGAGCTTGCCGCTGCAGAGCACCACCCGGGTCACCTTTTTCGGCTCGATACCCTCGTCGGTCTCAGGAATCAGGGTCTGAAATTCCCCATTGGTGAAATCCTTCAACGTGGAGTAGGCCTCTTTTTTTCTCAACATGCTTTTCGGGCTCATGATGATAAGAGGAATACGCAGCTTCCTCATCATCTGACGCCGCAGGACATGAAACATCTGGGCCGCGCTGGAGGGCACCACGACCTGAAGATTCTCCTGGGCGCAAAGCTGCAGAAACCGCTCCAGCCGGGCGGAGGAATGCTCCGGCCCCTGCCCTTCCCATCCGTGCGGCAGCATCATGACCAGACCGGAAAAGAGATTCCATTTCTGCTGGGAGGAACTGATGAACTGATCGATCAGCACCTGCGCACCATTGG
>CAZVCO010000002.1:9250-12896 GCA_964625795.1 uncultured Verrucomicrobiota bacterium | reverse complement strand
TGTCATTATAATAAGCGGTTTGCGGCAGTTGCGTACCATCTGCCTGCGCAACAGGTGAAACATCTGCGCGGGCGTACTCGGCACACACACCTGCATGTTATGGACCGCACAGAGCTGCAGATATCTTTCCAGCCTGGCCGATGAATGCTCTGCACCCTGTCCTTCATAACCATGCGGCAACAACATCACCAGGCCGCTGGCACGACCCCATTTATGTTCACCCGCTGATATAAACTGGTCGATCACCACCTGCGCACCATTGGCAAAATCACCGTACTGCGCCTCCCAGATCACCAGAGTGGCCGGATCGGTCATACTGTACCCGTATTCAAATCCCAGCACCGCCTCTTCCGACAGGATGGAGTCCACCACCGTGAAGAGGCTGCCGCGGCTGGCTGCCAAATGCCGCAACGGAATAAACCTGCGCCCGTTTTCATAGTCGTGCATCACGGCATGACGGTGGAAAAAGGTGCCCCGTCCGCTGTCCTGACCGCTGATGCGCACCCGGAATCCGCTGTCCAGCAGGGTGGCATAGGCCAGGGTCTCCGCACAGCCCCAGTCCACTGGAAGATCCCCCTCAATCATTTTCTGCCGGTCCTCCAGCAGTTTGCGCACCCCGGGGTGAAGAGAGAAATCGATGGGAAGTTTGCAGGCTTCACGGCCCAGCCGCTTCAGTTTCCTTATGGTGACGGAGGTTTCGGTGTCGTCGTCCCAGTGTCCGTCCAGATACGGCTGCCAGGCGGTGTAATATTCCGAGTGAAGGCTGCGGGGCACCACATTCGGGGCCACCTGCGAGCCCTCATCCAGGGCGTCACGGTATTGAGCCACCATTTGCTTATAGCGGCTCTCCTTCACCACCTCGAGCTTGTCCAGCTTCTCGGCATAAAGCTTGGCAGTGCCGGAATGTTTGCGGATGTTCCGGTACATATGCGGCTGGGTGACCGAGGGTTCATCCCCCTCGTTGTGACCGTGTCGACGGAAGCACACCAGATCAATGAACACATCCTTGTGAAACTTCATCCGGAAGTCCACGGCCGCCCGCACCGCCCAGATGACGGCCTCGGGGTCGTCACCATTCACATGGAAAATCGGACATTCGGTGACTTTGCCGATATCCGTGCAGTAAAGAGAGGACCGGGCGTCCCGGGGGTGACTGGTCGTGAATCCGATCTGATTGTTGATCACCACGTGAAGGGTGCCTCCCACCGCATACCCGCGGGTCTGGGACATCTGCAGGGATTCATACGCCACTCCCTGACCGGAGATCGCCGCGTCCCCATGCACCATGAACGGAAGCACTTTCTGCAGACTGTGATCTCCCGCCCTCTCCATCCGGGCCCGGCCGCTGCCGCAGATCACCGGATTGATAATTTCCAAATGCGAGGGGTTGAACGCCAGCGCCAAATGGACCAGCCCTCCAGGGGTCTCCACGTCGGAACTGAAGCCCTGGTGATATTTCACATCCCCGGTCATCTGATCATCCATTCCCGCCACATGCTCCCCGAACTCCTGAAAGAGGATATTCGGGGCCTTGCCCATCACATTGGTCAGAAGATTCAGCCGCCCCCGGTGCGCCATGCCGATCACCACCTCATTCACCCCCAGGGATCCGGCCTGCTGAATGGCCTCCTGCACCAAAGGAATGAACGACTCACCTCCCTCCAGAGAAAACCGCTTTTTACCGGAAAATTTCCGATGAAGATAGCGTTCCAGCCCCTCGGCGGAAACCAGGGAGGCCAGTAGACCCTGACGCTCCTCCGCCGAGAGTTCCACCCTGGCCCGGGTCGATTCCGAACGGTGCATGAGCCAGTTTTTCTGCTCCATATCGGAGATATGCATATATTCGATGCCAATGGAGCGGGTATAGGTCTCCTGCAGCAGATCGAGAATCTCTCTCAACTTCAGAAAATCCGGTGCCACCAGATTTCCGGTGTTGAACACCATCTCCTGATCCAGCTCGGTAAAGCCGAAGGTCTCGGGGTGCAGGTCCGCCACCGTCGGCTTGCTGCGCAGACGGATGGGATCGATATCCGCCTGAACATGACCGAGTGTGCGGTAGGCCTGAATCAGCCTGAGGATCGACCCCTGTTTGGCCATCCAGGAGCCGTCGGTGGAGGGCAGCGCCTTGGCGGAGGGGCGGGAGATCGGGGTCTGGCTGTGCGGATTCCGGGTGCGCCGGATCAGTTCCTGCTCCACCGACCGGGGATTGGCCACCGCCGGAGAGGCCTCACCCGCCTCCTGCTGGCTGAACACAGACTGCCAGTCCTCACTCACGGAGGCGGGGTCGCGTACATAGTCCTCATAAAGGCTCTCCACGTAAGCAAGGGCGTGAATGTCCAGTGCAGATGGGTCGTTTGGCTGTATCATAATCTACCCGGTTGACGGTTAACTTTTGGTTACACTCCCTCCGAAGAGACGCAATGCAAATCGCCTTCAGCAAGATGATTTTCCTATAACGTTTCTGACAGGAAGACCACGGAAAGCACAGCCTGCATGCCCCAACGCAAAAACCGAATCGTTCGGCAACAAAGAGGCGCAAAAAAACACGCTTACCCGCGCGTAGCGCATGCCACGGCCAGAGAAGACGCCCGGGTTCTGAAACAGGAAACCACAAACTCTGTGGAACGGGGTTATAGGGGGGAAGTGTTTTTTGTGCCTTTTTGTGGCCAAAATCTGAAACCGAGTAACTTTGAGTGGGTGGTTTCTTTAGTTGCGGATGAAATCTGCGTTAGGACGTTTTCCGGTTTGCTTCCTCCACCCTCAGGGGTCATAAACCGGGGATGAAGCGAATTCTCTTCGTCTGTCTGGGAAACATCTGCCGCTCCCCCACCGCAGAGGCGGTCTTCCGCCAGCGGGTACAGGCTGCGGGCCTGGAGAGTGCGATCGAAATCGATTCCGCCGGCACCATCGCGGCACACCGTGGAAATCCTGCCGATGCCCGGATGCGGGAACATGCCGCCCGACGCGGCTACACGCTGACCTCCATCAGCCGTAAAATCCAACCGGAGGATTTTCACACCTTCACCCATATCATCGCCATGGACCGCGACAACCTGGCCGATCTAAGCGCCATGGCCCCCGCCAACGCCACCGCGCAGCTCTCACTCCTGCTGGAGGCCGACCCCTCCTCTCCGGTTGACGAGGTGCCCGATCCCTACTACGGCGGTGCCCAGGGGTTTGAGACCGTGCTGGACCTGATTGAATCCGCATCGGATCACCTCCTCAATTCCCTGACATAATTGCACAGCCCCTCATGAAGGCGCAACTGGAACAGATACTGGGAACCCGGGTATCCTCCCTCACCCCTCTTTCCGGCGGGGATGCGGCAGCGGCCTTCAAGTGTGCAACCGCTGAAGGGGAGTCCTTTTTTGTGAAAACCGTGTCCAGCGGGAACCCGTTCCGCATGGAGGCGCGGGGCCTACAACTGCTGCGGACGGAAGACGGCATCCGGGTGCCGGAGGTGGTGGGACTCACGGACACCCTTCTGGTGCAGGAATGGCTGACCTTCGGTTCGCCCGGACGGGGGTTTCAGGAGGAAATGGGACGCCGTCTGGCTCTCACTCATCAGCAATGCCGCCGTGATGTCTACGGATTTGAGGAGGATCATATTCTGGGAAAGACTCCCCAGAAAAATCTCCCGCAACTG
>CAZVCO010000002.1:0-9240 GCA_964625795.1 uncultured Verrucomicrobiota bacterium | reverse complement strand
CACGCCCCGGGACCTGGGCCGAATTCTGGTGGAGTCACCGGCTGGAACCCATGCTGCAGCGCCTTCAGGATCCCGATCTCGCCTCCCTGGGCCGCGCCCTGGAGGCCAGGCTGCCGGAGTTGCTGGGCCCGGTCACCGAAGCCCCCAGCCTGATCCACGGCGATCTCTGGAGCGGCAACACCGCTGCGGATGACCAAGGACATCCCGTGATCTTTGACCCCGCCCCCTCCTACAGCCATCATGAAGCGGAGCTGGGCATGACCAAACTCTTCGGAGGCTTTACCCCGGCCTTCTATTCGGCCTACCACGAATGTTTTCCCCTGCAGGAAGGATGGCAGGACCGACAGGATCTGTATATGCTCTATCATGTCCTGAACCACGCGGTGCTGTTCGGCTCCGCCTACCGGTCACAGGCTCACGCTCTGCTGAGGCGCTATGTCTGACACCCCTCCTCTGGAACACCTCAAGGCCCTGTGCCCCATGCGTCACCGGGAGTTCACGTTCGGCGACCAGACACTCACCGTGTGGACCGCCTGTGATATCGATCCTCTGCTCGACCGCCTGATGCATCAGGACCCTTCTTCTCCGGAGCTCAAGGATGAGCGCATGCCCTACTGGGCGGAACTGTGGCCCTCCTCCCTGCTGATGGCCGAGGTCATGACCAATCACTTCCCCAAACTCCCCGAAGGCGAATTTCTGGAAATGGGATGCGGTCCCGCCCTGCCCAGTCTATTGGCCGCCCGGCTGGGTAAACAGGGTCTGGCCACAGATTATCTGCAGGAGGCCCGCTGGCTGGCGGAACTCAATCTCACCGAAAATCAAGTGTCCGGTCAGGTCCAGGTGGCTCATCTGGACTGGCGGGAGCCGATGGACAGCCGGTTTTCATGGATTCTGGCCGGGGATATCGCCTACGAATCCCGCAATTTCCGCCCTATCGCCGATTGCTGGTCGGCCATGCTGGCTCCCGGCGGTCAGATCTGGCTGGGCGAACCCGGGCGATCTGTCGCCCGTGATTTTTTCCATCTGCTCCGTCAGGAGAACTGGAAGGTGGAGACCATCGGCCGCAAAGAACGCGTCCGGGTCCACCGCATCACCCGGAACACCTGACCCCGTCTGCCAGCCACTGTCACCCCGATAAACCGGGTTCACTCTGGCGGGAACTCATAGTTTCGAATTGCCGACGCCCCCATCTGTCGTGTAGGGAATCCCCATGTCCCATCCCAAATACAAACGAATCCTTCTGAAACTGAGCGGCGAGACCCTGCTCAATCCCGACACCGGCATGAATCTGGACGCGGATGTCATTCTGGGCGTGGCCAAACAGCTGAAGGCCATTCAGGAGAGCGGGGTGGAAATCGCCATGGTGGTGGGCGGTGGCAACATCTACCGGGGACTGTCCGGCGAAAAGCACGGCATCAGCCGGTCACAGGGCGATTACATGGGCATGCTCGCCACGGTGATCAATTCACTCGCCCTGCAGGCCAGTCTGGAAAGCATCGGGGTGGACACCCGGGTCATGACCGCCATCACCATGCCGCGGGTGGCCGAACCGTTTATCGTCCGCAAGGCCACCCGACATCTCTCCAAGGGACGGGTGGTGATTTTCGCGGCCGGCACCGGAAACCCCTTCTTCACCACCGACAGCGCCGCCGCTCTGCGGGCATCGGAAATCGGCGCGGACTGCCTGATGAAAGGCACCAAAGTCGACGGAATTTACGACCGGGACCCCGTGGCCCATTCCGATGCAAAACGCTTCGACACCCTGACCTATCAGGAAGCCATTTCCAGACAGCTCAAGGTCATGGATACCGCCGCCTTTTCCCTGTGTCAGGAGAACCACATCCCCATCGTTGTCTTTAACTTTTTTAACCCAGATGAATTAAAACGGGTCGTCAACGGAGAAGACGTCGGAACCCGTATTCAGGAATAACCGGAGAACCCGCTATGGACGACATTCAAATGATCAGCCTCGAAGCTGAAGAGAAAATGCAGAAGGCCTTCGAATACCTTACCGAGGAATTCGCCGGCCTGAACACCGGCAAGGCCAGCCCGGCCATGGTGGACAACATTGCGGTGGACTATTACGGCAGCCCCACTCCGATCAAGCAGCTGGGGAACATCACCATCCCCGAGCCCCGCCTTCTGGTCATCACCCCGTTCGACCCCTCAAGTCTGCCGGAGATCGAAAAAGCCATCCTAGCCGCCAATATCGGGGTCACCCCCATGAACGACGGACGCATCATCCGCATCCCCGTGCCGGAACTCAGTGAAGAACGTCGCCGGGATCTCACCAAAATCGCCTCCCGCAACGCCGAAGAACAGCGGGTCGCCGTCCGCAATATCCGGCGCGAAGCCAATGATCAGCTCAAAGCTCTGCAGAAAGAGGGCGACATCAGTGAGGATGACCTCAAGTCCGCTCTGGACGACGTGCAGAAACTGACCGACGGCAGCATCACCAAGATCGACAAGGCCCTGGCCGCAAAAGAGGCGGACATTCTGGAGGAATAGCCTCCCTCCGGAAACCGAATCAGCCGAACAGGCCCCGCTTTTTCTTTTCGGAGTCTTCCCGGGGCTGTTCCTCGACAGGCAGCGGCATGGCCGCCGGGCGGGCCACCGGATCCCGAAAGGAGGTGTCGATATTGAACTTCCTGAACGACTCCAGCAGACTCTCTTTGTCCACCGACTTTTTGTAGGCCTCCTCCGCCGGAACCGTGCCGTCTTTCACCAGTTCGGTCAGCGCCGTATTGAGAAGTTTCATGCCTTTGGCCGCCCCCACCTGCATAGCGGAGGGAATCTGGTGAATTTTTCCGTCCCGGATCAGCGCACTGATATTGAAATCCACTTTAAGAATTTCCAGCGCGGCCACCCGGCCGCCACCCTCTTTCTTGCACAGCGTCTGGGCAATCACCGCTTTGAGTGAATTGGCCAGCATGGAGCGGATCTGATTCTGCCGGTCGGCCGGAAAGGCATCGATAATACGGTCCATGGTGCTGGCGGCGGTGGTGGTGTGCAGGGTGCCGAACACCAGGTGTCCGGTCTCCGCGGTTTCCAGGGCGATCTCAATCGTTTCCAGATCCCGCATTTCCCCCACCACGATATCCGGATCCTGCCGGAGCGCGGCCCGCAGCGCCTTGGCAAAACTGTCGGTGTGATCTTTGATCTGGCGCTGGTTGATGAGGCATTGTTTGTCCCGATGCACAAACTCGACCGGATCCTCAATGGTGATAATGTGGTTGGACTGGGTGGAATTGATCAGATCGATCAGAGCGGCAAGGGTGGTGGATTTTCCGCTGCCGGTCGGACCCGTCACCACCACCAATCCTTTCGACAGGTTGCAGAGATCCCGTATGCTTTCCGGCAGATTCAGATCATCCGCACTCAGCACCTCGCTGGGAATCACCCGGAACACCGCGCCCATGCCGAAACGGTCGCGGAACACATTCACCCGGAACCGGGCCAGTCCTTGGATTTCGTAGGCAAAATCGGTATCGTGTGCCGAGCGGTATTCCTCCTGCGCCCGGTCATCCATGATGTCATCCAGAAAGCCTTTCAGCAGATGACCGGAAACCGGTTCTGACTGGGCCTGCCGCATATCACCGTCCACCCGGATCATGGGCGGCCGCTCCGAGGAGAGATGGAGGTCACTGCCTCCCTTTTCAATCAACATGTTCAGTAAGGAGTCCAAGGTCATACCCCCTGCGTAAAAGATTCCGTTGGGAAGGACGAGAGGAAACTCATTGAATGATGAACCGTTCCGCCCTTTCCCTTCACCGGCAAATGCGGTATTCTTCGCATCTTCTGTCCACCTCAACCCTCCTTTGTTCTATGCCCACCCTGTTTTCCAAAATCATCACCGGTGAGATTCCCTCCGCTACACTGTTTGAGAATGACCGCTTCTTTTCTTTTCTGGATATCCGACCGATTTCCCGGGGCCATGCACTGGTCGTTCCTAAACAGGAGATCGATTATCTCTTCGATCTGCCGGATGACCTGCTGCAGGAACTGCTGGTGGTGGCCAGGCCCATTGCCCGGGCGATCGAGGCCCACGTCCCCTGCGAACGCATCGGCCTCATGGTGGCCGGTCTCGAAGTGCCGCATTGCCATCTGCACCTGGTGCCCATCCGGGGAGTGGGCGATCTGAACTTCTCCCTCGCTTCGGAAGCCGATCCCGACGACCTGCAGGCCCTCGCCGCCGACATCCGCGCCACGCTCGGGCAGGGGTAATCCTGCCCCACGGCACGGGCAGACAAGCCCCTGCTTGACGGAAAGAGTCCCCCGGCATACAGGACCCCTATGAGTGCACACCTTTTAGATGGAAAAGCCGTGGCCGCAGAAATGCGGGAGGAAATCAGACAGAATACCGCCAAGCTGATCGAACAGGGCGTCCGTCCGGGCCTGGGCGTCATTCTGGTCGGAGACGATCCGGCCAGCCGCAGTTACGTGACCGCCAAGGAGAAAGCCTGCGAGGAGGCCGGAATTCTCAGCCGGGAAATCCGCATGGATGCCGACAGCACCAAAGAGGAGATTCTGGCCGCAGTGGACGATCTGAACGCCGCCGCTGAGATCCACGGAATTCTGGTTCAGCTCCCCCTTCCCGACGCCTCCATCGAGGACGAGGTGATCAAACGCATCCTGCCGGAAAAAGATGTCGACGGCTTTCACCCCATCAGCATCGGCAACATGATGCTCGGGCAGCCCGCGTTTCTTCCCTGTACTCCCCACGGCATCCTCCACCTCCTGAAACGTGCAGGCTACTCAGCCTCCGGCAAACATGTGGTGGTGGTCGGCCGCAGCAATATCGTGGGTCGCCCCCTGGCCAACATGCTCAGTCAGAAGAGCGACCTCGGCAACGCCACCGTCACTCTCTGTCACAGCCGCACCCCGGACATCGGAGCCTTTACCCGGCAGGCCGATATTGTGGTGGCGGCGGTGGGCATCCCGGAAATGATCACGGCGGAGATGATCAAAGAAGGCGCAGTGGTGATCGACGTGGGGGTCAACCGGGTCGAGGATGAAACCAAAAAACGCGGCTATCGTCTGGTGGGCGACTGCGAATTCACCCCCATGCTGGAAAAGGCCGAGGCCATCACCCCCGTACCGGGCGGCGTGGGCCCCATGACCATCACCATGCTGCTGTACAATACCCTCGAGTCCGCCCGGCGGACTCTGGAAAAGTGAGATCCGATGCGGACGGTCCAACGTTATCTGCTGCGTGACTTTCTGGTGAACTTCGGTATGGCCCTGGCGGTTATCACCCTGGTGCTGTACCTGGGCGCCATCATGCGGGGGCTGGATTATGTGGCCCGCGGGGTTCCCGGCGGAAAACTGCTGCAGATTTTCACCCTCAATATCCCCTACATTCTCTCTTTCAGCATCCCCATCAGCACCGTGGTGGGCACCCTGCTGTTGTTCGGACGCTTGTCCATCGACGGGGAATTCACTGCCATGCGCTCAGGCGGCCTCAGCACCTGGCAGATTATTTCACCCGTGGTGTTTGCCGGCACCGTTCTCTCGCTCATGTGCCTGCTGCTGCAGTATGAGATCTCCCCGGAGAGCCGTTTTGCCCGCAAAAAAGCACTGATGACCCTGGGAGAACTCGATCCGGTGGACCTGCTGGACGAAGGCAGGTTTGTCCGCTTTCCCAATCTCGAAATCTACATCACCAGCAAAGAGGGACACGAACTGGAGGATGTGGAGATCTATCAACTGAACAATGAAGGGGAAACCACCCAGACCATCCGGGCCAACCGGGGCAATGTGAAACTCTACGAGCAGGAAAAACTGATGCGGGTCTCCCTGCAGTCGGTACAGGTACAGTACCCCGACCGCGAAGCGCCCGAGGATCTCACCCGGGCGCGGATCATCGACATGGACACCTACGAATTCGATGTCAGCTACATCGAAATGCTCCAGAACAATGCCCCTACCCGGGGAATCAAGGATATGCGGGGATCCATGCTGGTGGATGCCATCCGCCGTCCGGAGGAATATTTTCCCAAAGTCGATCCCCGCCGCCAGGAGCGCAACCGCATGAAAGCCCTGGTGGAGTTTCATAAGCGTGTCGGCCTGAGTATGGCCTGCCTCAGCTTCACCCTGCTGGGGATTCCCCTGGGCATGACCTCCCAGCGCAAAGAGTCCCACACCGGCATCCCAATCGGACTGAGTATGGTCATCATTTTCTATACCTTCATCGAAGTGGCCTCGAGCCTGCGGGATGTCCCTTCTCTCTTTCCGGATTACATTATCTGGATCCCGGTTATCCTTTCCCAGCTGGCCGGCATCCTCATGATCCGCCGTATTCCCTGACAGTCTCGGCCCAGGCAACTCCCGGAATTAATGCCTATGTTGAAAACAAAGGCATTGGCGGATGGCAAAACCAACGGAGGACGGCAAAACCAACGGAGGATGGCCTTTCAGGCCGTCATCTATGTCCGGCAGCCTGCCCAAGCTGTCGCTCGGACGGCCAGGGAAACCCCAACCATTTTGTTGTCGGGCAGGACTTGTGCGCCGGAGGCGTAATGCCCAACCTCGTTTTCGCAAACGCGCTTGATCCCTCACCCTATTGAGCTAAAGATAAATCGATGACCCCAATCGACCTTTCCGGCGGCTGGCAGCTTACGCTTGATCCCGACAACCGCGACCTTCCTCCGAAAGGTTCTCCTCCCGAGCGTGATCACTCCGTTCCCCTGCCCGGCTCCCTGCCGGAACACGGCATCGGCAATCTCCCCACTGTGGACTCCCCCTGGGTGGGTATGATCGGGCGGATTCAGGACGAGGAGTGGCTGAAACCGAAATACGCACCCTATCGGACAGAAAACAACTTCAGGATGCCGTTCTGGCTGCAGCCTCCCACCGTTTATGCCGGCGTGGCCTGGTATCGGAAGGAGGTGGTGATTCCCCCGGAGTGGGCCGGGCGGCACATCGAACTTTTTCTCGAACGCCCTCATTGGGAAACCCGGGTGTGGGTGGATGATCAATTCGCCGGCGCAAACGACAGCCTGTCGGTCCCGCATGTGACCGATCTGTCCGACCTCCTCCCCCCCGGGACCCACACCCTCACCGTGCGCGTGGGCAACCGTATGGTGGTGGACGTGGGCAAAAACGCCCACAGCATATCGGATCACACCCAGGGCAACTGGAACGGGATCGTGGGACGCATGGAACTGATCGCCAAAGATCCAGTGAGAGTTGAACAGGTCCGGGTGTTTCCGGACATCCAGACCCGCTCCGTCCGGGTGGAGGCGGAGATCGCAGGACCCGTACCCGACGCAAATCTGCACTGGTCGGTCACCGGACCCGGAGTGGATGCCCTGGAGGGTGAGGTTTCGGTTTCAGGCAGCAGGGAGATCGCCTTTGAGGTGACACTGGGAGAAGAGGCCCGCCTGTGGGAAGAATTCGCCCCGAATGTTTACGCCCTGAATCTGACCCTGGGCGGGCAGCCCCACACCACCCGCTTCGGATTGCGGGACTTCCGTCAGCAGGGCACCCAATTCACCATCAACGGACGCCCCCTCCTGCTGCGCGGCACCCTGGAATGCTGTGTCTTTCCGCATACCGGCTATCCGCCGACCGACCCCGAATCCTGGCGTTCTCTCTTTCAGGCCTGCAGGGACCACGGCCTCAACCACATCCGCTTCCACTCCTGGTGTCCGCCGGAGGCCGCGTTTGATGTGGCGGACAGCATGGGTCTCTACCTTCAGGCGGAATGCGCCTCGTGGGCCAATCAGGGCGCCACCATCGGCGATGGACGCCCCCTGGACACCTGGCTGTACGAAGAGGGCCGGCGTATCGTGGCGGCCTACGGCAACCATCCCTCCTTTGTGATGATGGCCTACGGAAATGAGCCCGGCGGTGAATATCATGCCGATTACCTGCGCGAATGGGTCACCTACTGGAAATCACATGATCCCCGCCGGGTACACACCGGAGCGGCAGGATGGCCGGAGTTAGCGGAAAATGAGTTCCAGAACATTCCCCAACCCCGATTGCAGCGCTGGGGCGAAGGATTGGAAAGCCGCATCAATCGACAGCCCCCCGAAACCGTTTCCGATTACCGCGACGACGTGGCGGAGCATTCGATGCCGATCGTGAGCCACGAAATCGGTCAGTGGTGCGTGTATCCCAATTTCGATGAAATCGGGAAGTACACCGGGGTGATGAAGCCCCGGAATTTCGAAATTTTCCGTGATTTCCTGTCCGACGCCGGACTGGCCGATCAGGCCCGGGACTTTCTCATGGCTTCGGGCCGGTTGCAGGTGCTGGCGTATAAAGAGGAGATTGAGGCCTCGCTGCGCACCGACGGCTTCGGCGGCTTTCAGCTGTTGAGTCTCTCCGACTTCCCCGGTCAGGGCACCGCCCTGGTTGGCGTGCTGGACGCCTTCTGGGAGGCCAAACCCTACCTCGAGGCCCGCAAATTCCGTCAATTCTGCGCCCCAATCGTTCCCCTGGCCCGGTTACCCAAACGGGTCTTTACTCCCGGTGAACCCCTGGAGACGGATATCGAAATCGCCCACTTCGGTCCGGAAGACCTGAATGACGCGTGCGTGGTGTGGGAGCTCCTGAACGACGACGGCATAACGTTGACACCCCCGCTGCAGGGTATACTGCGCCGGGATCTCCGCTGCGGAAAACTGAACAAGGTGGACCGGATCCGCGTACCGCTGGATGATCTGCAGGCTCCGTCGAAGCTGACCCTCCGTGTCCGTATCGAAGAAACCGACGCCATGAACAGCTGGGACCTGTGGGTGTTTCCCGAGGCATCCCCACTGACGGAGGATCCCCGTATTGTGAGGGAACTCGACCATCAGGCCTTCGACCGGCTGAACCAGGGAGAAACCCTGTGGCTGATGGCCGATCCACACAGAGTCAGAACCGAAATCGCCCTCGGCTTTTCCCCCATTTTCTGGAACACCGCCTGGACCCATAACCAGCCCCCGCACACCCTCGGACTTCTGTGCGATCCCGGTCACCCTGCCCTCTCAGAGTTTCCTACCGAATTCCACAGCAACTGGCAGTGGTGGCATGTGGTGTCCAACGCCGCCACCATGGAGCTGCCGTCCCAGATCCGCCCCCTGATTCAGGTGGTGCCCGACTGGTTCAGCCCGCAATGCCTGGGGCTGGCCTTTGAAGTGCGGGTGGGCAACGGACGTCTACTGGTCACCAGCATCGATCTTGCCGCCGGAGGGCCGGTGGGATGTCAACTCTTCCGATCGCTTCTGGCCTACCTCAACCGCCCCCCCC
>CAZVCO010000001.1:26246-42824 GCA_964625795.1 uncultured Verrucomicrobiota bacterium | reverse complement strand
CGGGCTGTCACCTATGCCGGCGGCTGGAGCGACTACCTCTCCCAGCGCGGCGGCGACCCCTTCGCGCCGGGAACCGAGGCAACCGGGCGCAGGCCGGTGATGTCGTCGCCGAAGCGGTCGTTCACCGCGCTGTCGCGCCCGCTCAGCCACAGGCCCAGGTCGTCGAGCTTCACGATGCAGGCGACCAGGCCGTAAACACCCACGGTCATCAGGACGGCGATGATCCAGAAAGGCGCACCCGTGAAGGCGTGCAGCATGACGCCGCCACCGGTGATGGCGACATTCTGCAGATGCTTCCCGCCGATCCAGAGCCGCTTGCCCGCCTCGCGCCCGGTGGTAAAGGCAAAAAGCGGGAAGTCCTCCTCGCGGGTCGCGCTTTTGAGCACCGCACCGCGCTCGACCCGGAACTCGATGTTGGACTTCAACTCGAAGGAGCCAGCCAGGTAGGTCTTGCCAGCGGGCAGCAGCACCGTGCCGCCACCGTTCTCCGCGCAGGCGTCAATGGCCGACTGGATCGCGGCGGTGTCCAGAGTCTGGCCGTCGCCGGCCGCTCCATGATTTAAAATTGAAAAGCTTGTCATGGGGTTTTTCTTGTGAGTTATCTCTTATTCGCTGCGCGTGTTTTGCGGTGTGAGAGAATCTCCTCCCACGGCTTCACATTGCATCGCCTGGCCCAGACCTGCCATTCTTTCTGCAGATCACGGACCACCACCTGGTGATCCGCAGCAACATCGATGGTTTCGATCCGGTTTGCCTCGATGTTGTAGAGTTCCCAGTTGCGGCCGAACTCACGCACCATTTTCCATTTGCCGCGCCGGATGCCGCAGTTCCCCTGATGCTCCCAGGTCAGCACGTCGCGCCCATGCGGCTGGTCGGTGAAGGTCGGCATCATACTGAAGCCTTCGTGCGGCTGGATACTGCGCTCGCCGATGGTCTCCGGATAGTCCGCGCCAGTGGCCTCGAGGAGGGTCGCCATGATGTCGGGCAACTGGGCGGGCTGGTTGCGCAGTTCACCCCTGGCTTGGATTCCTTTGGGCCAGTGGGCGATGAGCGGGGTCGAGATGCCGCCCTCATGCACCCAGCATTTGAATTTCCGGAAGGGAGTGTTGCTGGCATTGGCCCAGCTGAGACCATAGCTGGCGTAGGTGTCCTCCGGGCCGGGTACGATGTCCGGCGTGTTGCCGAAACGTACCGGGCGGCCGTCGCGGGTTGTCGAACGGGCAGAGCCGCGTTTCACAATCCCTTGACCGCTTTCGGCTGAAATCCCTTCGGCGCAACCGCCGTTGTCGGCGAGGAAAAGGATAAGGGTGTTGTCCAGCTTCTCAGACTGCTCGAGTTTTTTCAAAATCCTCCCTATGCCCTGATCCATCCGGTCGATCTGTGCGGCATAGACCTCCATTCGCCGGGCTTCCCAGTCTTTTAGTTCCGCTTCGGCCCAAGGCGGACTGTCGGGATCCCGTGGACTGAGGGCGGTTTCGGAATCGACCAAGCCGATCCTGGCCATCCGGGCGAGCCGTTCTTCGCGCAACATATCCCAGCCTCCGTCGTAACGCCCTTTGTATTTAGCGATGTCTTCCTCGCGCGCATGCAGTGGCCAGTGCGGTGCGGTGTAGGCGACATATTGGAAAAAGGGCCGGCCGTCTTTACGGTCAAAATGCTGGTCGAGTTGATTCACAGCCTCGTCGCTGATGGCGTCGGTAAAGAAGAAATCGCCCTCGGGGGTCGGAAGATGGGTGTTGTCCCGGACGAGATGGTGCGGGTCGAAATAACTGCCTGCGCCGCACAACATGCCGTAGTAGGTGTCGAAGCCGCGCTGGCAGGGCCAGTTATCCTCCTGCCCGGTATTCATACGCCCGGTGACGTGCCATTTGCCGGACATCATGGTGGCGTAGCCCTTATCCTTGAGCACCTCAGCTATCGTGACTGAGTCCTTCGACAAGTCGCCGAGGTAGCCGTCGATATCGTCGTTACCGACCATGTGGCCGACGTCCGCCTGATGCGGGTGCAGGCCGGTGAGGAGGGAGGCGCGCGAGGGACAGCAGCGGGCAGTATTGTAGAACTGGGTGTAGCGCAGGCCGCCTGAGGCCAGACGGTCCAGATTCGGTGTGTGGATCTCGCCGCCGTAGCAGCCGAGATCAGAGTAGCCCATGTCGTCGTTGAGGATGAGGAGGATGTTGGGTTGTTTCATATACAGAAGGCCGGTTTCATACCGTATCGGAACGATGCATCTGCGTCAGCTTTCGGAAGTGCTTCTTTACGACTTCATAACTAAACTTTGGGCGCCGGAATTCATCGACCACACCTTTGTTATTCATGGTTCGTGGGCGGGCGGTCGAGTAGCTCTCATCCACGCGGACATCGCAGAATTGCCAGATAAAGGTACCGCTGATGCGTGGGTGTGTGAGATAGACATCGAGGCATTCATTCAGGATATCGGCCTGACGCTCTTCCGACCATTTTCCGCGCCGGATGGGGTCGTGATAGCCGGGCAGGGCACCACCGCCGAATTCGCTGATGATCATGGGCTTGCCTGCCCCTCCGTGGGTATCGATGTAGGCGAGGTGCCCGGCCAGGCCGGCCGCCACACCGTCATTGCGATACCAGCAGTCGTAGAAATTCCAGCCGATGATGTCGGGTAAATCCTGGCAAATATCCCTGGTGGGGTGACAGCTTGCGTAGGTGGTCGGTCGTCCAGCGTCCAAAGACCGGATCTGCTCGAATTGCTCCGCATACATCGCGCGGCCTTCCTCCGTGAAGCTGGAGCATTCGTTCAGGATGCCCCACATGAGAATGGAGGGATGGTTGTAATGCCACTGCACCATCTCCTTGTTACACACGCGGCATTGGTCGCGGAAGCGGGGATGTTGCATCTGTTCGAGTTTGAGGGCCCGTGCGTGATTCTCCTCCCAGACCATGAGTCCGGTCTCGTCGCAAAGATCGAGAAAGCGCTGGTCGTTTGGGTAGTGGCTTGTGCGCACCGCGTTCGCGCCCATATCACGCATCAGCCGCACATCGTGCTCCATCGCCTCCACCGGCAGAGCATTCCCGTAGTGGGGGTGATCTTCGTGCCGGTTGAAGCCGACGATAAAGACCGGCTCTCCGTTGAGGAGGATCTTCTCGTCGTCGACCCGGATTTCACGGAAGCCGGTACGGTCACGCCAGTCGTCAAGGGGGGCGTCACCGTCGTCAAGGGTCACGACAATGTCGTAGAGACTGGGGCTGGTTGGCGACCAGGGCTCAATCTCGCAAAACTTCATTTCGCAGGTATGGAACGATGCCCCTTCTCCCACTTGGACGATACCAAACTCATGGACCTCCTCCGCGATCTCCACGCTCAGTCGCAGGTTGGCAGAGGGACCGTGGTTCATCAGCGCGACCGTTACCTGCGCCTGCCAGGTACCGTCCTCCATGCGCTGCGGAGTGAAATGGGCATAGCGGATATGGCATGGCGACTTCGGCAATTGCAGTTCCACCGGACGGCTGATGCCGCCGTAGTTGTAATAGTCGTTCGGGATGTGGAGTGCGGAAATATCCCCGTGTTCATTGCTGATATGCACCAGCAGTTCATGCTCACCGGAGCTTAATCCGGGCAGGTCAACGGCGAAGGGCGTAAAAGCGCCCTCGTGATAGCCCACCTCTGTTCGATCGATAAAAACGCGCGCGGTGTGGCTGACGCCGGCAAATACCAGCCGTGCCGGGCTGGCCGCATCTGTGACAAAGGTGCGGCGTGCGACCGCCTCGCCCCGGTAGGTGACCAAGTCCGGCACTGTCTCCCAAACGCCCGGAACCCGATAGCGGTATTCAACCCCCGTAGCCCAGTCGGCGGCAGCGATTTTTGTGCCATCTTTCGGCAGGTGAAGCGTCCAGATCCCGTTGAGTGGATAGACGGGCCGGAGCTCATGGGTATGGAAGAGACGAATAGTCGGTGAGTGTAGCATGTGTTTGCGTATCGGTATGTTAGATGTAATTTCTTTCTATCTCGGAAGGTCCCGTTCTGGCAGTTCGAAGTCGTCACCCGTTTTGTCGATCCAGCCTTTCAGCGCATCCCAGCAGCGGGCGCGGACGGCCTGGAATTTGGTATTGTGGACAAAGTTACCCAGCTCGAATTCGTCTTCTTTCGTATTAAAAAGCAGCCAGTCGTTGCCGGGAGTGCAGACGTATTTCCAGCCGTCTCTCATGGCCACGCCCCGCCAGGCCTTGTTCGGGCAGAGGGGATGAAATTTGCGGGGGATCTGCTGGAGGTAGGCGGAATCCGGCTCATCGGGTGAAGGCTCAGGTGTTGACCAGCCGTCCTTTGCGTGCCGACAACTCGCGGAATAGTCGTAACCCTCCATCCAGTCCGGCACGTCGATCCGGCAAAGACCCAGGCTGGTCGGTGCGATGTCGACATGGTTGATGACCGCGTCGGTGGGTTTGCAGGGAAGGACGTCCGAACCGCGCACATGGGAAATGATAAAGGGAATACGGATAGATTCCTCCCAGGGGGCGGATTTCTCCCACTGACCGTGGCTGCCGAGCATGTCGCCGTGGTCGGAGAAAAAGATGATGTAGGTGTCGCGGTCGACGTCCCCCGCCTTCAACGCCTCCTGGATGCGGCCGATGTTCCAATCGAGATTCTCGATCATGGCGTTGTAGCCGGCGATGTCCTGACGCGCCTTTTCCTCGACCCAGGGAATTCCGGGGACATTACGCCGGAGTTGAATCTCGGCGGGGGTGAGTGGCGGGCCATAGGGCATGGTCGACGGCGGACAGTAGGGGTTGTGCGGCGGTTGCACAGAAAGCACGGCGAAGAAGGGGTCGTAATCGCTTCCGTCTCCCGTGTGCTGCTGGAGGTGGTCGATGAAGCGGTCGGTCAAAGCATCGGTCTCGTAACCTTCGAGACGAGCCGGTGTTTCGCAGCCGGTTCCGTGGACGTGGCAGTGTTCCTGATTGTTGTTGTTCTCGTAGCCCAGCCAGTAATCGAAGCCACCGCGTGATTCGGGGGCAACAACACCGTTGGTCACATGACCGTGGCCAAGATGCCACTTGCCGACGTAGGCGGTGTGGTAACCCGCTTCCTTGAAGGGGCGGGTGAGGGTCGGCTTGGACGGATCGAGCCCGCCTGGCGTCTGGGTGACTCCGTTGTTATGAGGATAGGCACCGGTCAGCAAGGCACCGCGAAAGGGGCAGCACCATGGAGCACCCGATACGGCACAGGTGAAATCCCGCCCCTTGCGGGCGAGGTTGTCAATTACCGGAGTGCGAACCTGTGGATCGCCGTGGAAGCCGAGGGACTGGCTGCGGTGCTGATCACCGAAAATCCAGATGATGTTGGGAGCTTTTCTACATGTGTTCATTTTATGAGGGGTTCCGGATCGTGAGTTCACAGTCTTCAAGCGATACCGTTTCTATTTCTTTTTGCGAGCCGGAGGAGTTCATCAAGGTAACGGTGCCACCCTTGACATCCTTTGCCCAGAAGACCCCAAAGGCGGGCTCGCGCTCACGGCTGCGGATCGCCGCGTCCCGGTTCTGATACCATTCGGCATTGAGAAAACGGTGATCGCTGTCGAGCAACCGCCAGTTCTTTGGAACGGGTCCTTGTGGCCATTCGACGCGGAAGCCGTCCACGTTAAGATCGCTGACGTTTTGAGCGACGAAAGCCGCCTCTGCGGTGCGCATGGACCTGAGCACTTGACCAGGAAAGAAGCTGTGATTCCCTTCTTCTGCGAGTGGGTTCGGGTTATCGATCATGGGGTAACGCAGGGCGATATTGCGAAAGCGCAGATCATGGATCGTGGTGTCGGGCTGGCCACCGAACAGGATCCGTCCGTCGGTCAGAATGTCCATATCGGAAAAGCTGATGTGCCGGACGATGCCCGGGGCAGACGGGATGGTGGTTTTACCGTAGCGTGGATGCGCCGGAAACAGGTTGCGTTCGTAGTGTCCTTCGATTGGTGTGACCTGAATCTGGATAGCCCGGTTGACAGGCCAGCCGCAGTTCGTGGTGCCGCTGATATTGGAAAAACTGATGTGCTCCATCGTGCAACCGAGCTTGTTCACCATGTCGATGATGCGGGATGAGCGTTTCACCACGCAGTTGGAAAAGGTGCAGTGACGGAAATCCTGCGCTGACTCGTGGCCAATGCGAATCGCACAACAATTTGTCTCCAACACACAATTGGTCACTGTCACATATTCGCAACTGCGCGAATCGATGGTGGTCTTGAGCGCGATAGCGTCATCGCCAGCTTTAATGATGCAATTGCTTATGGTGATGTCGCGTGCACCGGTCAGATCAATCCCGTCGGAATTCGGTCCGAAAAGATCTGAGTCGATACGTACACCTGTAATCACGGCGCGGTCGGTGTCGTGCAGGTGCAGAGTCCATCCGGCTGCGTCGCCGATGGTGACGTTCTCGATGCGCACGTCCCGGCAATCGGAAATCTCCACCATGGGGCTGGGGCGTTTTCCTTCGCCGGCTTCTTCCCAAAAGGCAAATTCATGCGGGCGGCCGGGCTTCCAGAACGCAGGGCCATTCCCGCGGATCTCACCATAGCCGATGATCGCGATATTGTCCTGACCTTGCGCATTGATCAGATGCCAGGGTGTGCGGTCCTGATGGTGTCCCCAGCTGACAAAGGTATAATCCTCCAGATTCGGTGAGCCCAGCAGGGTTGCCCCCGCTGAAAGATCCAGCACCACGCGGCTTTTGAGAAAAACGGATCCGGTCAGAAAAACCCCCGCAGGGACCAGGACCCGGCCACCGCCTGCGGCATGAGCGGCGTCGATGGCAGATTGAATCGCGGTGGTGTTGATGGTGTGACCGTCGGGCACGGCACCATGCTCCATAATGGAAAAGAGAGTGCTCATATACATTTACTTACTGGGCTTTTGGGCGGGGGTTATGGGGAGAGGTAGGATTCCATCAGGATATTTCCGTCCACCAGCTGGTATCGCTGTTGACCGATACGGACCTGATTGCCCTCAACCATGACGTCGGGAGCCTGATCTCCACTTCCTTTGTGCATCATCATAATGAACCATGGGGTGTTGCCCGTCTGCACATCCGCGAACGAGAGGGACCCGTGTTTCCGGCTCACCGGCTCGAACTTTCTCCACACCTCCTCGGTGCGCTCGGCTGCCGTAAACCAGGGGTTTGCCATCAGCACCACTCCTTCGGCTCCGGACCGTTCACTGTAATCCACAGCAATAGAGGTTTGGGTCCCCTTGTTTTCAAATGACACCACCCCGGATCCATCGGGATAGGCCTGAAAATAATTCTCCCTGGGGTCGTGGAAATCCTGCTTGCTCCAGCCTGCGCGAATCCCGAACCCGAAGAAACAGAAATTTCCGCCGTCCGGGCCGCGCACATGACCGCGGCGGTTCTTCGGGTTCAGTAGAAAGGTGAAATAGATGTCGTCGGCGTCTTCCCACGACTTACGGAACATGTAATGCCCCGCCACCTTGTCGGCATTCACATGGCCGAGGACTTCCCCGGGGTTTTTCGGTTCAAGCCCGATCGGCCAGTTGATGAGGGAATAGACTGCCCGCAGGGGATAATACCAGGCGTCGTAGATCTCCAGGGGGCGTTCCTGTTCCACTGCGTTGAGATACGTCCAGAGCAGGGCAGCCTGCTGGGCTTGGTCGCTGACAGCACCGAATCCCTGCGAGAAGACCCCGGCATGTGAGAAACTGTCGTTGGCGAGGAAGTCCTTACCATAGGAGCTGTGATGAAAGTTCGGATAATAAGGTTTGTCCGCTCCCGGAATGATTTCCATGGCCCAGCGCAGGCTCAGCCAGGGACCATTGGGCCGGGGAGATATAAAATCTTTGCCCCAGGAGACACGGGCGGCCTGAAGGAGGGGTACGAAACCTGTATTGGCGGCCATTTGACTGGGACCATGCCCTTCGGCAAAGAAACCCTTCTCTCCGAAACTCCGGGTTAAAACCGTTCCTATATTCTCTTCAATTTTTTCAAGCCATTCATCAATCTGCCGGTCCGGGGCGCCGGGGTCATTGCGAAAAGCCAACAGGGCGATGCCCGCACCGCCTATGTAAGCCGGATAGTGATTGCTTTCCGGTTTGTAGCTGGGCTCCACCAAAGCGCCAAAGGTCAGCCGTCCTTTTTTTCCCTCGGAAAAACGATCGTAATCCACGGGCAGATGATTGTATTCCAGAACCTCACGCATTACCCGTTGACGGAATTCCGGAGACCAGGCGTCATAGCAGAGGTCGTAGGCCAGGGCCACGGCCACCATCATGGGGCCCACCCGTAATCTGGCTCCGGGCGTGGTCCAGGTGTAACGTTCATCCCGGTCGGGCTGTCCGTAGGTGATCACCACGTCCTCCACCCGTTCACCCTCAAAACGCGGACCCCGCTTGGTCTGAAAGTCTTTTGCCCCCCTGGCATCACGGATCTCGATAGCTGGAATGGAGTAGAGATCGTCATCAAACATCCGTTCCAGCGCCTGTTGGGAAAGATCGGCATAGCGTTGTTTACCGGTGAGGGTATACAGCATACCATATCCGGCGGGGTGGGTGAACGTGAAGGCCCCCAGCGGAAGTTCTTTCTGCCCTTTCGCCTTAATATTCACCGGAAAATGGGTGTTCCAGACTTCCGGTAGCTCCCATCCGTTCTCCCCCAGCAGCAACAACAGCCGTTCCACCATTGCTTTACCCTCTTCGGTGTCAAACGCTCGGCGACGTATTTCGGGAATATCCGATTTCCGAAAAAACAGACGGGGATGTTCACCGGCTTCCGGCTCCTTAAATCCGGGCACTGCCCTGGGCCAGGGCTCTTCGGTCTGCGCCGAAAGGGAAGGTGCCGTGCAAAACATGAGAGAGGCAAGTAAAAAAGCTGTAAGGTTAAAGTATGTGGTCATGATATGTACTTAAATTCTAATCAGAGCGTTAAACATACACACTTTGAATGCTATCGTTCAAGGCACTTTCCTGGATTAGTGCCTTCAAGTCTTTCACGGTGTTTCAGGCACTCCGAGGCGCATCCACTGATCGTTTGGCGCATCTTCCTTAATCAGATGGTGCTTGAGGGCTTCGGTCATCTGTTTTTCGGTCTCAGGATCATAGATCGGAGTCTTCTGACCAGGGTCGGTGTCCAGATCAAAGAGCAGGGTGCGGTTCCGGTCCGGATGCTGATGAGAGAAGGGCCAGTCGGTCGCGGGTATTTTCAGCGGCGGAATTCCCTGTGTGAACGAAAAGGGCTCCCCCAGCGAAAGGGATTCCAGTTCGTCCGGAGTGAAAGCGGACCTCATATGAGCAGGCATCAGGCTGTATTCGAAGAGCGGTTGATTTGACTCATGGGCTGGACCCCGCATATAGACATACCGCCCGTCTGTCACATTGACCTGCAGACCGAACTGTCCGAAGACTGCGGTTTCCCGGATGGGAGTATCCTCCTCCAATACCGTACGGAGAGGCCGACCCGTCATCTCCGGCATTGGCTCCAGCTGAAAAAAATCCAGCAGGGTGGGGGCCAGGTCAATGGCAGGTTGAACCAATGACTGGCGGGACTCTCCCGCCACTCCGGACCGCGGGTCCCACATAAAAAACGGAGTGCGGGCCACTTCCTCGTAGAAGGGCAGCCAGCATTTCGCCCAGCAGTCATGCTCACCCAGACAGAAGCCGTGATCCGTCCAGACGACCAGCAGGGTGTCGTCCCACATGTCGTACCGGTCCATGGCATCCAGCACCCGGCCAACCTGAACATCACACTGTGTCATCAGCGCGGCGTAATTATGACGCATCCGTTCGACTTCTTCCTGAGTCTCTTTGACGGGCCCATAGCCCGGCCAGTCCCACAGAAATCCGCGGCTTTGTTCGTAAAATTCAGCGTACCGCTCCCGATGTTCCGGAAGGGTGAAGAACGGCTCGTGTGGATCAAACGTCTCGATGTGCAGCAACCAGTTGTCGTGTTCATGGTGGCGTTCAATGAAATCCAGACCCTGGTCGAAGGTTTCCTCCATCGGCAGCCGGCCTGCCGCTTGCATCTGACTGCGATTAACCCGGTCCTGAGTGGTCCAGGCATCCGTTTTCGCGTTTCGATACAGGGCGTTTTGCTCCACCGGAGGCGGATCGAGCATGGGGTAGTGGGGGTCGCCCTCCTGGCCGCGGACCATGGCATGGGTGGTGTATTTGGTCAGGTAATTGCCTCCGGCGCCCTCCTCCCAGTAGTGCTGGTGGTCGGTCACGATATGGCTGGAAATCCCCGCGTTCTGCAGAACCTGGAAAACCGACTGGTCCCAGGGTTCCAGAGGACCCCAGGAGCGGTGAAAAAAGTTTGAACGTCCGGTATGGAGATCGCGGCGGGCGGGCATACAGGGCATGGAACAGACGTAACTGCTGTCGAAACAAACTGTGCGTTCCGCAAGCCGGGTGAAATTCGGGGTTTTTGTCCAGTCACATCCATAAGGCTGAAGCATGTTCCGGTTCAGGGAATCGAATGTGATGTTGATGACCTTCATTTCGTTATCTCCCTAGGGGCCGGCAGGTAGTCATGGGCAGGAAAGGGGAGGCTGAAGACGGTGCTCCTCGCCGGAGATGACCGCATTTTCGGCGATAAAGACCTGGGCGGGATCGCCATCAGCGGAGAAAACCTCGTGCCAAACCTGACGGTGCATGACGATGGGATGGTCGAGATGGAAGGTCCGGATCTGTTCCGGGCTTTCCGGTGACGCGACCGCGATGCAGGGGCTGCCGCGCAGCGGGGAGAAGCATTCCTCACTGTCGGAATGGCGGTGCACGCGTTGGATGGGGCCGGGTTCCACTTGGAGGATCGCAACCCGCCAGCCGCAGGAGGCGGAGGTGTCGGTGAAGAGCGGTTGAAAGGCCTCGCCCTGCGGATCCCGTTCCAGGACGCGTCCGTAGGGGGCGAAGGCTTCGGGGGAGAGGGATTCAATGAGCATCTGCAGGCCTCCATTCAAGTGTTGCGATCCCCACTCCGCCTTCGATCACGGTGCCGAAGTCGCTCCAGCCGCAGCTGGTAATATACCATTGGCCGTCGTCGTCCTGAAGGATTTCCGGGGCGTGGGCGTGGAGTTTGGCGACGACCACCTCGTCCTCATTGTCGCCGGTATAGGTGCCGAAGTCGGTCGGATCCTCGGAGCAGAAAACGAGGGTGTTATGATAGTTGTCGGGATTGCAGCGGGTGTAGGTGATGAACAGGTAGAAAAGACCGTCGCGTTGCACCACGAAGGGCGACTCGGTCGCGCCCCAGGGGGGATTGAAAGGGGCGTTACTGGTGGTGCGCAGGGCGTAACGCAGGAAGCGCCAGTGCACCAGGTCATCGGACTCGAGCACAGAAATGACGCCGTGCATCCCGTCGTCGATCCCGGTGATATACATGAGCCAGCTGCCGTCGTCGCGGCGGATGACCATGGAGTCACGGTGACAGGAGTCGAGGGGTGCACCCTCAATGGTGGTGGTATGCTCCATCCAGTGGCCCAGCTCATGCGAGACTGCCAGCCGCATGGGCGAGGGGCCGTAGTGCATAAAGTAGCGCTTGCCGTCGCTGACCACAGACGGGGCCCAGGCGCGGACGCCGTTGTTGCAGACGGGATCGAGTTCCGCGAAACCGCTATCGGTGATCAGCTTTTCGCCTTTCCCGTGGGTGAAGTACCGCTCGTTCTCAGGGTCGATGT
This sequence comes from uncultured Verrucomicrobiota bacterium, assembly GCA_964625795.1. Taxonomy (GTDB): domain Bacteria; phylum Verrucomicrobiota; class Kiritimatiellia; order SS1-B-03-39; family UBA6053; genus UBA6053. The sequence goes on along the minus strand of CAZVCO010000001.1, from coordinate 31,188 downwards.
CTGGTGTGGCCTTCGTGATGCCGAAGAGGTGCCAGGAGCCATCGTGGGCGCGGAGGATGGAGTGGTCGTTGACGTAACACCCGGTCTTTTCCGGTTTATAGAGAAGTTGCCAGTCGCCCGTGATGATTGGGATTTCCGGTGTCATGAGATGTGGTGCGCCTCAAGCAGGTTTTGGATGATCGTTTCCAGTGCGTCGTAGGAATAGTTCTGCTGTGCGGAGGTGAAATTGTGATCTGTGGCCGCTTTGCGACGGTCGTTGTCCTGAAGAAGGGTGGTGACGTCCTTGGCGGCATGGGCGAGTGTGTCCTGAGGCACACGGACGAGGCCGTTGGCGTCGGGTTCGGCGAGTTTTTCGCCGAGGGAGACCACATCAAAATCGGCCATGCGCAAATCCGAGACATAGACGGGGTATTCGAAGAGGACAACCGGCAGTCTGGCGAAAATGGCCTCGATGAGCTGGTTGCCCCAGCCCTCCCAGTAGCTGGGGTAGGTCACGAAGTCGGCGGCCACATAGCTGTCCCAGAGCGAGTAGATTTTGCTGCCGTCCTCTGCAGTGCCGCGACTGTGTTTCACTTGGTCACCACACCAGATCAGCTCGACACCGAGGGCATCGGCCTTGGCCTGCAGGTTGGCGGCATAGGAACCACTGAGGCCGATGGTTTCGACGTAACCCGCGCAGACCAGGACAATGCGGTTGTCCGGACCGAAACGGCGTCCGTCGTAGAGGGGAGCCGATTCCAGCCGGGCCCGGTTTGCCGGCTTCTGCAGCTCGGCGATCAGATCGATGGCCAGTTCGATGCCTTTACGGTCGAGCACGCGGGTGGCCTGGAGGAAAAAGAGGTCATCCGGGCCGAGGCCGATGCTTTGGCGGAAGTCCGCGTTGGTTGCATCGGCCGTCCATTCGGGCTGATCGAAATCAAAGACGTTGGGCACCACCGTGGCCTCCACCCCGCGACGCGCTTTCAACTCGGCGGCGGCGATGCGGTTGATGGTGACATGGTTCACGTGGTCGAGAACGGGCGGGGCATATGTTTCGTAGAAGTCGATGACCTCCGGACAGGTCGGATAGACTTCACCGCTGTCCTCCCACCAGAAATCGTGGTTGTGACAGGTCGCCTTCATGCCGCTTTCCTCCAGCGCCTCATACAGAGCGAGCATGCCGGGCAGATTGAAACCGACAGAGCCGAGGTTGTTGGGGAAGACAAGGTCGATGGACTGTTCTTCAAAGAAGCGCAGCATTTGCGGTTTAATACGGTCCGCGTGTTCGCGTACTTCGGCCAGCAGCGCGGTGCCGTCGGGATAATCCTTCAGTTCGCGGGTGGCGTTCATGAGGATGCGGTTGGTGACCGGGTGCATGGGGTAGAGTTCGGGGATACAGTGGCCGCCCGGCACGTCGTCGTTGCCTGCGAGGTAGTGAACGGTGTGACCCATGCGCTCCAGAATGCTGCGCCATTTGTCGACTTCGAGGGAGACGCCGTCGGTGCGTCCGAGACGGTGTTGGATGAATGCGATGTTTGCCATACTCTCAGTTGAATTCGACGCCCTGCGCTTTCAATGTGTCGTGTAGTTTAGGAATAGAGATCTCGCGCAGGGTGACGTTATCTTCGAGGCTGAGCGAACAGGCGATACCGGCGGCCTGTCCCAATGCATATGCGGTGGGCTGTACCCGAAGCGAGGACATGGCCACATGATCGGCGGAGATGGCCCGACCGGCGACGATCAGGTTATCGACTTCGTGCATGACCATGGTGCGGTAGGGGATATCGTAGAAGCTCACCTCACGGAGATCCGTGCCTCCCTTTCCGCTGGGGTTGTGAATGTCGATCCCGTAGTTGGTCCGGGCGACCACATCGTCGAAGCGACAGCCGCTGGCCAGGTCGGCTTCGGTCAGGGTATAGACACCTTCGATCTGATAGGTTTCCCGTACCCCGGTCTGTCCGGCGATATGCGAAATAATGTAATTTTCATATCCGTTCTTCTGCAGATAGTGCGCCACACCGAAGACCTGCTTCAGGGCTTCGCGCTCGGCGATGCTGACGTCTTTGACCTTGGCCCCATGTCCACGCACCCGCGTCATATTGATGAGAAGGGTGCCGGTTTGCTCATTCTCCCAGTGCAGGGTGCGGCCCTGCGGCAATTCCTCTATCGTTTTGTATTCCGGGCAGCCTTTGGGCAGAACGGCCTGTTGAGGACGTCCCGTATCCTGCATCTGAAACATCAGAGTCATTGGCTGGGTCATGCCATCTTCCTCGCGGCCGCTTTTTACCGCGACCCCTGACTCCGAGGCCAGCGAGGCGTTTCCGGTGGCATCCACAAAGGTTTTCGCCTCAATCGCACAGAGTCCTTCCCGGCAATGCACCACTGCGGCGCGGATATCTGAACCCTCCCGGATCAGTCCGGCGAACGAGCAGTGAAAAAAGACATCAACGCCTTCCTTCTCCATTTTCCGGTTGAAGTAATGGCGCAGGGTGAAGGGATTGAACAGCGGGGCAAAACGTCCCTCAGTGGTTTCCTTGTTATCGTTGATGTTCATCTCCCGGACGATCTCGGCATAGATGCCGGTGACGTTCCCGACCGGCATCCAGATAGCGACACCGCCCAGGGTGCCCATGCCGCCGAGCTGGCCGGACTGTTCGATCAGGAGGACGGATTTACCGCAGCGCCGCGCAGAGAGTGCGGCGGCGATGCCGGACGGCCCGCCGCCGACGACGACCACGTCGGCCGATGTGAGAGTGGAAACTTTTTGGGTGAAGGTGTGCGTCTGGCGTCTCATTGTGTTATTCGGGGGATTTGACTGTTTTACGGAGCTGCGGTCAATGAAACACCACGCGCATGAGTTCATGTCCGATTCGCCCGCGTTCGGCATCGCTCAGGTGATCAAATTCGCCCTGTTTGAACTCTCCGAAGCCGCCGGGCACATTCTCCAGGTGTTCCTTCAGGAGCTGCTGCATGTGCTTCAGAGTCTCTGCATGATCTGGATCTGTGGCAAGATTTTGTGTCTCCCCGGGATCCGTGGAGAGGTCGTAAAGCTGATCGGCATCGTAGTAATGCGGGTAGTGATTCATGGCCACCCGCTCGTGGGACCAACCATCCGGAATATATCCGGAATGTCCGAAGGGGCCATAGGGATCATTGGTGGTAAACGTGAACGGCTCATGGCATTTCTGCAAGTAGGCTTCGGCCTCTTCGAGCCAGGCCTTCCGGGTATCGAGAGACATGTTGCGGGTGTAGTCGGAGTAGCGCAGCGCAATATATTTCCATTGGCCCTGAATGACCGTCCGGGTATGGCCGAATTCCAGATAGATCGACGAACGAACTGATGATTCCGTCCCGGAGAGGATCGGCTTGAGGCTGCGTCCGTCGAGGTCCTCCAGATCTCCCGCGCCGGCGTAGTCGAGGAGGGTGGCGGTGATGTCCGGAATGACACAGGGTGCATTGGAAAGAACAGCGGGGGGAATGTCCAACCCTGCGAAAAGGCCCGTGATATGGACCCCGGGTTCGTAGGCGGAGGCTTTGGCATCGATTCCGTGATCGGTACCAAAATAGATCAGCGTGTTCTCCAGTCGGCCGCTGGATTCGAGTGCATCGAGCACCGCACGCAGGCCATCGTCGAGCCAGAGCAGGTCGCCCCGGTTATCTGCCTCATCGCAGCCTGCAGCCCGCAGCCGCTCAGGAATCGTGGCCCGGTCGGGCATGGTGGTCTGAGGCGGACGGGAAAGCCGGCCGTCCGGAGTGGCCAGCGGGTCATGTTTCCATCCCTCGCGGGGGCCGTGGGGCAGGGTGCTGGCAACATACAGGAAGAAGGGCTCGTCTGAAGGAGTTGAAATAAACTCACAGGCACCTTCCACCAGCCATTCCATATTGTGCACGCCGATTTCCTGCGGGTAGACGGAGGGGTTGGTGTGATAAATGCGCTGGGCGAAATCGAATCCGGCCTGGTGATATGCGGCCTCGACCTGTGCTTTATTCTGAGCCAGTTTTCCCTGAGTCTGAGGATCTTCCGGATCGGCCTCACGGTCCAGCATTTCCCATCCAGGCACTTCAATCGCATGGTTTTTTCCCACCGCTCCGGTCCGGTAGCCCAGCTGTTTCAGCCGGTGGGCCAGAGTGGTATCCTTGGAGGTGATTTTGGCCTCCTGATGGATAAAGGTGTGATTGTGGAGTTTGTGAAGCTTGGTGAACCATGCATTTCGGGCCCGTCCCGGATAATTGCCCGTCAGATAGGAGAAGCGGCTTGGGACGCAGAGGGGGCTTGGGGTGTGCAGTTGATCCAGCACGGTTCCTGAAGCGGCCAGTCGGTCCAGGGTGGGGGTCAGGTTCCGTGGGTTTCCCTGCGGGTCTTTTCCTTTGGAGGAGACGTTAAACCATTCGGGCGGCTGATCGTCGGTAACGAAACAGAGGATATTGGGGTGTGAGGGGGGCTGATTCATAAAGCGGAGTGGTCTAGGTAGCGATTTGTTCTAAGCGGGGCAAATTGACCCCTGTTCATTTAGAATCCGATTGTTTTTCGTTCGCGTGATCGTTGGGTTCTGAGGCTGTTCGGTCGGGATTTCCACCGAATATGGCCTCTATCTCAATGGTGCCCCCTTCATCTGCGGTCACCGTGGCTGCCAGCATCCCGGTGCCGGGTACCGGCATTTGCCAGGGGGGATGGTGTTGATCCCAGCTTTCGGCGGTGAGTTCAGCGGCGGGATCAAAGCGGAAGTGGATGGGAAGTAGCTTTCCCGATTGCCGGAGGAGGACCCGATCCTCTGTAATCTCGATGGCCGCCCGAGTGGGAAGTCCCCAGCGGATCTGCGCTCCGGGCTCCAGACCGGTCAGACGGTCCCGTACCCGCAGTCTGCGGCCGGGAAGGAGTTCGAAGCGGCGGACGGCCGCTACCGAGAGGGTATCGGAGAGATCGACCTCCACCCCGGGGTGGTGCTCGTCGTGCCGGTGCGGC
>CAZVCO010000001.1:3775-26236 GCA_964625795.1 uncultured Verrucomicrobiota bacterium | reverse complement strand
AAAGACGATCAAGGATCGCAACGAGATCGCCCAGGTCGCTTCCATCTCCGCCAACAACCGGGCTTGCGCATCGGCCCGGTGCCGGTTTCCGTTTGCCGTAAGGGTGGAATGGGAAAAGGGGCCGACTTCAAAAATCTTCCACCGCTCGTTGTCCTGTTCTTTGCCCCAGAGATTGACGCCGGCGGATTCAAATTCATAGTAAGGACGAAGGGTGGGATCCAGCACCCAGCGAATCCCGTCGCGGTCCAGCACGAAGCTGCCGCCGTCCATATGGCCGTGATCTTCGGCTGCGCGGCCGGCTTTGATGCCGACAAACAGATCGTCTTCTTTCCAGCCGCTCCGCAGGTAGGTCACGGGATTGGGTCCCTGACCCATCCAGATCAGCGGCATTGCGGAGGCTGCTCTGTTGGGGACGGGTCGGCGCCAGATCAGAATCATGGGATCCAGACGGCTCCTCAGCGTATCTTTTGACAGTGCGGTCCGGAGCAGTTCATCCTGCCAGGCGGTGATGCCGGGAAGGTGATACGCAGCAGCCATCCAGTACAGCGGCGGTCTCACCCTCACCGCATCGTTTCCGTCGCTGAAGTTGTGGGATCTGCCGCTGGGACCGGCGGATTGGCGCATGAATTCTGCGCTGCGGACAAACCCGGGTATGTCATCCAGACCGAACCGACTGCCCAGCGCCGTTTCCAGAGCGGCAAGGAGCAGCACGTTGAAACTGGTGCCGTAGGACCAGTACATGGGCCCTTCCGGGTATACGCCATCGGGCGAGTAGGAGGTCTTCATGGAAACCGGCAGACCTTCAATCGCGCGGCGGACGATGGTCTCCGCCAGTTCCGGTTCATGATCGGCCACGGCCAGCGCACCCAGTACGATGCCGCCATTGCAGACCTGATTCCAGTTGTTGGTCCATTTGGTGAACAGGCCGGACTTGTCGGGACGCAGCGAAGGACGGAGGCCTTTGTTGATGATCGCGGCGCGGATCCGGGCGCGGGAGGCGTCGGGGAGAGCGGCATGCAGCCAGTCGTAGCCGATGGCAAGGGCGGCGGTCATTTCAGCCACGTCGAGAAAGTGCTGTGGATTCCAGTCTTCAAACGCGGAGGCGGCCAGCATTTCGGTTTTGGCCCGTTCAAGAAACCGGTCCTCTCCGGCGAGACGCCAGGCGGTGGAGAGCAGAAGCACGCGGTTCAACACAGTTCGCGACACCTTCAGCATTCGGTGACCCTCCAGTTCCCGTTGTGCCGGGGGTTCCTCCAGAATCAGCTCCGCCTGATTCAGCACATGCTGTGTCAGGGACTCCGTGAGGTCATCATCTGGAAACGAATGATCCTCCGTCCAGAGCAGACGGGGATGTCCAGGTCGCAGGTCGTTCATGACAATGAGGTCCGTTTGTGCATATAGGGTGAGAGTCACGCAAGCCAGAAGAGTCCAGAGTCCGGATGTCGTCACTCTGTACTCTTTTGTGGTCGGGATCGGGTGGGTGATTGTCAGGGGGGGGGCAACCTTTTTCAGCGGGTGCGGAGCACAGTGTGGTCATCCGAGGGATCGAGAAAGACCTGAATGTTCTGCACTTCGATGCCGGATCGTAATCCCTCTCCCACGATCCGGGCCATGGGGGGCTGGCCGCTGCCGGTGAGAAGCACGACCCAGATATCGGCGGTTTCGGATGTGACGGTGAGCTGAAAGGGGTCGGTGCCATTGCCGATTTCCGCATCCTGCGGATGCATCACCCATCCTTTCAGATAGCCCCCGTCGCGACCGGAAAGGGTAAAGGTCTTCCGTCCGCCCTCCAGACTCTGTTTCAGGTCAAAATCGGCAGAGGCCTGCGGGGCGCCGGTGTTCAACTGCCAGGTGAAGGTGCGTTCCTTGTCCGCCTTCAGAGTATCGTGGACCGACAATACCGCCTGATTCAGCTGGGTCGGGGTGAAGGCCACGCCCACGTCCCGCCGGGATTCGGTGAGTCCGAGGGAGCGGTAGGTGCCGTCGCCATTCACCCGCACCGTTCCGCCCAGGGGCATTGGATCTGCAGACACCAGTTCGCCGGTTTTGCGATTCTTGCCGTCCCGTTTTTTACCGTCGACCAGAATTCCGGTCTGGGCACTCTCTGAGGTGCTTTTCCCTGCGCCGGTGATGAAGGAATTGTTCTGGGCCAGCAGGGCCAGGTTAAAGGCATCGGGTTGATCCCAGGCGTTGGAGTGGTGCGTTTCATCCCCGCCGACCGCGATCTGGATGTCGTCCTGATCCTCCCATCGGTTACGGAAGAACACAAAGCCATGGCTGTCGGTGATCATGGGCGGGAATACCCCGGTGGGGTCCAGGGGGGTGGTCTGTGGCGGGTACAGCAGCAATGCCCATACCGTGCCGGCGCGGTGGCGGTCGAACCCGGGCATGGGGCCGGCAAAGTCCTTTCCGATATGCCGGTCGTAAAACCAGAGATAGTAGGGTAGGCTGGCGTCCGGCACGGTGGAGATCAGCAGACTGGCCCACCCCTGATCGTGACCTCGTTCGGCCACTCCCCAGGTCAGAAACTTCCGGTCCTGTTTGTCGAAGGCCCGTGGGTGAAAGCTGTGAGTGTACATGGCCAGCTTCCACCAGGCGTGGTTTCCGGTCGCTTTCCAGATGTTGCCCGATCCCAATTGCCGGTCGACCAGAGCCGCCGGCAGGAGAAATGCCCCCGGGTATTCGATGTAGCCCATGCCCTCCTGTCCGACACCCTGATCCCCGAAGGCATTTTTCATGTGGTTGATCAGATGGCGCTCAAGGGTGTTCACCCGGCTTGCACGCTGTTGCTGTTCTCCGATCGCGTGAATCATGATGTATTCCGCGCCCCGGGTGACCGCGACCCAGTTTGAGGCATCGTGACTTTGAGAAGTGTTGGCGTGCCGGAATTTCGGCCAGTCGTTCAGACCCTCCACGATGCGTTCCCGGATCTGACGCTGCTGGTCGGGAGTCCAGAACTCATGTGCCCAGTTATAGGCCAGAGCCACACTCATTCCGTTCATGGCGGATTTAAGACCGAGCCCGTTAGGGTTGGACTGCATGCCGCTTAGGGGGGCGTCGCTGCGTCCTGAGGCCTTCAGCGCGGAGGCGAAGGCCATGTCTGCAAACTGCTGACGCTGTGGGGCATTGGGAGTCAACAGAGCGGCCAGAGCGGCCTCTCGGGCGTGGTAGCCGTCGCTGTAGCGCGGACTGGCGTTTCCGTACGCGTCCTTGAGGTCGTTCGCATTCAGCCGGTCCTGCAGGAGTTGAAAGGCGGCGGTGTGGTGGGGATGCCGGGCCAGGATCGCGTTCCGGGCCTGTTCCAGACGCTCCGGGGTGGCGATCAGGCGCTCTGCCGAGTGAGAGTTCATCAGGAATGAGGTCATGGTCAATATGAGGAGTATGCTAGTGCGTTTCATAAGTTCAGAGTACCAGGTTCGCGTTCCAGTCGGGCGGAGATTCCACGGATCCCTCCACAAATTGGAGTTGCTCCCGCAGGACGTAGCGGATCCAGGAAGAGGGGAGGCTGCGCAAAGGGTCCCCGGTGCGTGCGGCGAGGGCGGCTGCGGTGCCGGCGGCCTGACCGATGGCGGACACCCCCGCGATCACCCGGTAAGAGGAGTGGGCCTCATGGGTGCCGCTGATGCAGCGGGAGCCCAGAAGCAGGTTGTCCAGATCGGCCGCGATCAGGCAGCGGTAGGGAATGTGGTAATAGCCGGAGCCGGGAATATCGACCATACGGGTTTCGCCGCCTTCGGGATCGTGGATATCGATTTCGTAGGCGCAGGCCGCGACCATATCCTCAAACCGGGCCTCGCCCAGACAGTCGTGTTCGGTCAGGCAGTAGTCCCCCACCACCCGGCGGCCCTCGCGTACTCCCATTTTGGAGGCGACAAAGTCGACCTTTGCGCCGGAAAAGGCGGGGTGGGTGCGGAGGATCTCCACCAGTTCGTCCACATACCGCCGTCCGGTCTGCATGGCCTGCTCAACCGATCCCGGTTCCGTGGGGTCCACGCCCAGGACTTCGTTGGCATTAAAGAGAAGGCGGTCACCATCGGGATAAGGAAAACAAACCACGCCTTTTTTTGGGTTGTCGGTTTTGCCGGCCGCTTTTGCTTCTCGGTACAATACGCTGAGCTCCTGCCAGAGAGAGGCCAGCCCGCCCCGGGTGGAGAATTCGGGCTGCTTCAGACGGGTTTTATCGATCCCGCTCATGCCGAACACCAGAGTGGCGCTCTGCAGCGCTCCGTCCTGTTCGCGTCCTTTATGAGATCCAGCCCCGGCCAGGGCGGCGAGATTGCCGTCAGCGGTGGCGTCGATAAATACCGGGGCCTCATAACGATCCCCGTTCTCCAGCACCACAGCAGTGATCCGCCGGTCATCCACCTCAACGGACTCCACGCCGGCCCCGGTGCGAACCGTGATATTGGATTCCGCCGCCAGCAGGGTCCGATAGCGTTCCGCCAGCTGTTTCTCATCATAGGTCAGACGGGGAGCCGAGGCCCGTTTGTCCCGGGTGCTGTACCGGTAGACCTCGAAAAACAGTTCGCGATGCAGGCCCATGTTGATGGGACGGTGATCGGTGGCGTGGAATTTACAGATCAGAGAGACCGGGGAGTGAACGCCGGTGCCGCCGATGGCGGGGGCTTTTTCGAGCAACAGCGTTCTGGCACCCGAGCGGGCGGCGGCCACTGCGGCGCAGATCCCGCCGGCGCCGGCGCCGACCACAATAACCTCAAAGGGGTTCGGAGTTTTTGGTTGGGAGGTATCGGTCATAGGAGCTTAAAAGAGGCGTCCCAGGGCTTCGACGGCGTAAAGAAAGAGCACCACAAAGGTGATGGAGCCAAAAAGCCCGATCCAGTCCCACTTGTAATCGGCGAGGGTGGCCTCGCCCGATTTCAGCAGTTTCGGCAGGCGCAGCAGATCCGGCAGCAGTAACCGCCGGGAGGGCCCAAGGGCTTCGATGGGAATCTCGAGTTCATCCTCGTCCAGATGTTCCAGCTGATCCACCTCGAACCCCGCCTCCCGGATGAGATGCTCCTGTCCCACCGGGGTGTCGAGGCGGCAGTAGAACTCATCCACCGCATGCTGATTATGCTGACGGGTGAACAGGGAGACGGTGATCAGGGTACCCAGCGTGGGCAGAATGTACATGGGGTATTTGATTTGCACCGGCAACCGGTTCAGGAGGCCCTCGGCCGTAAAGTATCCCAGTTCAGGATCCATCAGGTCCAGTCCGTACAGAGAGGCCAGCCACTCCGCGACCGGCTGGAGGTTCAGCATCTGGAAGAGCGAAAGCGGCTGTCCGGCCAGGGTGGTGACCCATTCCCATTCGGGCCAGCCGGGCCGGTTCACTGCGAGAAACAGCGGGGTGGCCACAATGACGGAGGCGATCGCTCCGGCCGCAGTCACCCGCCGCCACATGAGAGCCACCAGAATGGCGATACCGGTGAGCGAGCCAATGGGCTCCACGATGGTGGCAAACTCGACAATGTCCTCCACCCCGGTGGCCACCCACCAGCCGATGCCGATGCCAACGGCGGCAAAGACGCGGGTGACGGTTAAGTAGTGGCGGGCCGAGGCGTTGCGGACCCAGTGTTCCTGATAGACATTATTGACGAACATGCCGGAGAAAAACAGCATGCTGGCATCCAGACTGGACATGACCGCGGCGATAATGGCCGCCACCATGAGACCGCGCAGCCCCACCGGCAGGAGGGAGCCGGAGGCCAGGGGAAATATATTATCCGGGCTGGCCAATGGATTCCCTGCCGCGGGGTCGACCAGCGCGTGGCCGGCGAACAGGGCGATGCCGAAAAGACCGATTAATCCCCAGCCCACGGTGCAGAAGCGTTTCAGAATGGACCCGAACACACTCATGCGGGCCACCATCTCATTGGAGGCGGAGGCCGCGCCCCCGGCGGAGCTGATCACGGCGGAAAAGGTGATGCCGATGGCGAACCAGACAATCCACCAGAAACCGAAATCCCCCTGCACCCCGCTGAACAGGCTGGTGTATTCATCGGCAATGCCCGCATCCAGCGCGGCCAGGCCACCGGCCTCCACGATGGCGAAAGGGATCAGCAAGAAGGAGAGCATGACGATCATCAGACCCTGATAGACATCGGTGGCGTAGGCTGCGATGATTCCGCCGATCAGCGTATACAGCAAAGTGGGAATCACGATGGTGGCCTCGGCCTGCCAGCCGACCACCGCTCCGCCGGTCATGACCTCGAGCACGATGGCGGCCGATTTGATGCCCAGGCCCATACTGATGGGCACCACGCAGAGGAGGACGGTTTTAAACACCATGGCCATGCCCGGGCCGAAACGCATCCGCACCACATCGGCCAGAGTTACGATACGCAGCCGACGCAGGGCGGGGGGATACATCCAGAAGAAGGGCGTGATGAGCATCCAGGTCAGGCTCAGCCAGACCCCGGACATGCCTTTTTGAAAGGCGGCGGCAGAGACGGCAATGGGGTGATTGGCGTTGGTGCCGCCCGCAAAAGCGGAGGCGATCAGCATCAGCCGCCCCATCTTCCGCGAGCCCACCAGATAACTTCCGCAGTCTTTGATTTTCCGCAGGGCCCAGAAGGCGACCCCGAACATAAAGAGTCCGTAGGCGAAAATGACCATCCAGTCTAATGGGGATAAATGCATAGGATCTCCTGGGGGGAAGCGGGGGCCGTTGCCGGCAAAATTCTGGCTACAAAAAGAACAAAACTTACTAGACAACTTAAACCTTAAAGTCAACAGTGGAGCTCTGCACCATTCTCATGTTCCATGGAAACATGTAGAAGTGTTTAACAGAAGGCAAAGGCCGGGGTATTCATAAAGTATGCTATATACAACGCATAAAAAGCTAATGGAAAACTTTAACGATACAGTTCATAAAACCCACTCCCGTGGAGGCTCTGCATTATTGCTGACCATTCTGGTGGTGAGTCTGCTCATGGTGATTGTGTTGTCACTAACGGTATTTGTCCGAATGGAGCTGAGAACGACGCAAAACCGGCAGGTCGCTTTTATGGCCCGGGCCAATGCTCGTTTAGGGCTGCACATCGCACTGAGTGAACTTCAACGAAGTGTTGGTCCGGATCAGAGGTTTACCGCCCGTGCAGATATTGGAGAGGGTGATGATACCGATAATAATGGACGCCCGGATAACCGGGAGGTTGTTCAGGATGCTGCATCTTACGGATTATCAGTGCCCGTAAAGGGGGCACGTAATTGGACGGGGGTCTGGGGCTATTATGAAGACGAACAATATTATATCGACCGACCGGCTTTGTTTACATGGCTCGTTAGTGGTAATGAAAATGCAGATTATCGCACCTCTGACGCAGTGGGGGATACCTTTGGTCAGACCGTGGCCTTTCCTGAAGCCAGCCCGATGGGAACTCCGGCTGAAGCCGTAACCCCTACTTCAAGTTTAACCTACAATCCGCGAAGTCTGAGCAGTGCCGAGCAGAGTGACCTAGCCTTAGATTTATCGTCACTTGATCCTCTCACCATAAACGGGTCCGACGCTGTCCTTCTGGTGGGTCCGAATTCACTCGCAGCCGATTCAGACCCGGCAAATGGTGATGAAACCCTTGATTATGTTGTCGCGCCCAAAGTTACATTCGACAATGGTGACGCATCAAGCGGTTATGCCTGGTGGGTGGGGGATGAAGGAATCAAAGCCCACCTGGAAGGAGTTGATCCCCGTTTAAATGCTGCTTCAAATGCTGAGAAACGCTTGCGGTCGATGACCGCGCCACGTTCCGGGGTCGAAACCATAACGGGTTTGGATTTTTATGATCCATTTGCCGTTCCCACAAACGCATCTGCTGCGGCTGACCCCGAACAACTGGCATTTCTATCTGGGGACCCGGATTCAGCAGCTGATAATATCAAGCGCCGTTTCCATGATCTGGCCTCTGTGAGTTATGGCGTACTTTCTAATAGCCGGAGTGGAGGGCTGAAACGGGATCTGACCGCAGGATTACTCAGCGCATCACCACCGGCGGAGATCGATGATGACGTGGAGATTTTCGGCGATTTAATTCCAAGTGTCAATCTGGGACAATCTCCTGCCCGCCTCCCCAGTTGGGGTGCGCTTCGATCCTATGTTCAACTGCAGAATAGTCTCAGTGGCGATAACCCCACAGTTTCCCCCCGCCCGACTACGGATACACAGATGGGTATTTATCCTGTCATTGCACGCTTTCAGATATGGATGGCACCAGGTGTGGATACCACTGGAACGAGTGGCATAAATCAAATTGATGCCCTCTACATTCCTTCAGTGGTATTGTGGAATCCTTATGATGTTACCATTGAAGCACATACTTATGAGGGTGAGTTTTTCACCAACGTGCAAAGTACTGGGGATGGCATGGACGAAAATTATGCGGATACGGATACCAGCTCTACCCGTATGCCCGCCTATCTGGTCCTGAGCAGTCCAAGCGGTGGGGAGCCATATACCTCTGGTCATATGGGGTACGGTGGATGGGATACCAGCGCGCCGATCAAAGTCACACTGGATTGTCCGGAAATCCCCCCCGGGGAATCAATCATTTTCTCCTTAGACTCGAACGTAACATTGCCCGTTAATACGTCTACCATGGTGCCCTTGGATCTTAAACCAGGCTTCAGGCCTAATTTCTGGAATTCGCCCGGAGTGGTTACGGTATCCGGGGGGAACGTTGGTGGTCGGGAGACGGTAAGTATGGCCAGAACGACCATCTTCAGAGCAGGCTTCAGTCTGCGGCTTTCAAACGGTACTTTACTCCAACGTGTTGATGACAACAGATGGAGTCCATCATATGGAAAGACTTTAACGTATCCAGATGACCCCCCACTCCCAGTAGGTCCAAATCCTGTCATCACCAATTGGGAAAAAGACGGGGGAACCTATGGTGGGGAGCCGGCTGAAACCTTTAAAACGATTGATGAAACGAATACGACAAAATTGAAACAATCCATTAAAGTCACACCCAGCGGGAATGACTTCTTTGAATATCCTTCAGGGAATCAGCCGGTTCTCGCTTTGGGCTTTACGACCGTCATGGAGTTTTCCGGGCGAAAGTTTAATAAAGACCCCATTGGTGCCAATACAGGGAATACATTCATTAACCCCAGGCTCCGCTGGCTGGCCAACTATAATCCTGCTGCGCCGGAGATCATTCGCCCGGGGAATGATCGAAGGGACGATGATGAAATTAAATTTTATGATTCGACACCCAATTACTCTTCATCTGGAGGAATGCTGGATGAAAGTGCTACATACAAAGATGGATCCGTTAGACAAAATCGTCCCCGATTTTATCCGGACGGAGAAATGTCGTCAGGTTCATTTACAGGAGAAATTGACCGTGCTTTTAATGGATTCAGTCAACTGCCTGACGATCAGGATGTTGAAAGTTTCAACACGAAAACGATTCTTTTTCATCTGCCTCGCCAAGAAACCGGTGTAACTTCCATTGGAATGTTGCAACACGCCAACCTGCATCCTGCCACGGGTATCCTGACCTCAGACAATGGATATGCGGCAGCCTCGATGCCAGCCTATGCCATTGGCAATTCCTGGGGTGATGCCCGAGTGGCACCCGTCGTGCATCTTTCAAAGACCAATGGAAAATCTTCAAATGCCGACTTTGATCGTCAGGGAATACCCAACTGGTCTGAACTGCCTCCCCCGAGCGTGGGCTTTTCTACAAACAGGGACTACCATTTTGATCTTTCGTTCCTGATAAATAAAAAAATATGGGATGGATATTTTTTCTCCACCGTGCCGGCTTTCGGCACTGTGGATGAGACAGCCTTTCCTCTCCCGAGTACCGCGATGATGCTGCATAACCCAGGAGTGGATGATGTAACCCTTTCGAATCATCTGCAGGATTATGAAAAAGCTGCCAGTAAGTTATTGGTGAAGGGGGCGTTTAACATTAACTCCACTTCCGTCGAAGCTTGGAAAGCCGTCCTCAGCTCAACCCGCAGAGCGCCTATAGTTAAAAACGATGGTACTACAATCATTCCAACCGGTGCTGTCTTCTCACGGCTGCCTTATCCGGGTTTGGGGGTGACCGATGAAACGAATTCAGCGACTGATTTTGAACCCTACAGCGGAGTACGTGAGTTAAATGATGATCAAGTTACCGCTTTAGCAGAGCAAATAGTGCAATCCGTCAGAAATCATGGGCCGTTTCCTTCTCTGGCGCGTTTCATCAATCGTAATCCCTCCGCTGCAATCAGCAGCAGTGTTGAACGTCAGGCCGTGCAATTGGTCGGTCCCCTTCAACTGGCGATTGACCGTACGACATTTGATGACCAATTGGACTTTCATTCTAATACCAGTAACCCTGAGGACCAAGATTCTTTAACGCTCATTAATGATCATCTGGTAGAGGATGAAGATCAGTACAGTCCATTGACCATAGTGGGAACGGGAACGGATGGGAGAAACTATTTTCAGCATGCCTCAGCTTTTGGTTATAACCGTGGTGCAAACAGATTTTACAGAGATACGTCCTTGGGCACTTATACAGCAGCTGCAGGTATACCGGGCTACCTGACCTCCGCCGATCTCCTGCAATCATTGGGGCCGCGTCTATCAGCCAGGTCAGATACATTTAAGATACGCGCTTATGGCGAAATCACGGATTCTGCTGATAATATTATCGGTAGAGCATGGTGCGAAGCCATTGTGCAAAGGACTCCAGAGTATGTGGAGTCCTCCGACGACCCAGAAGTTTGGCCGCCTTCATCACCCCAGAACATTTTCTTTGGCCGCCGCTTCAAAATTTTATCTATGCGGTGGCTTCAACCATCAGAGATTTAATTATGATAACGCTGAATCGACATCGGAAGATTGCCGTTACTATTATTTACCTGCTCTTCTTGTTGAGTAGGATAAATCTCCTTTATGCTCAGGAGGAGGTAAAGGGGGAGATGCCCGCTCAGGCAATTTCATTCTTCTACGCCGCAAAAGATGATGCGGAATCTTTTACTTTTCTGATGGAAGTTGGTGGCAAGCCTGTTGATGTGAGGTTGGTCCCGAATCTCATTCCAAACGAGCCTATAGTCCGACCGGCCGCTCAGGGTCTAAAATTGTTTACTAAAGCTGATGATCCAGCACAGCGTCAGCTTGTTGCTGAAGTGTCTTTCCCCGCCTCCTGGACGCATGTCTTGATTATTATCCCACAATTTCAACCTGGTGACGTTAAGCTTTTCCCTTTTAATATGAGTAAGACGGTTATTCCCGAGGGGACGGTTGGTTTTTATAACTTTACCAGCAAAGAAGTCGCCTTTCAGATAAATTCTGAAAAGGGGATACTCGACCCAAAAAAATTAAGTTCGTATAAAGTTCAGACGCGTCCAGACCGTAATACCGGAATGGCCCAGTTACGTCTTGCTCAGCCAGATGGTGATTCCTGGAATATTATTTTCCGGCGCAGCTTGGTTCTGTCGAAAGCGGAACGCTCCATGTTTTTGATTATTCCTTACGGCGATGGAGCGGAAATCCTGCGGTTTCCGATTATGGATAATATCCATGTGATCACATCACAGGAATAAGAACACAGCACCCCTGCGACAGTTACGACCTTGCCAGCAAGTGGGTCTTCCGGTGACCCTTACGTTTTGACAGAGGGGCCTTGCAATTCTCCGTGGGGGTGTCAGCACCTGACGCTTCTATGAACCGGATGAGTTCTGCGGTGCATTTCCTGGACCGCGCTTACAATTCAGAACGACCTTTTCACACCCTGTGGCGCTGGGTGGACTGTCCCCCGTGGCTGGCTGTCTGGATGTTTCTGGTCTTTCTGGTCAAACGGCTGCCCGCCATGCTGTTTCCGGTGCTGACCGGGTTTCTGATCGATGCGGTCAGGGCCGACCCTGCCACCTGGTTCCGGTATTGGCCGCTCATTCTGGCAGAGGCCGTGCTGATGCTGGCCAATGTGCCGTTGAATACCCACTTTGTCGGCAAACTGAGTAGGTTGACCCGGCGGCTGGAAAACCGCCTCCGCCGCGCTCTGGTCACCCGTCTGCAGCAGCTCTCTATCCCCTATTATGATGATGCGGCCAGCGGCGAACTGCAGGCCAAGGTGCTGCGGGATGTGGAGCAGATTCAGCATCTGAGTCATCAACTGGTCGCCAGTGGCTTTATGGCGCTCACCACGCTGGTGATCATCCTGACCGTGACTCTGATGAAGCAGCCGCTGATCCTGCTGATCTATCTGGTGTTTGTGCCGGTCATGGTGGGGGTCATCCGGTCCTTCCAGTCCAGAATGCGCAGCGAAAACCGGGCGTTCCGTCAGCGGATCGAGGCCATGAATTCGGAAGTCAACCAGATGATCGATATGATTCCCGTCAGCCGCGCCCACGGCATTGAGGAGGAGGCGGTGCGGCGGGTGGAGGGCGAAATCGCCCAGGTGGGGGAGAACGGTCAGCGGCTGGACCGGGTGAACGGCCTCTTTCAGGCCTTCAGCTTTAACACCATGCAGGGCTTCAATCTGCTGATGCTGCTGGTCATGCTCAGCATCTGCGCCCGGGGGCTGATCACGGTCGGAGAGGTGGTGACCTTCATGGCCCTGTTCAATCAGGCCTTTCAATTGGTGAACAATGTGATGAGTATTTATCCCCAGCTGGCCAAAGGCCTGGAGTCTGTACAATCCGTGGGGGAAATTCTGGAATGCCCGGATCTGGAATACAATCAGGGCAAGGAAACCATCACCGGGGTGAACGGGGAACTGGAATTTCAGAAGGTCTCGTATCAGTACCGCTCTTCGGAACGGCCTGCGGTGAGTGAGGTGGATCTTCATATCGCTGCCGGAACCTCCGTGGCCATCGTCGGGCCCAGTGGAGGGGGGAAGTCCACTCTGCTGCGTCTGACCATCGGATTCCGGCGTCCCACCCAGGGGCGCCTCCTGCTGGACGGCCGTGACATGAATGCCATCGACATGCGGAGCTGGCGTCAGTTTATTTCCGTGGTTCCCCAGGAGAGTGTGTTTTTTGAAGGCACCATCCGCGAAAACATTCTGTTTGGAACCGATTCCGTGAGAGAAGAGGAATTGGAGGCCATCCTGACCGCAGCCAATGTGAAGGAGTTTGTCGATCAGCTTCCGGAAGGGCTCGATTCGCGGATCGGGGAGGGCGGGGCCAGACTTTCCGGCGGACAGCGTCAGCGCCTGGCTATCGCCCGGGCTCTTATCCGGGATCCACGCCTGATCGTGCTGGATGAACCCACCTCGGCTCTGGATGTCATGTCGGAAAAACTGGTGCAGGATGCCATCGAACGGCTGATCAAGGGGCGGACCACCTTGATCGTGGCCCACCGCCTCTCCACCATCCGCAATGTCGATCTGGTGGTGGTCATGAAAGAGGGTCGGATCGTGGAAACCGGAACCTATGCGGAGCTCTCCGCCAGGCCGGACAGCGAATTCAGGCATATGAAAGATTTACAGGAATAAGCTAAGTAGTGGAGAACATGGACATGGCAGCAGAACAACAGAATCTGAAGTGGCTGGACGCCAAAAACGACATTGGGATCGAGGGACAGGGATGGACGGAAACCGAATGTCCGTACGACCGGTTTCCCGCAAAAGCCGAAGCAGTGCTGACCAATCCTGCGGTCTGGAACCTGAGTAAATCCCCCACAGGCATCTGTACCCATTTCCGTACCAATGCCACCGACATTACCCTGCGTTGGGAATTACTGGACGAGCGGCAGACCGAGGATCCGTTTACCCGTTGCGCCTACAGCGGATTTGATTTGTATGCCATGGAAGAGGGCGCATGGCGCTGGGTGGCCTGCACCAATGCCTTCGAGGCCTCCCGCACTCCCACCCGGGTCATCGCGGCCGGGCTGGACGGAAAAGAGCGGGAGTACCGGCTCTACATGCCGATGCGGAACCGGCTGCTGCGTGCGGAAATCGGGGTGCCCCAGGAAAACACCTTCGAAGGCATTCCTCCCCGCAACACGCGGCCGGTGGTGATCTACGGCACCTCCATTGTGCACGGGGCCTATGCCTCACGGCCCGGACTGGTGTACACGGCCCGACTGGGCCGCCGTCTGGAGAATCCTGTCATCAACCTCGGGGTGTCCGGTAGTGCCAGGATGGAGCCGGAGGTGGCGGATCTTCTGCTGGAACTGGATCCGGCCGTCTACGTGCTTGATGCCTTCCCCAATATGGGGATTGATCTGGTGGAGGAGCGGCTGGAGATGTTTGTGCGGAAACTCGCCGGGGGTAAACCCGGCGTGCCGATTGTGGTGGTGGAGGATTTCCCCCGGACCAATGCCTGGATCATGCCTGCCAAACGCGACATTCCGGAAAAAAACAACCGGGTGCGCAGGATTCTGGGTCATTTGAAAGACGAGGGAGTGCCGCTGTTTACCGTGCGGGGAGATGAGCTGATGGGAACCGATCATGAGGCCTGTTTTGACGGAATCCATCCCGGGGACATGGGCTACGAACGCATGGCCGCAACCATTCTGCCCGTCCTGCAGCAGGCCCTGGATTCGTGAATCAGGTTCTCCTGACTGAGACGGTGAAACGCTTCAGCTCTGGCGGATAAAAAAGCGCCTCATCCTCTGCCAGTCCTCCGGCTCCAACCGGTCCGGATTCTCCATCAGGCCAAGCGCATGACTGAGCAGGGCTTCGTCCTCCAGCGGCGTTTCGTCCGACAGCGTGCCCTGTTCGTAAAACAACGAGCGCAATTGATCGGTGTTGTCCTGCCGCCAGCGTGACACCGCCTTGTTCTCGAGCGCCTCGAGAAAGCGGGCGGCGTTGTACTCCGATTCCCGCAGGACCCGGAGGATCTCCTCCGCAAAGGCATCACTGACGATGCCGCTCTCCATCACCGCGGCAGGGTCCACGGAAGGGGGCCGCCCGATCCTCCAGGCCTCGGCCAGCGCCTTCAGGGCATCGGCCCGGACCCTGAGCCTGGGGACAAGCGCATCCGGGATCAGAGAGGGGGCGCCGCCGGTGTCGAGCAGATGTTTCAGTGGTCCCCAGGTGGTGATGCCGAACCGCAGACAGCTGGTCAGTGCCTCTTCCTCCTGCTCCATCAGCAGAAAAAGCGGAAAGGCCCCGACCGGATCGTGTCCGCTCCAGGCCGGTACGCCCAGGCGTGCGGCCCACTCGGCTCTGCTTTCTCCAGAGCGGCGGGCGGGATCCTCTCCGGCGGGAGAGTCGTCCGGGCCGCATGCAGCAGGGTCTGCATGATTGCATCGGCCCGCTGATCGTCACTGGTGCCGAGCACTTCATCCACCAGCAGCGGAAGAGGCGCCCGTTCGTTCCGTTTCAAAAACGCCAGCCGCACGGCCATCAGGACCTGGGTGCGCTCGCCGGTGGAGAGCTGTTCCAGTCCGCGCGGCGTCTCTCCGGGACAGGCGGCCTGGAAGACGTGACCCCCGGGGGTCACGTCCAGGGTGAGCTGCAGATGTCCCCGGGTGAATCCGGCCAGCAGGCGGTTCGCCGCCTCCAGTGCCTCGGGCTGCTCCCCGGATCGGCAGGAGTCCTGCAGCCAGTCGAGAATGGCCCGGCCTGCCAGCTGACGGGCCATACGCTCCCGCTCCTCCAGCAGTTCCGTTCTGACCGCCTCTCTGTCCTCCATGGCCTGATGGAGCGTGCGTCCGGTCTGCGCCAGCTCGATCTTCTGCGTCAGCCGGGTGATCTGATCCCGGAGCTCCTCTTCAAGGGTGGCGGCGGCCCGGCTTTCCGATTCCAGAGACCGCAGGGCCGGAGGTTCCAGCTCAAGCAGTTCCGCGTCTCTGTTCAGCCGGTTCCGAAGGTCGGAAACCTGTTGATGCAGCACTTCCGACCTTCGGAACGCGCTTTCCCATTTGGTGTGAGCGGCCTCCAGCTCCTGAACCGCTGCCGGATCCGGATGGTCGAGCTGGAGGCGGGTGGTCATCTTCCGGATTTCCTCCCCGATTTCGCTCTGACGGGCGGTGAGATCCTGTTTCTGCTGGTCCAGATGACGGAGGTGCTGTCGGGCGGACAGGGCCTGGTCGATGCGTTGGCGGACGTCGAGGGATTCCACCGCCGGATCTTCATGTAAGGGAGTCAGGTTCAGTTCCGACCACATCTGATGGAAGGTGGACAGCAGGGCGTCCATCCGCTTTTCCCGTTCACTCAGCACTGCCTCCGCCTGGCGGACGGCATCGGCGGCCTGCCGCCACCGTTGTACATCCTCCAGAAAATTCCGGCACCATTCACGGGACGGGATGGGGGTGATGCCCATGGCCTCGACCCTCTCTTTCAGCGCCTCCAGAATGCGGACATTCTGCTGATGGGACTGCGTGGTCTCCTCCAGACGGCGTCGCAGCTCCGGTTCCCGCTCCAGCCGGTCGAGGGTGCGTTGAAGCCCCCGCACCCCGGCGGGGGTGGTCTGGCTGAAGGTGATCTCCTCCGGCAGGAGCGCCTGAATCCGGCGGATCAACTGTCCGCGGTGCAGGAGTTCCCAGGCCAGCGGGGTAAGGGCCAGGACGGGGAGGACCGCCAGCCAGCCGGGCGGGAGCGTGCCGGAGCGGATCTGCAGGATCAGGACCGCGGCCAGCAGGGCGCAGGCGATCCAGAAGGGCGGGGTGCCGCGCCGGGTGGTGCCGTCGAGATGCTCCCGCAGGCGCCGGGTCACCAGCTGGAGCTCCTGCAGCAGCGTGTGGTCCATGGCGGGCGCATCCGGATCGCGGTCGAGCTCTTTCCTCCACCTCCAGCACGGTTTCCACCCAGTTCCTCAGGTCGGGAAAATCGTAGCCCTGGAGTTCGTCCGAACCGGGATCGGTAATGCCCAGCCGTTCTCTCAGGCTTTTTTCCAGCACCTCGGCCTCGGCCAGGCGCTCCTCGGCCTGATGCCGTTCCCTCACCGTCTCCCGCCACTGGGTTTCGGTCTGCTCCAGGGTATGGTGCAGACGTTTCAGGTGTTCATCCTCGAGCGGAAGTTCCGGCAGAGGGTTCTGAGCTGCGGTGTCGGCCTGATCGCGTTCGAGATCCCGGAATCCGGCGGTACAGTCGTTCTGTTTCTCCAGGGCCTGTTTCATCCTGTCCGCATCGCCGGAACGCACCTGTTTGGCTCCTTCGGAAAAGAGATCCAGGGTGCGCTGGAGTTCGGTCCGCTCGTTCTCAAGGGTCTGCAGTTCCAGTGCGGCCTGGATCAGAGGGAGACGGTCACGCTGCCGCACGGCCTGCTCCCGTTGGGCGTTGAGGGTCTCGAGAGTTGCGGATTCTTTGCGCAGGGCCTGCTGTTCGGATTGAAGCGACCGGATCTGTTTATCCGCTTCTTTGAACTCCCGGGCTTTTTTCAGGGGGGCGGAGGGTTCCTTGTCCCACTGCAGGGCGGCGGCCAGTTGAGGAAAATCGATGCCCCCGGCCATTTCCGCGGCCAGGATCGCGGCCAGGTCGGCGTCTTCGGCCCGGAGGAGGTCATTCAGCGACCAGGAATACCGCCCCCGCAACTCGGAGGGGGCCCAGCGGGGATGCGGAACGGTCTCGGATCCCTGCAGGGCGGTGATGTTCTGACCGTGGGCGTCCAGTTCCCATTGACCGCTGCCCTGCTGAACCCGGGCATGCAGATCGAGGTGGGTTGCGGAGGTCTCCGGCCACAGCAGTTCCTGAATGGCGGCGGCGGTGGTGGATTTGCCACTGCCGTTGGGGCCGTGCAGGATGATGAGGCCTTCAGGAAGATCGGGGAGGGTGAACTGCCGGTCCGGCACCACCCCGGCCAGCCGCCGCACGGTAAGGGTCTGCAGGCAGACCGGAGCTGTGCCGGGGGAGGGTGTCACGACAGATGCTCCTTCACGGCCCGCAGGGTGTCCTCCAGCAGGAGATCGGTGTCCAGATCTTCGAACTCAATTTCCGGCAGATCGAGATCCCGGAATTCACGGCGGTTCCGAAGTTCCCGCATCACGCCCTCCAGCCGTTTCCGAAGATCCGGGGGTGTCTGATTCAGGGCCTCAACCAAAAGAGCCGGCACCGGACCCGCTTCCTGCAGGGCGGGGAGATCCAGCGGCGCGTGAGTCTCCACCCGGACGGATTCCACACAGGCTTCCGGATGTTCCCATTCAGGCAGGGTGCGGGTGAGGGCCTCCAGCTCCTCACGTCCGGCATGCTGACCGGTGAAGCGGACCCGCAGGAGCTGAAATCCCTCAAAGGCCTCCTCCTGCACGGCCTGCTCAAGCCGGCGCAGAATGGCGTCATAGGAGAGACTGTCCTGTTCGCTGAGGGGGAGGGTGACGGTGCGGTAGCGCAGCGCGGCCGGACAGCAGGGTACGGGGTCGCTCAGGGTTCCGCGTTGGGTATCGATCAGCCAGGCGTGATGGGCATCCGGTTCTCCGGGGTCGAGAGGATGGGGGCTGCCCGGCATCAGAACCCAGGGGGTTCCCGGCGTGAATGACGGTTTATGAATGTGTCCCAGCAGCCAGCCCTGGACCGGAAGAGACTGCAGACGGGAGAGGGAGAGCGGGGCGTATTTGGAATCCGGGACGCCCGGGTCGCCGTGGACCACGCCCAGGACGGGCAGGCCGTCCGAAGGAAGGGACGGGTAGGAGGCGGTGGGGTCGGTCCGCTGCGTACTGCTTTTAAAGGACCATCCATCCAGATGAAGCATGGGGGTGCCATTCTCCTTCAGGGTGATCCGTTCCCAGTTGCCGTTTGCTCCCAGCAGGGTGAAGTGTTCCGGCGGAAGAGAGGCGGCCAGATCGGGCAGGATGTTCACATCATGATTGCCGGCCACGGCAACGGTGTGAATGCCCCTGGCGCCCAGAGCGTCGATTCCCTCCCGGAACGGGCTGGAGGCCTCCCAGAAGGCATCGCGCTGATCCAGCACATCCCCGCTGAGCACCACGGCATGGACGGATTCCTCCAGCGCGGCCTCCACCAGACGCCGCCAGCCCGAAATCGCCCGCCCCGCCTCGCGTTTCGCGTCGGGCAGCCGGGTGGAGGTCCGTCCCAGATGGAGATCGCCGGTGAGGAGAAGCTTCATGGGATAGGGAAAGCGAACACCGAACATTCAACGCTGAACATCGAACGTCGAAAGATGGGTGTTGAAGGAGAGAGAGTTGTAGGGGCCAAAGGAGAGTTCAGCGTTCAATGTTCAATGTTCAATGTTCGGTGTTCGATGTTCGCTTTTCTATAACAGCCCCGCCTCCTGATAATACCGCTCCGCGCCGGGATGAAGGGGAGCGTGGGCGCCCTTAAGCATTCCCTCGCGGGTCAGGCCCTGCAGGGCGGGATGCTGTTGACGCAGCAGGTCCAGATTTTCGAACACGGCTTTGACCAGAGTGTAGACGGTGTCCTCCGCCACGTCGGTATGGGTGACCAGGGTGGTGAGCATGCCGATGCTTTCCACCTCTCCCTGTTCCGCCCGCTCATAGAGGTCGGTGGGCACGGTCGTGGTGGTGTAGAAGGGGGAGGTTTCGATCAGGGTGTCCATGCCGGTGATGGGCACGAAGCGCACCTTGCGGCGGCCGGTGGAGGCCTCGGTGATGGAGCCGTTGGGATGGCCCACGGTGTAGAAATAGGCATCGATCCGGTTGTCCTGCAGCATGGAGGCGCATTCGCCCACGGTGAGGGATTCCGCCTGAAGGTCGGTGTCCGGGTCGATGCCGGCCGCCTCCAGAATGGCCAGGGCATTGCCGCGGTGGCCGGAGCCGGGGCTGCCGAGGTTCACCCGTTTCCCCTTCAGATCCTGCAGGGAGGCGATCCCGCTGTCGACCGCCGCGATGAGGGTGACGACTTCCGGGTGAAGGCTGAAGACGAAGCGCAGTTCGTCCCGGGGTCTTCCCTCCCAGTTCCGCAGTCCGTTTACGGCCTGAAATTGACGGTCGGCCTGGGCGATGCCGAAGGTGGCCGCGCCGGAAAGCACGTCATTGATGTTCTGCACGGAGCCGCGGCTGGCTTTGGCGGAGACCGCAAGGGTGGAGCCTTCGGCCTGTTCGGCCAGTTGTTTGATCGCTCCGCCCACCGGATAATAAACGCCGGTCTGGGAGCCCGTTCCGATGGAGACAAAGGTGCGGGAGGAGGAGCCGCCGCAGGCGGCCAGGAGCAGAGAGGAGATCAGCAGGAGAAAGGATTTCATACGGACACCCTGTACGATTGCGGTTCCAAGGTCAAGGAGGAGCAGATCCCACTGCGGTGGAGATTTAAAAGCAACTCCTGATTTTTCTGGAAAGGGTTGACGGACATCTGCATGATTCACCTATGAAATACATCACCCTGCTTCTGGCCTTTCTGACCTGTCTTGTCTTATTTACCGGATGTGGAGGTGATTCGGGTTCCGAATCCTCCGACCCGGCACATGACCAATCTCACGCTCACCCTGAGGGGGATCAGGACAGGATGAGGCTGGATACGGAATTCCGCGAGTTCATGCAGACTCATGATCTTTCGGAACATCCGGTGGTGGAATCGGCCAAGGAGAAACTGCAGAAGGCCGTGGCCGACTTCAACCGCGCCCGGCAGGAGCATCCGGAATTGGCTCCGCTCATTGAGCAGTCTGAACAGCTGTGGAAGCAGGCGGTGGAAAAGAAGCAGGCGGGGGAGGAGGAGGCATATGCCCAATTGACAGAGGCGTATGCGGATATTCGCCGTCAAGTGGAGGGGAAAGCGGAGGAACTGCCGGAACTGCAGGAGATGCTGGCGGAGGTCAGGCAGGTGGAGCGTGAGGTGATTCTTTCCATCGCGGAAGTGGTGGCCGGAGTGAATGAGCGTGGAGAAGAGCTGGCAAAGCAGTTGCAGAGCTATTTGGACACGCGGAACGAATCGGAATAATGGACGGAAACGGCTGGACCGATGCGCACGCCCATCCCCTGGATCTGGAATCGGTCGAGGAGGCACTGAGCAAGGCTGCCTCCTTACAGATTCACCGACTTCTCGGGAACACCACCCATCCCGCCGAGTGGGAGGGGATGGACCGGCTCAGCCGCACCCATCCCCGGGTGATTCCCGGGTTCGGGGTTCATCCCTGGAAGGTTTCCGGACTGTCGGACGACTGGCTGGAGACGTTAACCCGGCATCTGCTTGCCCGCCCGGAAGCGTTTGTGGGGGAAATCGGGCTGGACCGGAAACTGACGGATCAGCCCATGGAGCTTCAGCAGGAGGTGTGTCTCCGACAGATCGAGCTGGCCAACCAGCTGGGGCGTTTCTGTACACTGCATCTCGTGGGGGCATGGCAGGAATGGCATGAGGTCCGCTCCCGCGCGCTGCCGGAACGGATGCTGTTGCACGCGTTCAGCGGCAGTGCGGAGCAGGTGAGGCAGTCTGACCTCGAACGGACCTGGTTTTCATTTGGCGGGGCGGTGATCCGTCAGTCCAATTCAACCAAACTCCGGCAGGCTGTGCAGGCGGTACCGGATGACCGTATCCTGCTCGAAACCGACTCACCCTATCAGCATCCCGACGGGCAGGAACACGGTCAGGAGCCGGCCGGACTGCTCCGCATTGCTGAACGGGTGGCGGAGATCCGGGGAGTTCCGGTGGATGAACTGCGCCGTCAGACTGAGCGGAATATGACGGGGTTGATGGACACCTCCATCCGCTCATAGCCATACGCGCCCCTTCATGGGCAATTCATAGGATTTCACCTTCCAAAAACCGTTTCAAAAGATAGAAGGTTGTCTCCATGATTTCTTCCTCGCTCTCTTCATCTTCCCGTCCGGCCGAAAAACCGAATATCGTCTACATTCTCTGTGATGACCTCGGTTATGGGGATGTGCGGTTCATGAATCCCGACCGCTGCCGGATTCCCACCCCTCACATTGATCATCTGGCCACAGAGGGACTGCATTTTACCGATGCGCATTCAGGGTCGGCGGTCTGTACCCCCACCCGGTATGGGTTATTGACCGGTCGATACTCCTGGCGCAGCCGTCTTCAGCACGGGGTAATTGCGGAAAACGAGACGCCGCTGATTTCGGAATCACGTACCACCCTGCCGGGGTATTTGGCCTCAAAAGGGTATCGGACCGCCTGTCTGGGTAAATGGCATCTCGGATTCACCTTTACCGATGAGCAGGGGGAGGTGCTGGAGGTGGCATCGGATAAATCCCGGGAGGGATACTGGACGGCGGGCGTGCCGGTGGGCACCCGGATTCCGGATGGACCTGTCACCCGGGGGTTTGACACCTTTTGGGGGTTTTACCGTTCGGCCACCATGAGTTCGGTGATTGAGAATGACCGGGTCAGCGGGGAGCTGCCGGTGGAGGAGATGCTGGGGGAACTGGGACGACGGGCCTGCGGGTTCATTTCAGAACGTGCGGAGGACCAGGATCCGTTTTTTCTCTATCTGGCGCTGAATTCCCCCCACAGTCCGGTTGCACCCTCCCGCGACTGGCAGGGCAAAAGCGGGATCGGGCCTTATGGCGACTTTGTGATGGAGACGGATGATGTGGTGGGCCGGGTGATGTCCGAGCTTAACGCCCGGGGGCTGGAGGAGAACACCCTGGTCATCTTCACCAGCGATAATGGCTGTTCCAAGCCCGCAGCCAGAGCGGATGTG
>CAZVCO010000001.1:1339-3765 GCA_964625795.1 uncultured Verrucomicrobiota bacterium | reverse complement strand
CGATATCTGGGAGGGAGGACACCGGGTTCCTTTTATTGCCCGCTGGCCGGGAAGAATTGAGGCGGGGGGCACGAGCGATGCGCTGATCTGCCTGACCGATCTGTTCCGCACCTGCGCCGACCTGATGCAGGATGAGTTGCCGGAGGAGGTGGCGGTGGATTCCGAGACGATGCTGCCGTTGATCTTCGGTGAACGGCAGGAGGGGCGGAAGTCTGTGATTCATCATTCCATCCTGGGAAATTTCTCCATTCGAAGGGGCGAATGGAAACTTGAAGTCTGCGCCGGTTCCGGCGGCTGGACCAGCCCCACCGAGAAAGAGGCTGTGGTCGAAGGACTTCCCGCCCTGCAGCTGTACAATATGCGGACAGATGAGTCGGAAACCACGAATCAGGTGGATCGTCATCCCGAGGTGGTGGAGTCCCTGCTGGCGGAACTCAGTCAGGAGATTACCCGTGGACGAAGCACTCCCGGGGAACCGCAGCCGAATGATGTGGAGATTGATCTGTTCAAAAGAGCGACCTGAAATTAGCAGCCAGCTTTCAACCCCATGACGGAGTGAACCTATGTTTGACCGACCCCAGCCTTTCCTTCAGCTGACCCTGCCCCGGGTGGTGAAAGCACGTAAACGCCTTGAGCCGTTGTTGTGGACGGAGGTGGCGCCGGTGGACGTGGCGATGGAATCGGGAGACCGCGACGGACTGTCGATCGATGAGGCTCTGGCTGCGGACTATACCCCGGTGTCGCTGCCTCATCACTGGGGGCGGCTGATGGGCACGCGCTGGTTCCGGCTGTCGTTTCCCGAGGTGACGGAGTCGCCGGTTTATCTGCACTGGCAGGATCAGGGGGAAGGGACGCTGGTGCTCGATGGAGTGCCTTACTGTGGATTTGACGTAGCCCACCGTCAGGTGGAGCTCCCCGCCGGATGCCGTGAGGGCTATGTGGAGGGGTTGTGTTATCAGAGCGGAATCTGGCATCCGGAGGCGCACGGGGTGGACCATGAGGGCTGCCGGCTGGAGACGGCACGGCTGGTGAGCCGCAACGACGACGTCTGGCACTGTCTGCGGGATCTGGAGGTCCTGGTGTCGCTGGTAAAAGATGAGGAGCGGCGCTGTCCGGCCTTTGATGCGCTGCATGAGGGCGGAGTGGGAAACAAGCCGAAGGTGGAGGTGGTCTCCCCGCTGCTGCGCCGGGTGATGCGGGGACTGGATGATGCCGTCTGCGCGCTGGACAGCGGCGGCCCGGCGGTGATGCGGGCCTCGCTAACGGAGACGCTGGAGGGACTGCGGGGAGGAGAGGAATTAGTGAAAGGAGTGCTGACCGGGCATGCCCACATCGATCTGGTCTGGATCTGGCGGGAGATCAACGCGGAATACAAGGCACGGCACACCTTTGCCTCCATGAACCGATTGATGGATCAGTATCCGGAGTTCCGCTTCGCGTATTCCCAGTCGGCCTCCTACGACGCGGTGGCCCGGACGGCCCCGACCCTGCACGAAAAGGTCAAAGAACGCATTGCCGGGGGACAATGGGAGGCGGTGGGGGCGACTTATGTGGAGTCCGACACCATTATGGCCTGCGGCGAGGCGCTGGCGCGGTCGTTTCTGGTGGGGCAGGAGCGCTTCCGGGATCTCTTCGGTGAATCCTCGCGGCTGCTGTGGCTGCCGGATGTGTTCGGGTATTCCGGCTGTATGCCGCAGATCATGCGTCAAT
This sequence comes from uncultured Verrucomicrobiota bacterium, assembly GCA_964625795.1. Lineage (GTDB taxonomy): Bacteria > Verrucomicrobiota > Kiritimatiellia > SS1-B-03-39 > UBA6053 > UBA6053. Next base: position 2,055 of record CAZVCO010000001.1, on the reverse strand, counting down.
GCGGGGTGGACCGGTTTTTCACCACCAAACTGACCTGGTCCAACATCAATCTCTTCCCCTACAGCAGTTTTCTCTGGCGGGGCACCGACGGAAGCGAGGTGCTCTCGCACGTGACCCAGGGACTGGGCTACAATCAGGAGGCCTTCCCTGCTGAAAGCCGCAAGGCGGCGGACGAGTACCGTCAGTCGGACGTGCACGACGAATTTCTGCAGCCCACCGGGTTTGGCGACGGCGGGGGCGGAGTGACGCCTGAGATGTGTGAGCGGGCGCGTCGCCTGGCGGATCTGGCCGGTGTGCCGAAAACGAACTGGGGGCGGCTGGACGACTTTTACGATCATCTGGAGGAGGCGCGTGACCGCCTGCCGGTGTATCAGGGAGAACTCTATCTGGAGTATCACCGCGGTACGGTCACCACCCACGGAGATTTGAAGGAGGCGTTCCGCGGACTGGAGCGGGCGTTGATGGTGCAGGAGGCGGCGCATGCGCTGACCGGGTCGGGGCCGGTGGACGGACATGCCTGGCGAAGGCTGGTGTTCAGTCAGTTTCATGATTACATCCCCGGCAGCAGCATCTGGGAGGTGTACGAGGAGGGACTGCCGGAACTGCGGGACCTGGCGGAGGCCGCACATATGGGGGCGGTGGAGGCCCTGGGCAGCGGGAATTATCTGGTGAATCTGTTGGCGGTGCCCCGTCGGATGAGCACGGCCAAGGGGGTA
>CAZVCO010000001.1:0-1329 GCA_964625795.1 uncultured Verrucomicrobiota bacterium | reverse complement strand
AACTGCCGCCGCTGTCGGCGGTGGATCTGGACGGGCTGACGTCAGTGGAGGCTGGAGCTGCTCCGGAAGTGACTCAACAGGGTCTCCGGGCCGGAGCTGTGGAGGTGGAGATCAATGCCCGGGGGGAAGTGGAGGTATTGAGGGTGGATGGTGCCGCCCAGCCCCTGACTGGTCCGGCCAATGCGCTTCGGCTGTACCCGGATTTCCCGCATAATTATGAGGCCTGGGATATCGATCGGCAGACCCTTCATCTGGGCCGGGACGTGGACACTCCGGCGGAGCGGGTGGAATGGACGCCCCCGGCGGGTACGGCCGGACTGGCTTTCCGGCGTCAGCTGGGACGCGCGAGCTCGGTGGAGATCCGCTACTGGGTGGATCCGGCCCATCCGGTCTTGCAGGTGGAGCTGGAGCTGGACTGGAAAGAGGAGGATACGTTGCTCAAAGCGGTTGTGCCGACGGCGTACCGTGGACGTTTTGCCCGTTTCGGCACGCCCTTCAACAGTGTGCTGCGCGGACAGCAGCCCGGAGATCCGAAGGACGAAGCAATGTTTGAAACCTGTGCCAGCCGCTGGATGACGGTGATGGACGACGGACAGTCCGAAGGCCTGTCGCTGATCACGGAGAACAAGTACGGCTTCTCCTGCCGGGAGGGCGTGATTGGGCTGTCCCTGGTGCGGTCGGCCTTGGTGACAGGTGAGCGGTTGGGCGAAGACGGACGCTTTTTATTCCCTGAACTGCGGGATGGCGGAGAGCGGAATGCCTATTCTGATCAGCGGGTGCACACCATCCGCTACGCCCTCGGGGCCTGGAAGCAGGATACACCGCGGGCCGGTCAGGCCGCGGTGCTGGCGGATCTGTTGTACATGCCGGCCCTGCATTCGGCCCGGCCCGTTACGGCGGGGCTGAAAGGACTGACCGGCGGCGAGAGTCTGGTGCCGGCCTGGTGCAAACCCCTGGAGAACGGCGACTGGATTCTGCGGCTGCACGAAGTGCTGGGTCGGTCCGGAACGCTCGACGTGGATCTGGAACCGGGCTGGTCAGTGGAGCGGACCCGGCTGGCGGAGGACGAGGTGGACGTCTGTGACGGTTCTGTTCCGTTCCGGGCGTACGAGATCATCAGCCTCAGGCTTCATAAAGACGTTTAGAGCATCTTAAATAATTCTATAGCCATTTTCATAGATGATATCAGAAAATCAACGGGTCGGTATCGCTATCGGAATCGGGTTCGCTATCGAAAAAAAAAAACAGTTTTAGCAATCTGGAGGACCCTTATAGCATATCGATTACGATACCGAACGCGATATCGATAGCGATTAGATGCGGCTACAG